>JAFGJB010000067.1 GCA_016929295.1 Candidatus Zhuqueibacterota bacterium | reverse complement strand
GTTCGCAAAATGTTCGCAGGGAAACAGTGCACGTGCCAAGAAGGCAATCGAAGAGGGATGGTACCCCTATTTCATCGCCATTGAATCAGGGGCAGACACCACAGTGACGATCGGCGGCAGGCAAAAGATCATGATCGGCTCGAATAATTACCTGGGTTTGACGCAGGACGAACGCGTCAAAAAGGCGGCCAAAGATGCGATAGATCATTTTGGCTCGAGCTGCACCGGATCGCGATTTCTCAATGGTACACTCACCATTCACGAAGAGCTGGAAGAACGCCTGGCCGATTTCATGCAGATGGAAAAAGCGCTCATTTTTTCGACAGGATTTCAGACGAATCAGGGGACGATTGCGACGCTTGTAGGCCGCAAGGATTTGGTCGTCGGCGACGCAGAAAATCATGCGAGCATTGTCGATGGCACTCGCCTGGCGTTTGGGCGCTCCCTGAAGTATCGTCACAATGACATGGCGGATTTGGATGACGTCCTGTCGCGCAACGGCGTCAGCGGCGGCGTTTTAATCGTGACGGATGGCGTCTTCAGCATGGGCGGTGATATCGTCAATCTTCCGGAACTCGTCAAGGTGGCTGAAAAGCATCATGCACGGGTGATGGTGGACGACGCCCATTCGATCGGCGTGCTCGGCAAGACCGGCGCGGGCACCGCTGAACATTTCGGTTTAATCGACAAAGTTGATCTCGTCATGGGCACCTTCAGCAAGTCCTTTGCCTCCCTGGGCGGTTACATCGCCGGCGAAGAGGAGGTCATCAGGCACATCAAACACAACGCGCGGGCGCTCATCTTTTCAGCGAGCCCGCCGCCATCAGCCGTGGCCGCAGTGCTCGCCTGTCTCGATATTCTGCAAAAAGAGCCGGAAAGAATTGAAAAGTTGTGGCACAATTACCGCAAAATGAAGGAAGGCTATGCGCAGCTGGGATTCAACATCGGCAATAGCGAGACGCCGATCATCCCCATCATCATTGGCGATGATGAAAAGGCATTCACGTTTTGGCGCGCCCTGTTTGAAAATGATGTGGTATGCAATCCGGTGGTCAGCCCGGCGGTGCCGCCAGGCATGGCATTGTTGAGGACGAGCTACATGGCCACCCATTCGGATGAAGAACTGGATGTCGTCCTTGGCACTTTTGAGCAGGTGGGGAAAGGTTTGGGCATCATTTAAAAGCTGGGCCGCCGGGGGCAGCCCGGCTAATCCAGCCAATAGAGCATTCGGCCGCAATTTTCACAGGTGAATAAATCCACTCCTTCTCGTCCCTGGGCGCCGATGGACGTCGGTTGATGCAGAAAGCAGCCCAGGCAAATATCATTCTTGACGGGTACGATTGCTCTTTTCAATTTTTTGCGCAGCCGCTCATACCGATACAACAGTGGTTTGCTGATTTTTGCCGCCAGTTCTTCGCGCGCGATTTTCAACTGGCTAACACCTGTTATTGAGAATCCCAATTTTTCAACCTCTTCCGATTCCTCAATCATCAAATCCAGATCCTGCAGCGAAATCAACTGCTCCAGTTCACTGTTACCCATCATCATTCTCCATCGATAAGAGCGACCAGTTCTTCAAATGTCTCAACTTTGTTGAGAGCGTGTCTTTTTTTTGCATCTTTCAGAATAATGACCAGCGTGCCCAGGATGGGCAGATAGATATTTCCCTCATCGTTGTGAGGAGCGATGACCATAAAAAAGAGTGTCACAGGATTTTTGTCACTCGCATCAAAATCTACGCCCTTTTCGGAGCGACCGAATGCAATGATGACATCCGCTGTTGCCGTTGTCCGCCCGTGCGGAACAGCCACTCCTTTCCCCAAACTGGTGCTGCCGAGCAACTCCCGTTGCTTGAGCATCTCCAGTACGAGCTGCTTATTTTTCACATACTTTTCGGCGACGAACAAATCAAGCAACTCTTCCAATGCCTGTTCTTTTGTCCTGGCCTTCATGGAGGGGATGAAAAGAGCCTTTCGCAAATGGTCACGCAGTTCATGTTTTTGCATGTAACCTCCTCCTAAAGAGCGCCGTTATATTTTTCTTTCCGCTGATTGAGATAGTGCTGCAACGCAGAGTCGATTTGTATGTCAGACCACGGCATCGTCGCCAGTTCACGTGCCAGAATATCAATTTTAGCGACATCCGTATCCGTCTTTTGCAGAATCAGTAAATGGTTGTTCGCCAGCCGGCAGCTCCCGCCCCTGAATTCGCCGACTTCTTGCCTCACCGTAATGCCAAGCTGCCCCGCCAGATCGAGTAATTGATCAAGGACTGTATCATTGTCGAGGCTTTCTATGACGCGCTTTTCTTTCCTGTGTTTTGCAGTTCCTTTGCCAGCCATCTCACGTCCTGTGATTTCTCTTTTTTGCAGATGAGCAATGCATCAGGCTGGTCGATGACAATGAGATCGTCAACGCCGATGATCGAGACGAGCCGATCACCGCAATCAATATAAGAATTGCTGACATTCAGCAAAATTGGCCGACCCTTGACGACATTGCCGTTTTCATCTTTGGGGGACGAGTTGTACACTTCTTCCCATGTGCCGAGATCACTCCAGCCGAAATCCGCTGGCACCACATAAACATTATCAGCTTTTTCCATGATGCCGAAATCAACCGACTGTCCCTGGAGAGAAGAATACACTTTTTCGCATATCGAGTCCAGATCGCCGGAGTGAAGTGCCGATTGAATTTCGAGCAATCCTGCATGCCATTGCGGCATGTGGCGCTTCATCTCGCGCAGGATGGTGTCAGCCCGCCACACAAAAATGCCGCTATTCCAAAAATAGTTGCCCTTGCGAATGAACTCAATTGCCACCTCTTTCGCCGGCTTTTCCGTAAAGCGCATCACATGGAAGGTATTGATGCGCACAGGATCACCCGATTCAATATAACCATAGCCGGTAGCCGGATAGGATGGCTTTATGCCGAATGTCAGCAGGGCGTTGTCATCAGCCTGGACAAAATCAATCGCTGATTGCAGCGTTTCAAGGAACAGGCTGGTCTTTGTGATACGATGATCAGCGGGGAGCACAACCATGAGCGCATCAGGATTTTTGTCAATGAGGTGAATGGCGGCCAGTCCGATCGCCGGAGCAGTATTGCGTCCCATGGGCTCGAAGAAGACATGATCATGCGGCAGCCATGGCAACTGTTCGTTCAGCAGTTTTTCCTGGTCCCGATTCGAGACCAGGTAGATGGCATCCCTGGGAAAAAGTCCTTGCAGACGAGCAGCCGTATTCTGCACCAGGGTCCCCTCGTCTATGAGCGACAGATATTGTTTTGGCTTGGATTCACGGCTCTTTGGCCAAAAACGACTGCCAACGCCCCCGGCTAAAATGACAGCATATATACTGTGAGATCGATTCATGTCAGATATGTTTGGCAATTTTTTTGACAATTTGAGCTTTTGGCACAGCGCCAATCATAGTCTCGACAACCTCACCCCCTTGGAACAGCAGAATCGTCGGAATACTCTGGATGCCATAGTTCGTAGCGGATTGTCGGTTGTTATCCACATCCAATTTGCCGACTTTGATTTTGCCGGCATACTCGCGGGCGATCTCTTCAAGGATCGGCCCGACTATTTTGCAGGGCCCGCACCAGACAGCCCAAAAATCAACCAATACGGGGAGTTCAGATTGCAGCACCTCTTTATGAAAATTTGCGTCGGTCAGTTCAACAGCATTAGCCATTTTTATCTCCATGTTTCGTCCGAGAGTCCTTTAAATAAAAAATTAGAAATATTTCGATTGAATTGCAAGGACAAGTTTAAAAAACATTCTTTATGAAATAAAAAAACATGATCCCGGATGCCACCAGCTTGATCCCGATTCCCAGGAATGTGCCGACAAAGACGCCCCATCCCGCCTTGAACGCCCTTGACGCCTCCTTGCCATGTGCGAACTCCCCCACCAAAGCGCCAACAAAGGCGCCGATGAAAATGCCCCATGGCGGGAAAAAAACAACTCCGATGAGCGTGCCGGCGAGCGCCAACCAGACACTTGTTTTCTCGGCTCCATATTTCTTCGCGCCCCAGGCCGGGATAATATTATCAAGCACACTTACGGCCATGGCGATGACGGCCATGACAATGAGAAATTTCGCCGAGAACGGCTGCCAGTCTTTGGCCAATGATAACAGGATGAGCGCTAAAAAGTTCAATGGCGTTCCGGGAATGGCTGGAATAATACAGCCGATCAGTCCAAGCAGAGACAGGATAAAACCGGCGACCACGAGTAAAATATCAATAAAATTCATCATGCCCTCAATTCAATCAAAGCATCTACACCCATCGATTGACATGAAAAAAAGACGAGTCTTGTTCATCCGTATATCCTTCCATGACAAAGCGGATGTCGCTGTTCACAACTCGATAATTATTGTGCAAAAGGATTTTGAAGAAACGACTGGAATACATGGGCACACGAATCAGTATTCTATCAAGTGCATTTGTCTGGGCAAAGTGGAGGAAATCCTGTAAAAAAAAATGCATATAACTGTCCGGCGTTTTGGGATGCGCCATGAAAGAAATCACTCGCAGCACGGCATTTTGTTCTTCCACGAGACTCGGTTCGGTTTGCATCACCGCCAGTCCCACCGGCGTCCCTCTTCGCATATAGAGCACAGATTCACCCTGGCGAATCTGCTCGATGGCATCGATCACCGGCTTGTAGTCTACGGTCGGTATGATGCTTTTTGTCAAATGGTCGGCATGACGGAAGAAACCGCGACGTTCACTCTTCGACAATCTTGAGTAGTAAACCGGTTGATGCGGGGAGTCCTCAGGCGACAGCACCATCGCCGGAACAGGCTTGATCATATCGATGCAGAGAACCGAGGGAATGAAGCCCAGTTTTCCGTAAAAGCCGATGTTTCGATTGCTGCGCGGATTGACCTCCAGACCAATGACGACACAACCGGAGCGCTTTAAAAAGCTGACGGCATGCTGCGTCAACTGCTTGCCCAGACCAAGATGATGCTTCTCAGGCGCCAAAACAAGCGGACCGAGCCAACCGGTGCCACCCCATATGTGACAAAACACAGCACCTTGAATATGCCCCGATTCCTCCAGCACAAAACAGCCCTGCGGACACTGGGCATAGTACATCGCCAAAAATTCAGCACTGCACATAGGCACGTGCGTGTGGGCATAGCCATCATCAACGCGCCCTTGAGTGAAAGCGCGAGAAATAATGCCGTTCACTTGATGTAAATCGGCCTGTTTTAAAAGTCGTAAATTCGGCACCCGATTTATCTTTTTCCCGGTCAAATCATCGATTACGCAGCTGCTCTTTCAAGCGACTCTTCAACATCTCTCGGGCGCGAAAAATTCGCACCTTGACTGTGCCAAGAGGAATTGCCAATTTTTCAGCGATCTCTTCATAAGATTTATCCTGACTATGTCGCAACATGATCGCTTCCTTATACTTTTCGGGAAGGCTGTCAATGGCGACCCGAATAGAGCTTGTTTGCTCTTTTGAAATCAGATCTGATTCCGGCCCTTGCTCTTCGACCGGGAAATCTCGCTGCAGTTCACCATCCTTGACCTTAAGAGGTGTATTGAGCGACATGGTGGTCAATTTCTTCTTGCGAAAGAAATCGATACAATTATTCGCCGCTATTTTGTATAGCCAGGTCGAAAAAGCATAATCCGAATTGAAGGATGCCAGGGCACGAAAAGCTTTTATAAACGTTTCCTGGGTTAAATCCTCTGCCTGCGCCTTGTCCTTGACCATGCGAAAAATAAAATGATATATCTGATCACGATATCGATCGACTATTTCTGCATACGCTTTCTGTTCGCCGGCAAGAGCTTGCTCAATGAGTTGAGAGATCTTATAAGTCATAGCTAAAGGTTAAAATTTATGGATTTCAAATTAGTGCAAATTCGCTTAACAATCAAGCAAAAGTTGTTGCAATAAAGCACGATAACTATTATCTTTGTCTTTGTTTCAATTGAGGTTAGCTAACATAAAGACAGTAAAATATGATTCAATCGATTGGCATTGATGTCGTTGACATAGAGCGCATGACACACATGATACACCGCTGGGGCGATAAATTTCTGCAAAAAATCTTGACGCCGCGCGAAGTTTCATATTGCAGCGAAAAAACCGGCAAAGCGGCGTCCGTCGCCGCCCGCTTCGCCGTCAAGGAAGCGCTGTACAAAGCGTTGCCCGCCGATCTGCAGGCCGCGACCGGCTGGCTGGATGTTGAAGTGGTGAATGAGCCATCCGGCCGACCGCGCTTGAACTGCTTCGGCAAAATAGCAGATCTGCAAGATCACTTTCACATCCATGTGAGCATCTCGCACAGCAAGGCGTCTGCCGTGGCAATCGTCGTGCTGGAGCAGAAAGGGACAGGATCATGAACGCCGTTGTGACTGCAGCTGAAATGGCGGCAATGGACAGCTATGCCATTCATGAACTCAAAATCCCCGGCATTGTCCTGATGGAAAATGCCGGACGCGGCATTTTCAACATCGCCGACAAAATGCTCAAAAATTCACGCGGCAACATTGTGCATATCTATTGTGGCTCCGGCAATAATGGCGGAGATGGCTTTGTTGCGGCGCGCCATCTGCTCAACCATGGCGCGATCGTCCGCACACTGGTGCTGGCAACAGCCGATAAAATCAGCGGCGATGCGCGGGTAAACCTGGAAATGCTGCAATGCATGGGGCATCAACCAGAGTTCATCTCCGCAATACCAGCGACAAGCGCACAGCCCGATCTCATCGTGGATGCCTTGCTCGGCACCGGCGTCAAAGGTCCTTTGCAAGGCTTGTACGCAGACGCCGCCCGAGAGATGCGAAACGCAAATTGCCCGGTCCTTGCGGTCGATATTCCGACCGGCGTCAACGCCGACACCGGCCAAATTGACGGAGCGGCCGTTCAGGCGACCGTCACCGCAACGATGGCAACGCCGAAACGGGGATTGCTCTTTTCACCGGGCCGAGAACATGCGGGCATTCTGCGTATCATTGACATTGGCATGCCGCGTAACGTGATGAAAATCAAAGATCCGCGCGTCTATCATGTTGACAAAAGTTTCATCCAGGGTCTTTTACCCCATCGTTCAGCCGACGTTCATAAAAACAATCTCGGCATGATTCATGTCATAGCCGGATCAAGAGGTTACACCGGTGCGGCTGTCCTGGCGAGCAAGGCGGTCCTGCGCGCCGGCGCCGGGCTCTGTTACCTGACAATTCCGGCAAGCCTCAATGCCATCCTTGAAGCACACTGCGCCGAAGTGATCACAAGGCCAATGCAGGACGAGGGGGATGGATTCCTCGTCTCCGGCAATTTAGATGGCATAAAAAGAGAGCTGGAAAATAAAACCGCCTTGATTCTCGGCCCGGGAATTGGCCAGGCAACCGAGACGCGCGAGCTGGTTCGCCAACTGATCGCCGCCATCACCTTGCCGCTCATCCTCGATGCGGATGGTTTGAATGCGTGCGCCGGCCACGCCGGCTTGATGCAGCGCTACAAAGGCGACTTGATCATCACACCCCATCCGGGCGAGCTGTCAAGATTGACAGGCTTGTCAACAAAAGAGATCGTGATGAACCGGATTGATGTAGCGCGACACTGTGCGGAAGAGTGGCACTGCATCGTCGTGCTCAAGGGTGGCCCGACTGTGACAGCGCTGCCGGACGGCCGCGCTTACATCAACTCATCCGGCAATGCCGGCATGGCGACCGCCGGCGCCGGCGATGTGCTCTGCGGCATCATCGCGGCGCTCATTGGCCAGGGGCTGAGTGCTGAAAACGCTGCCATCGCTGCGGTTTTCATTCATGGACGCGCCGGCGATCTCGCAGCCGTCCGATACGGACAAATGGGCATGATCGCAGGTGATGTGCTGGAGATGATTCCGCGCGCGCTTAAAAAAATGGAGGATTATTGACCCGGATAAAATGGACCCTGCCGCTCATCTTGTGGACCGTTCTTTTACTCTTTTTGACCTGGTATCCCAAAGTCAAAACTCCGGACATCGGCTTTGAGGCGCAGGATAAAATCGCCCATCTGCTGGTTTTTTTACTGTGGGGTCTGCTCATGTGCCGGCATCGCAGCAAATATGAAATAAACCGGGCGCCTTCTGCAGTTAAAATGACGATAATTACAGGCACTTTTTTTGCAATTGCAGATGAACTTGTGCAAGGGATGATTCCCGGACGTGATCTTTCAATTTACGATGGAGTGGCAAATATTATAGGAGTGTGGATGTCCATAGCGGTTTTTCTCTATGTTTGTCTGCCAATGAAACGGCGATTTCAGTTGAAACAGGAGAGCAGATGAAATTTCATATGATCTTGATGTTCCCCGCGCTCCTTTTTGCCCAATGGAACGACGCGACAGTTGCTCCTGCCGCGCAGCCCAGAGCGCTGCTCGGCGGACAGGCATCTTATTTTCGCATTTCTGTGCACAATTTTGAAGACGTCTATGCCAGTCGTTGGGGGGAAAGCGGCGGCGGTTTTGCGGGCGTTCGAGTATTCGGCGCGCACTATGCGACATTCAAATATGGCGTGTACCGGCAAGGCGGCAAAACAGGCATCCACCCCACCACAGGTGAGGAGATGCAGAACGCCCAGTGGGACGAAAAGTGGTACAAAATTGGCCTGCGAATTCATCCGGCAGTCGAGAAAAAATGGGGATCCTATTATGGTTTTGGTCTTGGCTTTTTTGATGTCAAGGAAGCCGAGCCCTTCTCGATCTTTCAAAAAATAGGTGAAGGCAGTGGCGATCCGGGCATGGGCACAGGATTTTATCTCGAATTGGGAGTTGACTATTTTATAATGCAGAGACTGGCGGCATTTTTTGAGATGGAGATTTCATCTGGAGGAACTCGAGGCCGCTCCAGCTTTGAAGCGATGAGTGTTGGCGGGTGGTTGTTCTCACTTGGCCTGTCCTGGTGGCCATTTTGAGCACAAATTTAAAAGATCAAAAAGATAAAAATTCTCTTTGTTTTTGTAATTTCAGTGGTTATAATAAACAGAGAGCCCTATGAACCCACATTTTGACTAACTAAGGAGGTGTCATCATGGCCGAAGTCGGGTATTGCGTGAAATGCAAAGCAAAACGCGAAATGAAAAACGCGGAAAAAGTGACGATGAAGAATGGTCGTCCTGCCATGAAAGGAAAATGTTCTGTTTGCGGAACCGGCATGTACAAAATCCTTCCAAAGCAGTAACCTTTTCTATTGTTGATCAGGGGGAGGATGCCGCTTTCCAATGCTCACACCTCCTCATAACCGGGAATAACCAAGGCGGATCATTCATCCGCCTTTTTTGTTAGAGTCACTCTTGCATGAAATACGTTGCTGATCTTCACATTCATTCCCATTATTCACGCGCCACAAGCAGACAACTCGATCTTGAGCATCTGAGTAGCTGGGGGCAGATGAAAGGACTGCGCGTCATCGCAACCGGGGACATCACCCATCCCAAATGGCTGGCAGAGATGCGCGAAAAGTTGGTCGAGAGCGAAGGGGGGTTCTATCACCTGAGAAGCAACTATGCGCGCACGACGCAAGCAGACGTGCCTCCATCGTGCGAATCGGATATTCACTTTGTCCTCTCCGGGGAAGTGAGCACCATCTATAAGAAAAAGGCGAAAACCCGCAAGGTCCACAGCGTCATCTTTCTGCCGACATTCGATGCTGTCGAGAAATTGCAAAAGACGCTCGATCGACTGGGAAATATTCATTCCGACGGGCGGCCGATCCTTGGTCTCGATACGCGCGATCTCCTGGAGATCACCCTCGAAACGGATCCCCGCGCCCACTTCATTCCCGCTCATATCTGGACGCCATGGTTTTCGGTCCTGGGCTCAAAATCGGGATTTGATGCTCTGGAAGAGTGCTTCGATGACCTGACGCCGTATATTTTCGCACTCGAGACCGGTTTGTCCAGTGATCCGCCGATGAACTGGCGACTGTCCATGCTCGACGCCTACACACTCGTCTCCAACTCCGATGCCCACTCACCGGCTAAACTGGCCCGGGAAGCCAACCTGTTTCAAACGGACCTGAGTTATGATGCCCTTTTCGCTGCGCTCAAAGATAAAAAGAGTGATGCTTTCGGGGGGACAATCGAATTTTTTCCCCAGGAAGGCAAGTACCATCTGGATGGGCATCGTAAATGTCATGCGTGCACCACACCATCCGAAACCATTAAAAACAAGGGATTGTGCCCGGTGTGCGGCAAGCCCGCTGTTCTCGGCGTCAGCTATCGCGTTGAAGAATTGGCCGATCGCCCCCAGGGTTACACACCAGCCGACGTAAAGCCGTTCAAAAGTCTGATCCCGCTGGCGGAAGTGTTGGCCGAGGTGGTCGGATCAGGGCCGTCGACAAAACGCGTCGACCAGCTCTATCACAAGCTGTTACGGGAACTCGGCGCTGAACTCGATATTCTGATCGAACTGTCGCTCCCGGACATTCAAGCGGTCGGCGGCGATCTGCTGATGGAAGCGATCAGCAGAATGCGCAACGGCATGATCGATCCGATCCCGGGATACGATGGTGAATATGGCGTCATTAAAATATTTAAACAAGGTGAGCGCGAAAAAATTCTGCAGCAGGAATCGTTCTTTTCACTACCCGCAATACAAAAGCCGGATACTGCAAATGACAGCGTCGAAATGGCAGCAGCGGAACGACCATCCAGGATTCAGGAAATCAGCACTGATTATGGCTTGAGCGATGAACAGCGTCAGGCCGTCGAGCACAGAGGAACGCCACTCATCATTCAAGCCGGACCGGGAACGGGAAAAACGCGCACCATCACGCACCGCCTGGCTTCACTGATTGAAACAGGTGATGCAAAACCGCAGGAAATTCTCGCCATCACCTTTACCAACAAGGCGGCGATGGAAATGCGCGACCGTCTCGTACGACTCATCGGCGACGATGTGCGTTGGCTGACGATTCAGACATTCCACGCCTTTGGCGCCGCTTTTTTGCGCCAGCAGGAGTGCTTTTTCGGACGAGATAAGGAATTCCGGATTCTCTCGCCAATCGACACACACGCTTTTCGGGACAAATTATCACAAACGACCGGCGATAAAATCTCCAATTCGACATTGGAAAAAATCTCCTTCCTCAAAGCGCAGGGGCACTCTCCCGAGTCTGTGCGCTCATTAGAGGGCGAGATATCGGACAAAATCGTTGCTGTCTTTGCCCAGTACGAGCAGCTGTTATCCGATCATAATGCCGTCGATTTTGATGATCTCATCAATTTCCCGCTTCGACTGTTGCGGCAACGCCCAGAAATGCGTCGGGCGATCCAAATGCGATATCCAATCGTTGCTGTTGATGAATTCCAGGATATCAACAAAGTGCAGTACGAATTATTTCGCTTGCTCGCCATCACAGCGCGCGACGTCTGCGCCATCGGCGATCCCGATCAGGCGGTCTATGGCTTCCGAGGCGCTAGTCCGGTTTACTTTCATCAATTCACCCAAGATTTTCCGCAGGCCGCATCCATCCGGCTGCAACGCAATTACCGCTCCGCCCAGAACATCCTCTCGGCGTCGCTGCAGATGCTCGGCCGGAGCGAAAAAGAGCAGCTCTGGTCCGCCATTTGGCCGGAAATCAAGGTGCAAATCGAGGTGTCGCCGACAGATCGCGCCGAAGCCGAGTTCATCGTCCACCGAATTGAGAGACATCTGGGCGGCACCACGTTCTTTTCCCTGGATAGCGAACGCGTCGATGAGCGAGGTTCAACAGAGGAGTACGGCTTTTCCGACTTTGCCATTCTCCTGCGTTCAAGACGACTGGCGCCGCCCCTTATGGAAGCACTCACTCGCTCCGGCATTCCGCATCAGAACATTGACGACGCGGATCGAATGCCCGCCTTGTTTCATTTTATCGCATCATTGCTCACTCCTCGACCAAACAAAGATGACGAGTTGGCCGAAGGGATCAAGACGTTTCTGGCAGTCGACGATGCAAAGGGCTTTTTGAACGCGTATGCAGAGCACGCCACATCCGACCTCGCATCGATCTTTGACTGGCTGGCGACAAAGATGAAGAAAAATGAAGAGATCGATCGTTATCTCAAAAAGGCAAAAGAGCTGTCATATGCATTTGGCGCTGAAAAAGACAAATTCCTCGATGCGCTCATGTTACAAAAACAGATCGACAGTCTGGACGAACATGCGGATAGAGTTCACATTCTGACTCTGCATGCAGCAAAAGGACTCGAATTCCCGGTCGTTTTCATTCCCGGGTGCGAAGACGGCATGATACCGCACTATATTCCGGGACAGCCGCTGGATGTAGATGAAGAACGGCGTCTTCTCTACGTCGGCATGACGCGAGCGCAACGCCACCTGTATCTCACGCGCGCCAAAAAAAGAATGCTCTTTGGAAAGCAGCAACAACAGGCGCCCTCGCGGTTTTTGAGCAGCATCTCTGCAAGCCTGCTGCAGTATGAACAGCGGCAGTTCAAAAAAACAAAGGACAAGCAACTCTCCCTGTTTGAAAAAGATGATGCAGAAAAAACTCACAACGCTGGCGATTAAGGATATTGATCCGGACGATGAAACCTATCGATATCGGACGACCGCAGGCGTCGAGTCGCTCATTACATCCATAGGACGAATCGGACTGATCAATCCGCTCATCGTCCAGGTAAAGGGCGCCGATGTTTTCCGGATTGTCTGCGGCTTCAAGCGACTGGCGGCGCTCGTTGCACTGCAGCTGCCGAGCTGTCCGGCTTTTGTCATCAATGACGCTCATCCACGCGTCGATCTGCTGCTGATGGCCATTGAGGAAAATGGATCCGGGCAGTTGAACCCGATCGAGCTTTCAGTTGTCCTTGACAAGCTGCAACACGAATTCAAGATAAATGAACATGACATCATTCATACCTATTTGCCGATGCTGGGCTATGGTCCGAATCCGCGCGTGCTGCAACTCTACTGCGGATTGCACGAGCTTCCGCCGGAGTGGCAGAGCGCCCTGGTGGCCGATCAAGTCCCTCTCGACCTGGCAGGGGAAATATTGCAGCAATCCGATCACGATCAAATCAAGATATGGTCGCTGTTTCAGGCGCTCCACCTGAGCAAAAATCGGGGACGCGAACTGTGGAGATTGCTCGCTGACATCGCCAGGATGCATGATTTGACCATTGCGCAAGCGATCGACTCGCAGCCGGTGCAGGATATTTTGAACGAAAAGATGACGCCCTCGCAAAAAAGCGAGCGCCTCAAGCAGTGGCTGTGGGAAAAGAGATATCCCCGCTATTCGGCTGTCCGCGCGACCTATGAAAAAATTCTGCACGATGCCCGCCTGGGGCATATACGCATCCAGGCGCCGCCGTACTTTGAAGGCGATTCCTATTCGGTAACGTTTTCGTTTGCCGGCGAAGGCGATTTTGCCGAGACGGTCGCGCACTTGCAAAGACTGATGAGCGACGGCGTTGTCGAAAAGCTGTCAAAATTGCCATGATGTCGCCAACAGGGAGAAAATTGTTTTCACCGGCAAGAATCTATATTGAGGAAGCGATTTTCTCCGCGACATTGACGACGAGAATTGTGGCAAAATTCCCGCACAGCAGCCAGGAGGTGATCGGCGATGCCAATGAGCTGCTGAGGGACGCTGCAATGGACCCGGTCAAAGACAGCTGGCGCGACTGTCTGCTGCTCGCCAGGCAGCGAGGGCCGTTTGTCCGCCGCTGCCCGGGCACACGGGAGCACATTTGCTGTCTGTACTACAATCTGGACGTCGCGGCCGGCTGCGACCTCGGCTGCAGCTATTGCATTTTGCAGGGATATTTGAACAATCCGCTCATCACGATTTACTGCAACGTCGATGATATGTATCGTGAACTGGACGAAATACTCTCTGCTCCTGGTGCCGCTTTTTATCGGATCGGCACCGGCGAACTGACGGATAGCCTGACCTTCGATCATGTGACGGAACTGGCAGCCGAGCTGGTCAATTATTTTTCCGACAAAAAAAACGCCATCATTGAGCTCAAGAGCAAGAATATCTCCATCGAGCCGCTCCTGGATCTGCAACACAACGGCCGCTCGGTCATCTCATGGTCGCTGAATGCAGAGGCCATGCAGGCGAGCGAAGAGGCGTTCGCTCCGCGGATCGACAGTCGACTCGACGCTGCCGCGGCGGTGCAGCACGCCGGCTACCGGATCGGCTTTCATTTTGATCCCATGCTGGACCATGCCGGCTGGCAGGAGGGGTATCGAGAGATCGTCGACAAGATATTCCGCCGCATCAGACCGGAGAGCATCGCCTGGATCAGCCTCGGCGCCTTGCGTTACCCGGCGCACTTTGATGAGGTGATGCGGACAAATCATCCGCACTCCAGGATATTCCTGGGAGAATTATTAGCGGGAGCAGATGGCAAATTGCGCTATTTCAAACCGATCCGCGTCGACATGTTTCGCAAGATGCACGACTGGATCCGCTCATACTCTCGGGATGTGTTCATCTATTTGTGCATGGAGAGCAAGAGTGTCTGGCAAGCGTCTTTTGGCTGGTCGCCAAAAAGCAGCGCCGAGCTGAAACGGTTGTTGGATGATCGGGTGAGAGACTAGGCCCGTCACGATGACATTTCTTCCGCCATAATCGCCCGCACTTGCTCCAACAGCGTTTTGGTCGCCCGGATGCCCCAGGTTTCAGGAAGGCGCGGACCACGATAGCTGATGCCAATATGGCCACGATATCCGGCAGCGAGGACCACTTTGATCATCCTTAAATAATCCGTGCGAATATCATTGCCGTGAGCATCAAATTCACCGGTTTGCGCGCAGACCGCGCCGGCAAATGGCATGAGCTCGGCCACTCCCTTGTAACGGTCATACCATTCATCCTTTTCAACCTGAAAATTGCCAAAATTCGGCAGGGTGCCGAGACGAACATGATCGACCATTTTCATGACGCAGAGGAGCCATTCCCCATTTGCTGACAAGCCGCGGCGGTTTTCAACAAGGATATTTATATCATAATCATCAGCGTATTCGCAGAGCTGTCGCAGACCATCGGAGAGGCGCTGTTGCTGTTCCAGGTAAGAGCCATCGCTGTCAGCGGTGACACGAATGGCATGGCAGCCGAGAATCTGCGCCGCCTGTACCCATTTGTAGTGGTTCTCAATCGCCACTTTGCGAGCTGATTCATCAGGATCGCCCAATCGGCCCTCATGATCGCACCGAATGAGCAGGCTCTTGACGCTGAAATCCTCACAGCGTTCTTTCAGATTGCGCAGATAGCCTTTATCCTGAGCCTTGTCCATGAAGAAGTGATTCCCGTACTCGACGGCATTGATGCCGAGCTCCTTGGCCAGTCGTGGGAGGTCCAGATGATCGATCTCTCGGGCTAACAACGATCGATGCAGCGACCATTCGGACAGAGATATTTTGAAGAGCTGTTTCGCCGACAGCTTGCCGCATCTGCAAACCATGCTCAGTAGAAAGGGAGCAGTGATGAGATTCTTCAAAAAGAGGCGCCGATTATGCATACATTGCTCCTGTAAATTAATTGCTGCACAAAATTGACAACATTCTAAAAATATAAATAACCTTCAATAAGAAACAAGAATTAATTTGAGGTTCAAACAGCAGTAATGGCCTGCTGTTCCCCCAAGTCGCTGATCCGATACTCGGATTTCAAAAAAAAAGAACCTGTCACTCCGAGCGGAGTCGAGGAGTGTTATAAAGCACGTGCTTGCCCCATCCTTCGACTCCGCTCAGGATGACAGTTTAGTCGTTTATGTCCTTAGAAGAAAGTGGGATGTAGAACCGAGAAGGTGGCCGGAAATAGAGCACACGGAAATTATATTTATGGCATACAAGATGCCTCAAGATGAATATTACGACGCAGTGGCCGCCATCGAGCCTTCTTATTTCAGACCGTACGAAAAAGCTTGCAGCTTGCATTATAAATTTCGATCTTTGTGCGAAAGGAGCGATCATGAAAACACGAAAATTTTATATTGTCATTTTTTTCCTCTTTTTCTTCTGTTCAGAGAAAAACCCAACCACGCCGTCGATCTTTCCCGAGGCCGAAAAACAAAACATCGATGGCGTCCAATTAGAGAAAGCCTTCCAGGCGGCTCAACAGGATAGCGGTGTCTCAGCACTCATCCTAGCGCGCAACGACATCGTGGTGGCAGAAGAGATTTTTCATCTCGGCATCATCGATACGACGCAGAATATTTATTCTGTCACCAAAAGCATTATATCGATTTTAACCGGCATCGCCTTGGAAAAAGGACTACTGCCAAGTATTGATCAAAAGATCGGACCGATCCTGGAAAAAATCTCAGAGGCCTATGGTCCCGAGCATGAGAACCTGACCTTCCGACATCTATTGACCATGAGCAGCGGTTTACCGTGGAGCGAATTGGACGCCGAGGCCACCGATTATGGCAAATGGTTGGAGGCGGACAACCAGGTGGATTATGTGCTGTCACTACCTTTCATCCATCCACCCGGGCAAACCTTTACCTATAATTCAGGCGCCAGTCATCTGCTGTCGGTCATTCTGAGCCAGATCTCTGGCGAAGCGACACGAGAGTTCGCGATTCGTCATTTTTTCACGCCATTGGGGATTTCACCAGGCCCATGGTCAACGGACAAACAGGGATATTATAACGGCAGCTCAACCCTCCGATTGGGACCGCATGCGTTATTGAAAATCGGTCTGCTGTTCATGAATGGGGGCCGCTATAATGATCGACAAATTGTCCCCAGGGAATGGGTGAGCCTGTCCACCGGGACGCATCTCACGACAAATAACGCCGTTCCCTTTGGCACCGGTTATGGCTTTTTGTGGTGGACCGGACAACAGAATGGTCACGACTATTATTTTGCCAACGGCTGGGGCGGACAATTCATTTTCAATTTCCCGGACCTTAAACTGACCATCGTTGCGCAAAGCAACTGGAACTTGGGCGAGCGACCGGCGCATGAACAGTGGATGAACACCATCAATATCATCATGACGCAGATTCTACCGGCGGTGCGGGATTTGTAAGTAGGCTTGAACGG
>JAFGJB010000066.1 GCA_016929295.1 Candidatus Zhuqueibacterota bacterium | reverse complement strand
GTGAGTGCAGAAAATCCAATCGAGGCATCATGCAAAGTGAAATAATATTTTTGCTAAACATAGTATCTTATGCTGCTTTTTAATCGATTTTGCCAGAGACTGACGTTTTACGAATTCTTGATAAAAGTGCTTGATTCTCATCCAGGAAATATTTATATTTTTTACTTGATCTAAATACCCAAATGAAAGGAGGTTGAATTTCAGATGCCTGCAGTGAGAGTTCGTGAAAATGAGTCATTTGAAAAAGCTCTGCGGCGGTTCACAAAGACCTGTGAAAAATCGGGTCTCATGTCTGATATTCGCAAACATCAGCAATATGAGAAGCCGAGCGAGGCGAAACGCAGAAAAATGAATGCCGCTCGCCGCAAAATGCGCAAACTCCAAATGATGGAAAGATAAAGAGACAAAGAGTGCACTGTTTGAGTTGGCCGGGAGAGGTGAATGGGTCTGTTTGATAGATTGACCGAGGATATGAAGAGCGCTTTAAAAGCTGGGGAAAAGGATCGGCTTTCCACCATCAGGCTGTTGCGCGGCTACATTAAAAATGAGTCGATCGAGAAGAGGAGGGAGCTGACTGACGCTGAGGAAATAGCCGTTCTCGTCAGCGCCGCCAAAAAGAGAAAAGAATCGATAGAGGCATATGCTCACGCCGGACGCGATGATCTGGTGGCAAAAGAGTCGGCTGAGCTGGCAGTGATCCAGTCCTATTTGCCTCAGCCATTGAGCCCCGAAGAGATTGAAAATATTGTCACTGCTGCTATCGCACAAGTCAATGCAAAATCCGTGCACGATTTGGGCAAAGTGATGACGATCGCCATCCAAATGGCAGCGGGTCGGGCGGACGGGCGAGAGATAAACGCAATTGTTCGCAAAAAACTTGCAGACTAGACGCCCACTATATTTGTCGATAGGGTGCAAGATTTCATATCTATCTTTTCACTCTATTGTTTGCAAGTGGTGCAGGTAGGAAACTCTCCATGATCATCGATCTGGTCATTGTGATTATTTTATTTCTTTTTTGTGTGCGCAGTTTTCGTGCCGGTATGCGGGGTGAATTGCTGGGTGCGATTGGCTGGCTCCTCGCCATTGTCGCCGCCATCGGCTCAAGCGAGGCAATCGGCAACCTGATCGCCAAAAATTGGCGCCAGTTTGCAGATCTCGGCCCCTATCTCTCGTTCATCATCGTCCTCGCGGTGTTGCGTTTATTATTACTGGGCATTATCAAACTTTTGCCCGAAACTCTCAAAGGGGCGGGAGGGACGTTTCTCAACCTCAGCGCCAGCGCCATCGGATTTTTCAAGGGCGCTTTTTTCACCAGCGTCATCCTTCTCTTGATGCCCAGAATGGGATTGCAGTCCGCGCTCGATAAATATACTCAGGATGCGATTCTTTATCCCCATATTAAAGAGTTTGCAAGACAGGTTGTTCTCATAACGATCGAAAAGATTCCGAATGTTAAGGATGTTCTGGACGCGTTGGGCTGATGAGATGAACCTGAACTCTTGTTTGAAAGCGATTGAAGAGTTGTCTTGACCTCTCTCTATGAAACCCTGGAATTTGATGTCCTCCGCGATCACCTCGCTGATCTGACACTGTCTCTCCTGGGCAGAGAGCGGGTTGATGATATGCGGCCATTTGCGACGCTCGCCGATATTGAAAAATCCCAAACTCAGGTTAGCGAATTCCGCTCTCTCCTCGATTATGATCAATCACCCCCATTTGACGACATTGTCGATTTGCGTCCCGTCATGAAGAAAAGTCGAATTCTCAACAGCATGCTGCAGCCGGATGAGCTCGCCTATCTGCTCCGTTTTCTCATCCTCATTCGAAGATTGACCGCCTATTTTTCCGAGCGCCACGAGCGAATTCCCACGTTGAAATTGATCACCTCTGAACTGATCCCGCTGAAAAGCCTGGAAAACAAGATCGCTACTGCTATTGATGTCGAGACCAACGAGGTGAAAACCAACGCGAGCCCAGAGCTGGCATCGATCCGCAAGAATATTGAGCGCGCCCACAGTGCTGTGCGGAAAAAAATGGAATCCCTGCTCAAAATCTACTCCGCCAGCGGTATGTTGCAGGAAAATCTGATCTCTGTGCGGAATGGCAGATGGGTTCTTGTGGTCAAGGATGAATTCAGGCGCAAGGTGAAGGGGCTGGTGCATGATCAATCGGCGACCGGTTCGAGCTTTTTCATCGAACCTCTCACTGTGGTCGATGATAACAATCGCATCCGCGAGCTGCAGACAGAGGAGCAGAAAGAGATCGAGCGCATCCTGCGCCACCTGACAGAGGACATTCGGGCCGAGCAGAATGCGATCGAACGCAATCTCGTCCTTTATGGCGATCTTGATTTTATCTATGCCAAGACCCGGCTGTCGCAGGCGCTCAATGCTTTCCAGCCGATCGTGTGCGAGGAGCCGGTGCTCGCTCTCGCTCTGGCATTTCATCCACTGCTCTACCTGAGAATGGGAAAAGATGTGGTGCCTCTCGATATTGAATTGGGCGAAAAAAGTCATACGCTCATCATCAGCGGGCCAAATGCCGGCGGCAAGACTGTGGCGCTGAAGACGGTAGGATTGCTGGTGCTGATGACCCTTTGCGGTCTGCACATCCCGGCGCAATCTCATTCGCGCGTCGGATTACTCACCAGTCTCTTTGCCAATATCGGTGATCAGCAATCTCTTGAAAATGATTTGTCCACCTTTTCGTCTCATTTGCAGGCGCTCAAAGAAATAGCCGAGAAAGCCGATGATCGCTCGCTGGTCCTCATCGATGAAATCGGTTCGGGCACTGATCCGGAAGAGGGCACAGCTCTGGCCATTGCCCTGCTGGAGCGGCTGACAGAGCGACGGGCGCTTTCAATTGTCACGACGCATCAGAGCTCATTGAAGGCATTTGCATTTGAAACCGTCGGCATCGACAACGCCTCGCTCGAGTTCGATGTCACTTCTCTGCAACCGACCTATCGATTTCGCACCGGCATACCCGGCTCAAGCTATGCTTTTGAGATCGCCCAACGTATGGGCTTGCCCGGCGATATGACCGACCGGGCGCGCACCCTGGTCGGCGCACATAAAAACAGACTGGAGGGACTGATCCTTGAACTGGAAGAGCGGGTGCAGAAATATGGTCAGCTCGAGAGACAAGCCCATCTCGAGGAGACGCGCTACAGAGGATTAGTGAAACTATATACCGAACGCAAAGACGCGCTTGAAAGAAATATAAAAGAGATCAAGCACCGCGCCGTGCTGGAGGCGGAAGCGCTATTGAGCGAGTCAAATGCCGCGGTTGAAGGCGCTATACGGGAAATTCGCGAGTCTCATGCGCAAAAAGAGTACGTGAAAAAGTCACGTGAAAAACTGCAGATTCAAAAGGAAAAGGTCGAAAATTTAAAATCTATCCTGCAGACAGCACAGATAGCCGCGGACTCTGCGCATGAATCGATTGTAAAAGGTGACTATGTCATCTGGCATAATACCGGTGGCAGTGGCCAGATTATTGGTGACATTGATAAGAAAGGGCGCGTTCTGGTGCAATTTGGCAGCGGCATCAAGGCGCGCGTATCCCTGAAAGAACTTTCAAAAAGCCGGCATGCACCTCAACCGGCAGCGCGCGTTCGCTTCAACGTGGAAGCGGACAAGCGATACAGCAGAGAACTGGACATTCGCGGCATGACCGGCGAGGAGGCGATCAAAGTTCTGGATCAATTTCTCGATCAGGCGCTTTTGGCAGGCTTTCACGAGGTCAGTATCATTCATGGAAAAGGCAGCGGCAAGCTGCGTGGCCATGTCGGTCACTATCTGGACAAACATCCGCATGTCATCAGCTTTCGCCTGGGATACTGGAATGAAGGTGATTCCGGGGTGACGGTGATCGATTTGCACGGCGGAGCGAAGGAGATGGATGAAACAAAAGACTGAATTGGGCCGCATTGCGACCAGGGCTGCCTATGAAGCAGGCGATATTCTCATGGCGAGCCTGGGAACATTGACGCACGCGGAAATTGAGACAAAATCCAAGTCTGATTTTGTCACAACCGTGGATAAGAAATCGGAAGAATGTATTGTCACTATCATCCATAATTATTTCCCGGATCACAAAATTTATGCTGAAGAGTCCCTGCGGCAGGCAGCCGGCGGCTATCGCTGGATCATCGATCCCCTGGACGGCACGACCAACTATATACATGGTGTACCGATTTTCACCGTCTCCATTGGTGTGGAATACGATGGCGATGTCATTGTTGGCGTCGTCTATGATCCAACACGGGATGAGTTGTTTTATGCCGAGAAAAATAAAGGCGCCTTTCTGAATGACAAATCCATTCGCGCGTCACAGGTGGATCAAGCCGAGTTGGTGCTGCTGGGAACCGGCTATCCTTTTCGCATCAAAGAATATCTCGATCTCTATCAGGAGTCTTTTAAACGATTTTTTCAGCAGGTGAGCGGCATTCGGCGAGCCGGTTCCGCTGCGCTTGATTTGTGCTACGTCGCCTGCGGGCGATTTGACGGTTTTTGGGAGTTGGGACTGCATCCCTGGGATATTGCTGCGGCATCGCTCATTTTGGAACAAGCCGGCGGATTGGTGACCGATTTTGGCGGGGGAACAGACGTGCTGCAGACCGGCAATACCATCGCCTCGAATTCACACCTGCATCCGATGATGTTGCAGACGATCAAGGATATTTTTGGCGGCCTGGTTGACAAATGATCTGGCGGTATCGACTATTGAGAGTGGCGGTCTATTTCAGTTCACTTGTCCTTCTTGTGCTCTACGGTCGCTTTTTCCATCCTTTTGTGACGCTGCAAATGTGCCTGGCAGATCCGGAAAAATATGATGGCGTTACCATCCATGTTGGCAATGAAGCAGTTATCGTTGAGGTCCTGCCAGATGGATTTTCCCTTGAACAATTGGGCCGGCGCGTTCGTGTCCTCGGCCCGAGGGATGTGCGTGTCGGTGAATTCATCATATTGAATGCCGTTTTTCACAAAGAAGGCTGGCTGGAAGTAAAAAGGATGAGAATTGCCGAAAAGCGTCGGGCAAAAATCTGGCTCTCCGTCTTTCCAGCGGTTTTCATCTGCATCTATTTCGTGGCGCGATTTCGCTTTGATTTTCGCACACTCTATTTTGAAGAGCGGTGACTATGCCCGATCTGGTGACGCACACTGCTGCCGCCTATTTCCTGTCACGGCATCGTTGCTTTCAGCGCTACCGAGTCCTATTTTATCTCGGAACCATCCTGCCGGACATTCTGGCGCGGCCGATTCATATCATTTTTCCCCAGCTCTATTTTTACTCCGTTGCCATCCATACGCCGATTTTTATGGCCATTTTCACACTGTTTTTCAGTGAATTTTTCCGAAAAGATCGATGGGCGGTGGTGAAATTCCTTGGGGCGGGAATAGTCGTGCACTTTGCCCTCGACCTGCTGCAAAAACATTTGGCGGCGGGATATTACTGGTTTTTTCCGTTCTCCTGGAAGTCATTTGAAATCGGCTTGTTTTGGCCGGAAGATTTTGTGAGTTTGATCCCGCTCTGGTGTGTGCTGGTGCTCGCAGCCGAGATTTTGCAACGGCTGAAGGAGCATTCTAGTCATCGGACTGCTTGATCTGATCGAGCAACCTGGCTGCCTCTGCATATTTTTCCGCAAGTCTTTTTCTCACTTGCTCGTCCGCTTCTATTGTCAGCACACGTTGTGCGTGGTGAGTGGCCATGGCCAGATTGCGCAGTTGAAAATGACAAGCTGCAATTTTTAAATTCAGAACGGTTTCGTTATATCCATTATTGTGTCTTTCCAAAGTGACCGATTGCAGCAGGGTCGAATATGTCGAGAGTGCAGCCTGAAAATTTTGTTGGTGGAATTGTGCATCTCCCAATGGCCAGAGAAAAAAGCGACTCATCGGGAACGACTCCAGACCGCGTTGGGCGCATTGGACAGCTTTATCGTAATTTTTCTCCTGGATATAAATCCATGCCAGATTTGACAGAGCAGCCCAGCGCGATAATGCGCCGTTGCGGCACGCTCTCTCAATTTGCGCAATGCCGGTCGCGCGCTGGTCGTGAAAAAATGGCAGCCAGGCGAAATGCCGCGTCAAATAACTGCGCCAATAGAGATAACTTCCGGTGCCAAGATAAGCGTCATAAAAGGTGCTGTCCTGGTCGATGATTTTCTGCAGTATGTCCACGGCCCGCAACGCCAGGCTGAATCCCTTGATAATTTTCCCCTCTCTTGATATCTGAAAACTTTTATAAGCCAAAGCTGAGGCATAATAGAATCGGATGGCGTTATCATGTGGTTGATGAATCAGCAGCGAATCGCACAGCTCCATCGTTTTATCGATCTCTCGCATGAAAAGGTGGCGCCACTCTTTTGTTTCGAAATCCATCATCTTGGATTGCCATACGGTCGCCAGAAAGAAATGCGGCGCCGGATCGCGAGGATCATTCATAGCATACTGGGTAAAGAGCGCTACGGCTTGATCGTACTGTTCTCTAATACTCCATTCCATCCCTTGCGCAACCATATCCATCGGGATCGTGCTCCGCAGAGTGCCTGGCAGGGACAGCACTATGAAAAAGATGTATGGAATTCGATTTGAAATGCGCATCTCGTGGATAGATATAAAAAAAGCCCGTCATTCTTTGCTTCTGACAGGCTTGGCTCATTCAGATTGAATTGATTATTCGAGTATATAAAACACCGGGTTTTGGTGTTCGCCATCGACAATAACTTCGTAATGAAGATGGGGGCCGGTCGCGCGCCCCGTATCACCAACGGTGCCAATTTGGGAAAAGCGCGTGACCTCTTCTCCCTCGACGACGTCGATATTTCGAAGGTGCGCATAGCGCGTTTTGATGCCGTTGCCATGATCAATGACAATTTGTCTGCCGTAACTTTGATTTGGCTGGTATTTAATGATGACTTTTTCAACTCTGCCATCAGCAGGTGCGTAGACGGCTGTACCTCGAGGGGCTGCTATGTCCAAACCATCATGAAATTGCTGGATGCCAATAGTGGGATGCGTCCGCGGTCCGAAACCGTCGGTCATTCGTCCTCCTTCAACAGGACGGATAGAGGGCATTCTTCGCCACTTTTGGTCGTTTTCATTATATTTGGAGATAATTTCCAGTCTGCTCTTGGCGGCAAAGTCCATTCGATTTTCGAGTTCTTCCAGGAGCTGGTTTATCCTGTTGGCATTGCGCAGCGCTTCGTCTTCGGATTTGGAATATATTGATTGCGGTTTGGCCAAACCGCCTCGACCCAACTTGCGCGTATCCTCGCCCGGATCTTCCATGCTTAAAAATATTCGTAAATCTTTATCATCTTTTTGGATATTATTGACTTGCTTTTCCAACGCCTGCACCTTCGCTTCAATTTCTGCAAGCATTGTTTTGAGGTGCGTGTTTCGCTGTTTCAGGTCGACATTTTGCGCATCGTGTAAAATATCAGTGAATAGTGCAAGCCCTATGAAGACAAAAACCAGACAGACGGCCAGGAATCCCAGAAAAAATGCCACTATTCGCTGCCAACCTAAACTGTATTCTTTTACGTCCGAGCCCCCGGTCGAGAAATAGATCAGCTTCAAGCGCTTTCCGTACATACTTTCCCTTTTTAATGATATTCGGTGCACCACATCGATGTCTTTTTTCGCAGCTTCTACCTTCAACTGGTTTAGGTAGGTATAAAATAATCAACTTAGGTGGGCTTTCTATCATATTTATAATAAATGTAAGAACTTGATCAAGGATTGTCAAGAGAAAAATAAGATTTGTCCAAGAAAATCATCACGGTCATTATAGGAAATATACTCGTTAACCTAAATATTTGCGTAAGATTTTGCTCCTGCTGTTGTGTCGCAGTCTTTGAATGGCTCTTTCTTTTATCTGGCGTACTCTTTCGCGCGTCAGATTGAATGATTCGCCTATTTCTTCCAGTGTCAACGGGTGCTCGCAGTCGATGCCAAAATATAGACGCACAACCTTGGCCTCTCGCGGCGTCAATGATGCGAGTATCCTTTCGATTTCGCTCAGCATCGATTCTTTGATGAGCGTGTTCTCCGGCGATGGCTCTTCGCTGCTTTCGAGCATATCGAGGAGACTGTTTTCATCATCTTGAGTGAATGGTGCGTCGAGCGATAAATGGCTGGAGACGTTGTGCAACGCATTATTGACGTCCGCCGGCTGCATATTCAATTCGGCGGCGATCTCAGATGTCATCGGCTCCCGTTGATAAACTTGCTCCAGCTCGCCGAACAGCTTTTCAATTTTATTCAAGAGTCCGATTCTATTCAGAGGGAGACGAACGATACGAGATTGTTCGGCAAGAGACTGTAGTATGGACTGGCGAATCCACCAGACAGCATAGGAGATGAACTTGAAGCCGCGTGTTACATCAAAGCGGCCGGCAGCTTTGAGCAATCCCAGGTTGCCTGCATTGATCAGATCCCCTAAAGAAAGGCCTTGATTCTGATATTGCTTGGCAATGCTGACAACAAATCTCAAGTTTGCCCTGGTTAGTTTATCCAAGGCCGTGTGGTCACCCGCTTTTATTCTTTTGGCGTAGGAAATTTCTTCATCCGCAGAAAGCAGCGGAATCATACTGATCTCGTGCAAATACTTATCGAGAGAGGGTTCAATCTGATTTTTTTGAGAGAACACCATCGACACAGAAACACCTCACCGCTGGAGTAAAGTTCTGATCAATGCGGAGCCTGCGAATGTTGTGCAATTTATAAAATTTTCCACAAATGTCAATTAAAATAAGGACGGCAGATAAAAATGAATTTGATAAAATTGCATATTTATGAAAAAATCCTTGATTTTTTGATTATAAATTATGAACTTGATTTGAGGACGAGAGCAGAATGATGAAAAGATTCATACTATTCGCAGCATTGATCACTTATGTGACTGTCTCTTTTGCGGGAGCTGTCATCATAGATTTTCGCGCCGAAACAGCGACGAATCAGGTGATACTCAAGTGGATCGTAACCGCCGAGCAGGGTCTACAAGGCTACCGAATTCTTCGCAGCATGGACGGCGCAAGCTTTCAAAAAGTTGGCTTTGTCGCCGCACTCGGCGTCTCATCGAACGAGCGGTCCTATTCATTTATTGACAAATCCGTATTTAAATCTGCAAACCGAACCTACCATTATAAAATTCAGCTCGTTAATTCGGATGGCTCGGTGGACAATTTCGAAAAAAGTGTCACCGTATCGCCGCAGATCTCCTCGGCGCGGCAGACGTGGGGTAGTCTGAAGGCTATGTTCCGCTAGTCTGGCAAAGCGCCATGTTGTCACAATCGGCCATTCGCCGCTTCTCTCTGATCACCATAATATAGCTACTCTTCAGCTCTCATTATGCAAATTTTCGAGTTCGCCTCATTCGACTTTAAAGTTTATTATTTTAATAATTATTCTTATTTTTCAACAAAATTGATACCGTGTGAGGTTTTATGGCTCGAAAAAGCAGCACCCCTTATGTGTGTCATATTTTTATCTGCACTTTTGATCGTAACGGTGAAAGAAAATCGTGCGGGGATGAAGAGGGCGTCGAGCTGCGCGCTGTGCTCAAAACAGAAGTGGGAGCGCGGGGATGGAAGAAATGGGTGCGAGTTTCACAAAGCGGCTGTCTGGGGAAATGCCAGGACGGACCGAACGTGATGATCTATCCTCAGCAGATATGGTATTCGCACACTTCACTCGATGATGTCGAGGAGATTTTGTCGCAGGTCGAGCAGATATTGATGGAATCGGCGCAAGGATTTGCTGCGACCTGACGCCCGCTTTGCTATGCACACTCGCCGGATTTCATTTCCCGTCGCAAGCTCTTCACTTCCTGCTGCAAGCTCGTCAGGCGCCTGGCAATCATGAGCAAAAAAACAAATAGCCCGGTCCAAATAACCGCGAAAGCCGCAAATAAAAATATCATGTTTCCCACGAGTCTGTCCTCATGAATCGGTCGTCTTTAACTGTTCAATCTCATCACTCAGCATCGTTGATTGATAAAGATAGATGAGCAAGGTGATGAATAATAATGTGAAGGCAACCACGCAGACAAGCAGCGTCTGCAACATGGACGATTCCAGGCCACTGCCATCACTACCGGCAATGACGGCCGACGGGTGAAGAGTGCGCCACCAGCGAATCGACATGTAAACAATGGGTACATCGAGAAAGCCGATAATGCCAAAGACGGCCGCAAACCTGGCGCCGCGTTCTCTGTCCACCACATAGCTTCGGAGCATCAGATAGGCCATGTAAATGAGCCACAAGATGAAGGATGTCGTCAATCGCGCATCCCATGTCCAGTAAACACCCCACACCGGTTTTGCCCACAGTGGCCCGGTCAGAAGCACAAGGGTGAGGAACAACATGCCAACCTCGGCGGCACTGCGGGCCAACAGATCCCACTTTGCTGCGCCGCTCCGCAGAAAGAGAAAAGACGCCACCGCCACGACGCCAAAGGCGATGAAAGAAACCCATGCCGACGGCACATGAAAATAAAAAATGCGCTGCACAGCGCCCATACTCTTCTCTGTCGGCGCATAGATGAGGGCCATATACAAACTGGCCAGGATAGCAACATATGAGAGGATGCTCAGAAGCACATATGATTTTTTCATAAAGATATATCTCCGCTGGTCCGGTTACTCTTCCAGCACATGCTCGTAGAGAAGATAGCAGGCGACGGTGAAAATAATATCAAATGCGATCAGGATTTTCATCCATGCCCAAATGTGCCCGGCTGGATCACCATTCATCAAACCGGCAGTGCTCTTTGTCGCCGCCAATATGATCGGAACAACGACCGGGAACATCAAGATCGGCAACATGATCTCCCGAGATTTCGTATTGGCCGAGATGGTCGAAAAGAGGGTGCCTACAGCGGCGAATCCGAGCGTGCCGAGAAATAAAATGAGGACCAGGAGGCCGGCGAAAGAACCGATCGTCACCCCAAAGAGCACAATCATCACCGGCACGGTGACCATTTGCATGATGCCCATATAAAAGATGTTGCCGATCACTTTGGCGACAAAGATCAAACTGCGGTCCATCGGGCAGAGGAGCAGCCCTTGCATCCTGCCATTTTCGTACTCGCGGGACAAAGAGCGCGACAGACCGAGATTGCCGGCAAAAAGAATGGCCACCCATAAAATTGCCGGCGCTGTCTTTTGCATCTGTTCCGAGCCGGGATCAAAGGTAAAATTGAAAACGGCCACGACAATCAAGGAAAAAACCAGCATGGACATGATGATCTCCTTGTTGCGCAGCTCTGTGAGCAAGTCTTTCTGAATGATTGCCAGGATGTGCCCGAGTGATTTCACGGGACGGCCAATGCCTTTCGAACCTGATCATGGTGCAACTCTTTCGTCGCACTATCGATAATCAGTTTGCCTTGTTTAAGAATGAAAGTGCGCGTCGAGTTTTGCAGTGCATAGTCAATATCATGAAGGCTCAGCAACAGAGTGCACTCTCTGGCGATGAGCGAGTCGAGCAACTGCTTCAGCATGTCCGCAGCGTTCACGTCCAGGCCGGCAAACGGCTCGTCCAATAGCAGCACCGGCGGCTGATGCAGAACCGCTCGCGCCAGTGACAATCGCTGCAGCATGCCGCGAGAAAATGTTCTTGTTTTATCGTGCCGACGGGTGATGAGGCCGACGCTTTTCAGCAAGTCCGTTGCTCGATCTTGCAGGTTATCGACGTCGTACATCCGGCCGTAAAAGTGCAGATTTTCCTCAGCTGTCAGGTCGGCATATAAAAAGCTGTCGTGGGTCATCACCCCGACACATCGTCGAATCTGCTGTTGCTCTTTTTTCTGCTCAAATCCGGCAATTTCGATATATCCGGCTGAAGGACGCGCGAGCGTCGCCAGAAGTCGGATCAAAGTCGTCTTGCCGGCGCCATTCACGCCGAGCAGGGCGACATACTGGCCTTGCTCAATGGTGAAACTGACATTGTCCAGCGCTTTTTTGGCGCCAAATTTTTTCGAAAGAGTGCGGACATCTATCATTTTTTCGTCCGGGATTTTGACTGCTGTCGCCCGGCCGATGGCTCTCGGGGGGCTGTCTTTTTTCGGCGCAAGATGCTCACCGCCGTTGCAAGGACGAGAAAGACAGATGTCACAATGATCGCCGGCGCCGGCGACGGGGCATTGCTGGCGCGGCCGACTCGTTGCATTCGAAACCGGATAGTGGCGCCGGCGTCAATGTCGGCGGCGCCATAGCGATGGTGAAGCGCACCGCGGATATCAAACATTCCTTTGTCAATGAGCTGCTGTGACTCAATGACCAGGTTGTCGCCGCGGATGAAAAGATCGACTGTCTGCGCCGCATGCGTCGCGTGGATGGCGACATCAAGGCTTTTCTGCGGCATAGCGATCTCATAGGCATAACTGACGGTTTTGCTGCCCGGCAAAAAGACGCCTCGATCGAGCGCATAGTTCAGGTGCTGCGTGAGCTCGGAACCGGATTGGGAGGCAAAGTTGATCGCCCCGGCCGGCAGGAGAAATTGAAACAAGGCGGCTCCCATTTGCTCGTCGACAAAGGCGTGGGTGATGGTCTTTCCCTTCGGATTGTGCAAAACTCGTATCTCGCGAAACTTGACCCGATCACCCAGATCCTCGATGATCAGATGATGCATCAGGGCGTGCACATCCGCCGTCGAGTGCGTCGAGTCGTAAACGGCCAGGGAAATATCGACGGCCCCCTTGGCGGAGAGGTCGACGCCTTCGCTGAAATATCGCACCTCCTCATGGTCAACAGCTGCAAAATATGTTGCGCTGCTCTCTACGCCGGCGATGTTGAAGCGAAATTCGCCGCGATTGTTGGTGGTCGTCGCGGCGATAAATGCCGGAAAGTTCGATTGTGCAGTCATTGCCAGCAGATGTATTGTCGCGGCCGGGACGACGCTGCTGTCGCGCGTCGCATTGATGAGCACGCCCGTCACCGTCGCCGCGCGCATCGAACTGCAGGCGAGCAAAGCGAACATGGTAGCTATAACTCTCATATGTCTCAAATCAAATTTAGATTCAGCACTTGCGCAATATAGCCATTCCTGTTTTGTTTCGCAATATGAAACCGAAGCGATTGAGAGCGCGACGGCTGCGATCGCTGGACAGCTTCTCATAGGAATTCTCGTCGCACGCGCATGTCACTCTCTTCAGCGCGTCTGATCTTCACGGCGTCGAGCTGGCGCGGCAGGGTGAGGCAATGAAATTTCTGAGAAACGAGGAACCGGAGGCAGACGTCAGCGTTTATTAAAGATACACAACATGATACGAAGAGGTTTTATGCAACGCAAGACCTGCTTTTTGCTGTTTTTGGCCGTCCTGCTGACGGGATGTGCGCGGGACAAGTCACCCATTCGCCCGCCCCTATATGCACCGATGGGAACCTTTTCATATGCGAGCTACGACACGACAACGCATATGGTGGCCCGCGGCTGGTTGACCATCGACTTTTCCGATTCGGCGCTCATCACCGGCGACTGGCAGATCGACAAGATCGGCGATCCGCACGACATCGGCCCGCAGGTCGGCGCGGGAGAGTTGGTGGGCAGCATCCAGCAGGGTTCGATCTGGATCAATTTGAATCCTGCCTGGGTGGATGATAACGTGTTTCTGGATGGTGCTCTTTCGGATGACGGATTTGAAGGCAGATGGACGTGGGCGACCATTGCCGGGCCAACGAGCAGCGGGCGATTCACTGCCACAAAGAGATGCTGCTGGTCTCAAGATACAAAATGAAAAAGTATTATTACGTTTGATTGGGACGGAAGAGTTAAAAAGATGGCTTTCCCGAAATGCACCTTTAAATGAAGTCAAGACATTCAAAGGAATTATTGTTGAATGAGTTAGATGATTTCGGCAGCATTTGGTCTATCGTTTTGTAAACACACCAAAAATTTGCCAGAATCCATTGACCTTGCGCACGGAGACCGCACTATGAACAAGTTTGTCATCTATATTATATTGTTGGCTTTGCCGTGCGCTCTATTCGCCGGCATGCCGAGCATTGGCGCACAAATCTGGATCGAGCCGGGACAAACGGAAGCAGAAATTGACGGCTGGTTCATGACACTGGCCAATTTGCAGATGCCGATCACCCGCCTGTTCATCCTGTGGAATGTCATCGAGCCTGAGAAAGATGTCTGGGACTTTGATCTTTACGATCTCGCCTTTGCTGCGGCGCTGATCATGTCATTTTCTGGCTGCTCAACTGGCGGATGCGCGGCAATGAAGCGGGCGAATGGACCATGCTCGATTTCCATGGCCAACCGACCGAACGCCTCCTCGAAGCGGTGCAGATGGCTGCGATCGTGAAAGAAAACAGCTCATTCTTGCACAATGCCAGGCCGGTTCTGCCCGATATCACTATCATCTACAGCTACCGCACCATGATGCAGCAGGCCCGCACCCGACGCGATTATTCCGGCGTCGGGCGCGACGCCAATGCACTGGAGTCGATCGAGGCCGGTCTTCTCACGCTGAAACCGCAGGAGACAGTTGTGGTGCAATGGACCAGCTCAGAATAGTTAGAGTGCGCGCAGTTGAAGGCGACGAGATTCGTGCGGTTGAAGGTTGGCGATGATGCGATGGAGAGAGGGCGCCGCAGCGACGTCTGTTTCCTGCATGTCGACAAACATCTGGAGGAATGAGCATGAACATACGATTTGACGGCAAGGTTGCCCTGATCACCGGCGCCAGCAGCGGCATCGGCGCGGCGACGGCGGTCGAGTTTGCCAAAAGCGGCGCCAAGGTTGTGGTCAATTATAATGCCACTCAAGCCGGCGCTCGGGCGGTGGTGGACGAGATTCACTCTCTGGGCGGCGAGGCTCTGGCACTTCAGGCGGATGTGACGGATGGTGCCCAGGTCGGTCGCCTGGTGCGACAATCTCTCGATCATTATGGACAGATCGATATCTTGTTCAACAACGCCGGCACCCTGGTGGAACGAAAGCCGCTCGCTGATACGTCAGAAGAGTTGTTTCGCAAGATCGTGAATGTCAATTTCACCAGCACTTTCCTCTGCTGCCGGGCGGTCATCCCCCATATGCAGGCGCGTGGATATGGCCGCATCATCAATATGTCATCCATTGCCGCGCGCAATGGCGGCGGCCGCGGCGCCGGACACTATGCCGCCACCAAAGCGGCGGTGCTCACCCTGACAAAAGCGTTGGCCAAAGAATTGGCCGGCAGCGGCATCCAGGTCAATGCTGTGGCGCCGGGAGTGATCACCACCCGCTATCATGATCGCTTTTCGACGACGGAATTGCGGGAACAGTTCAAGTCGATGATTCCGCTCGCGCGCGAGGGCAAACCGGAGGAGATCGCCTACGTCGTGCTCTTTTTGGCGTCAGAGTTCGCGGACTATATTTTGGGTGAGACGATCGAGATCAATGGCGGCATGCTGATGGATTGAGAATTCAGCCGCAGAAACGATTTAGTAATAGTACCAGATCGACTTGTAATTTTCGATATTCTCACCGCGTCGTTTCAGTTCCTGGAGATAGTCCCATATCGACACATCCGTATCGATATAGGTGTCCGCCAGCGCCAGCTTTTTCTCCCACGGGTGAAATTCGTACACGCGCCGTCCGTTGGGCAGGATCATGATGAGGGTGTGATGTTGCTGCGCCCGCAGATAGTTTTTGCCCAATCGCGGCACATTGTACACGGGTTCGTCGGTGCGAATGACTCCCGGCATGAGTCTGGCCTCTTCTTTTATCTCCTGCATCAGGCGAGCCATCGGCACCCGATAGCTCTTTGTCTCCTCTTTGCCTTTTGTGTTGAATGTGTAGTACGGATCAACGCCGATCGAGCGCAGTGCTTTGCGCAACGCCACCAACTCGTAGCGGCGACTGTTCTCAACGGTGAACACGGCCTGATTGTAGACCGAGATGCCGCGCCGTCTGAATTTCTGCACGGCTGCCATCGAATCGGGAGTCACTTCATAGGGATGTTCAAAATGGGTGACGAGAACGACCTCGCGCATGCCCGGAACATGATAGTGTGCGATGATGTCGATGAGATCGTCCGTCATACGTTGCGGCAGGACGACGGGCGTGCGCGAACCGAGGCGAATTCGCACGACATGATCAATTTTCGCCAGATTTGACAGCACAAAATCAATTCGTTTATCCGTCATGACCAGCGGATCTCCGCCGGTGACCAGCACCTCCTCAATCGCCGGGTGTTCGGCGATCCATTCTATTGCCTTTAATATTTTCGTCCTCGTGGCAAATGCCTTTTCGTACAATACGTCATCAATCTCCCAGTTACGCTGACAGTAGACGCAGATCTGACTGCAGGTATTGTACGGTTTGAGGATGACGATGCGCGGATAACGACGGGTGATGAGGTCGATGGGGGAGGTGTCCCGTTCCAGCATAAAATCGAACTGGCAGGAGCGGTCTTGACGATTGGCGAGCATAACGTCCACATAGTCCACGGGCGGTATGACCTGCGCTCGAACGGCATGATCAAACGTGCGCGTCGGTTTTTCATCCATCAGAGAGACGTAATAGGGCGTTATGCCAAAGGGAAGTCTGCCGGCGCGCGCTCTGTCGATGGCCTCTTTTTCCGCCGGCGACAAATCGATGAGCTGTTCCAGCACCTCGGATGTTCGGACGACATGGCGTAGATGCCACAAATAGTTGTCCCAGTCCTCATCGTTTGCCTGCAAAACGGACAGTATTCGTCTCTTGTTTTTTTGGCGGCGCTTGATGATCGCCGGCAACAATCCCGAGCGATACTTTATCATGCTCGCTCGACCGATCTCGGCCAGTTTGTCCAGCTGTTCCGAGCGCACGACCGCCGCTTTTCGACCGGTCAATTGCACGTCCGGCACTGTCTCTTGTGAATAGATATCGCCCTTTCCCTGAATGCCGAGGAAAAGATGAATCATCTCCTCAAAAAAGCCGTCACTCAAGTCTTGTGGGAGTTGCTCTTCCAGGTTGTGCGCCAGTTTCCAGAGGGTCGCAACAAGACTGAATTTCGTCAGTCGTTCGCTGCGGAGTGAAATCATCCTTTTGAATGTCTCCAACGCCGTAATCTGCAGATTCCATTCCAGCGGTTGAATGCGCGCACTGCTTTGCTGCAGGATTATGTGATATTGGTGCAGATAGGTGCGAAGGTAATCGCGCGCGCTCTGCATTGAATGGGCTTCCAGTAACAAACTCTTGATTATTGGATGAATCGCGAAAAGACGGTTTTTATATTTTTTATTATACAATGTAAACCTCCTCATTGAGTGTACACGATTGAGAATTTCTTTCTATTGTAGAATAGATAAATTATCAGTCAAATGCAAATTTTTCTCATAAAGGATGTAAAATGTCAGTTACAGGTTATCAGAACTATCTAACGCAAAATAGAACAAGATACATCGATCTTTGGATCCAGATCGTTCGGCATATTCATGCCCCTTACGGTATGTGCCCCTAACGGGATGTGCCCCTAACGGGATGTACCGGACGGGAAATGGATTCGGACATACGCCCGATTGGGACAGATGTCCCAACTAAATTACACGCCCACAATGGATATTCTGGGCGATCTTATAGAGGGGTGCGTGCTTTTTTATCAGGTTCTTGAGGTTTGTACCGCCTGTAACTGGGATTTTACGATTTCAGCATTTCAGTCCTTGCTATTCTGCATAATTTTTTATTAATTTCAGAAAAGCATGAGATCTGTCCGTTGCCATGGATCAGAAAAATACTTCTCAAATGAACATTTTAATCGCACACCCTGAAATATCTTTTATCGACGCTGCAACACAAATGTTGTCGGCGCAAAATGCGAACTATGAAATCGTCGGCGCACAGACACTCGACGCTGTAGCGGAGAAAACTGCGCACGCATCTTTTCAGGTCTGCTTGATAGATGGGGATTTTACGGGAAATAACGCCGCCCCGTTGAAGCCGCTTGAAGCGCTGGTGGATGAATCCTATATCATCGTTTTGCTGCGCGAAAATGATCCATTGCTCGAGCAGGTCGGCGGAATCGGCGCTCAGCAGACAATTGTCAAAAGCGGTGACTATCTGCTGTCCATTTCAGAAGCCATTCGCAGCCGCTTCGCCGCATCAGCAGAGAGTGCATCTCGTCACGATGTCATTGGCTTTCAAGCTACTCTCAGTCCTGAGCCCGCGACCCAGCAAGGGCAACGCCATCCAATTGATCAGAGCGAATTGATCGCCGGGTTCGTCAGCCTCATGCACCGGGGCTACTCCGATCCGGTGCATCTCTTTTTGCGCCGCATCCTCGAGGTGATTTGTCAGCTCTTTCACTTCAAACGCGCGACACTGGCACTGCTCGATGTTCGCCGCAACGTATATGTAAAGCAGATGATGGTCGGCTACGCGGCAAACGGCGCCACTTCGCCAGATCGACGCATGAGTGAGATTCCACGCCAGGTCATCGAGCGTATTTTTCACGATCGCTATCGAATGAAGATCATACACAATGATCAGGATCAGCGAGATGCCTCCGAGGACGATCATTCTGCTGTTGCGGAGCGCCGACGCCCGTCGGACAAATGGCACAAACGCGACCTCATATTGCTCAGCCTCAGGGATTATCACGATCGCCCTTATGGCTATATTTCTCTGGATGAACCTCTCGATAACGTCATACCAGCTCGGTCGACTCTTCAAAGTCTCGACGTGATCACTCGGCTGGTGAGCATGAGTATTGAAAACTGTCACCGATTCAACGTGTTGGCTAACAAAAATCGTCGACTGCGCCAGGTCCTTGCCAACAGCAATATTTTCAAATTGCATCTCAGTCTCACCGAGCTGTTGGATGAAATAGCGTGGTCTGCCAAACGCGGTCTCGATTTCAATCTGGTGGCCATTGTCCTCATCAGCAAAAAGACACAAATGCTCGAAACAAAAGCCGTGGCGTGCGATGACAAGATCAAACAAACGCAGCTGCTGGCATTGACATTTGCTGTAGCCGAATTTAGCGCTCTGCTAAAAGATGACTATCTCATCGGTCAATCCTATCTCGTCAACCGCGAAGAGGCTGTTTTGCAGCAGTTCAAGCAGATTTATTACGGTGCTGAAACGCGCCCGCATCCGACAGGTGGCTGGCCGCAACAGGCATTGCTGCTTGTGCCTGTTCGGGGGCGCGATGGGAAAACAGTCGGATTCTTCATGGCCGATGATCCGCAAGAATCACGAATTCCGACGCCGGCAACAGTGCAAATCCTGGAAATATTGGCAAATCAGATCGCCGTGGCGATCGACAACCGGATCATGTACGCCCGGGTCAAAGAATCATCATCCTCTCGCCACAGCGGCGGTGTGAGGAATTCGATTTCAACCCGGGATTTCACCGCTGGCGGCTTTAAAGAAATGATCGAGCGTTTTCTGCGTTGACATTCGATCCAACATTGCATATCTTATAGTATGGAACGCAGACGATTTATCAAAACCTCCGCGACTCTCGGCAGCGCCCTGGTTTTAGGGCTCGAGGCCTCTTCATTCAAGCCGGCGATGGCAAGAAGCCCGGTTCAGGCGAACGACGATGCCAAATCCCGCGTGGTCATCGCGCATGGTTCCGACTTGAACAAGACCGATCACAGCCTGTCGCAGCCACATCTTGCCCGACTTTTGGACGCAACGATTGAGGCTTTTTTTCAGCGTCCCGCGCCGGCAGCGTGGAGATCGCTGTTCTCGCCGCACGATGTCGTTGGCCTCAAGGTAAACTGTCTTGCCGGGGTGAATCTATCCACGCATCCTGAAATTGTCAGTGAAATCATTGACCGCCTGCTGCTTGCGGGGGTGAGAAGACAAAATATCATCATTTTTGACCGGCGCAACCGGGATCTCATCGGCGCGGGATTCAAAATATCGCAGGAACGCGGCCAGGTGCAGTGCGTGGGCAATGATCAATCGGGTTTCACGGAGCAGCTTTTTGAGCACGGCGCTGTCGCCAGTCAGATATGCCGCATCCTGACGCAGCGATGTACCGCGGTCATCAACCTGCCCATCCTGAAAGATCACGGCATCGTCGGGCTGAGCTGCGCGCTGAAGAATTTTTTTGGCGTGATTAATAATCCAAACAAGTATCATATGAATGTCGGCGATCCTTTTGTCGCGGACGTGAATATGCTGCCGCCAATCCGGGATAAGGTCCGTTTGACCATCTGCGACGCCTTGACAGCCCAATATGAAGGAGGACCGCCGTTCATGCGGGAGTGGTCGTGGCCAATGGATAGTCTCATGTGCGCCACCGACATGGTGGCGATGGATCGCATCGCCTGGGATATCATCGAGCAAAAAAGAGCGGAAAACGGCATCGAGTCGCTGGAAAAAGCCGGGCGAAAGCCCGTCTATATCGCGCGAGCCGCTGATGTCGAGCATCGCCTGGGCACAGATGACCCCGCAAGAATTCAAGTTGTAAGAGTGTGAGCGAAATGAATCGACGAGAATTTCTAGCCGCCGCAGCCCTGGGCTGCTCCATTGCCGGTTCACCGGTGCGACTGATCGCACAAGGGACGAGCGGCAAAGCCGACCTGGTGGAGGCGCGCTATTATGAAAAGTTGGCCAATCGGAAGATACAGTGTAAACTTTGTCCGCGCGAGTGCGTCATCGACGATCTGGAGCGCGGTTATTGTGGGGTGCGCGAGAATATCGGTGGCACCTATTATACTTTGGTTTATGGCAAACCCTGCACAGCGCACATCGATCCGATCGAAAAAAAACCGCTCTTTCACTTTTTGCCCGGCACATCAGCCTTTTCACTCGCGACGGTCGGCTGCAACGTGATGTGCAAATTTTGCCAAAATTGGGAAATCTCGCAATCGACGCCCGACCAGGTGAAATCGTTTGATCTGCCGCCATACGACGTCGCGCACGTCGCGAAAAATCGCGCGTGCGCATCAATCGCCTATACCTATAGTGAGCCGGTCATCTTTACGGAATATATGCACGATTCTGCGGTGCAAGGCAATGAAGTGGGAGTGCGCAGCGTCATGATCACCAACGGCTATATCAATCCCCAGCCGATGAAAGATTTATGTTCGGTCCTGAGTGGCGTGAAAATTGACCTCAAAGCCTTTACCGAACGATTTTACCGCGAGCTCGTCGCCGGTGAGCTCAAACCCGTCCTCGATACGCTCGTTTTGCTCAGGAAACAAAAAATGTGGACCGAAATTGTTTACCTGGTCATCCCCGGGCAAAATGATGATCGAAAGGAGCTGGAGGCTATGTGCGCGTGGATTTATAAAGAGTTGGGTCCGGATACGCCCCTTCATTTCTCGCGCTTTCATCCGCAATATCGCCTCAAAAATTTGCCTTCCACGCCAGTCAAGACCCTGACCATGGCACGGCAGATTGGTCTGGATAGCGGGCTGCATTTTGTCTACACCGGCAATGTGCCGGGAGATCCCGGCGAAAACACCTACTGCCCGGCGTGCGGAGAGATCGTCATCCAACGGGTTGGCTTTGCGGTCGTGAGTATGTCTCTGCACAATGGCACGTGCGACAAATGCGGTGCGGCCATTGCCGGCATCTGGTCATGAGATTGGAGAGACTATGAAAAAGGGTGTTTCCATGCAGAAGCGATGGTTTTCCGCTCGGTTTGTTTGTATACTGATTGGCTTCAGCTTCATTCCTGTTTTTTGCGCCTCCAGTCAGGTTCGTCGGCCTGTGGTCGCCGGTCAGTTTTATCCGAATGATCCCATCCAGCTGGCAAGCGACATTGAGCAAAAGTTAAAGAGTGCCGCGGTGCGCGTCATCGAGGGGGACATCGTTGGTCTGGTGGCGCCGCACGCCGGATATCAGTATTCCGCCGCCATCGCTGCGGCGGCCTACAAGCAGGTCATCGGCAAAAAGTATGACGTCATTGTCATCATTGCGCCGAGCCATCACGATTCATTTCGCGGCGCGACGATATATCCCGGGCGAGCGTACGAGACGCCTCTGGGCGCCGCGGCTATCGATGTCTCTTTGGCACGCGAGCTCGTCGATTTATGCGACCAGGTGCATTTTTCCGAATATGGACACCGTGCAGAGCATGCCATTGAAGTGCAGGTGCCTTTTCTGCAGTTCATCTTTCCGCAGACGAAGATCATTCCAATTGTCATGGGATATGTCGACTGGTCAGCGTGCGAGAGCATTGGCCGATCGCTGGCCAGGGTTCTGGAGAATAAAAGTGCGCTGATCGTCGCCAGCACCGACCTTTACCATGGCGAGTCGTACGACGACTGCGTGCAACTGGGCGACCAAACGCTGGCGGCGATTGTGGCGCTGCAACCCAAAAATCTTTATCAGGGATTGCAGTCGGGATCCTCGCAGGCGTGCGGCGGCGGTCCGGTGGTTGTCATGCAAATAGCCGCACAGCAACGCGGCGCGAACGCGACGGAGCTGCTGGCAAAAACCAACTCGAATGATGTCATCGGTCAAAAGGGCGGTTATGTGGTGGGATATGGCGCCGTCGCCGTTTATCGCTCGATCGAGTCCGGCAGGATCGACTTTGCACCGCTGAATATTGATGATCAGCGAGTGCTGGTCGGGTTGGCGCGTACGGCCATCGTCCACTATATTGAAAAAGGCGCCATTCTCGAAACCGCACCGGCAAACGATGTGCAGCGACAAAAGAGAGGCGTTTTTGTGACGATCACAAAAAATGGTCTTTTGCGCGGCTGTATCGGCCACCACGAGTCCGATATGCCGCTCTATCAGCTGGTGCCGCACATGGCCGTGGCCGCGGCATTTGATGATCCGCGTTTCCCGCCATTGGCGGCGGACGAACTCGATGACATCAAAATCAAGGTGTCGGTCTATTTGACCAATGTCTACAAAATCGCCAGCCTGGCCGAATTTGAAATGGGCGTGCACGGCATTATCATGCGCAAAGGAACACATGGCGCCACTTTTCTGCCGGAAGTGCCTGTCGAGGCCGGCTGGCGCACTGTGGACGAAGAGATGGCGAATTTATGCCGCAAAGCAGGACTGCCGTCGAGCGCCTGGAAGCAGGGCGCCGAATTTTGGCTTTATCGAACACAGGTGTTTGATGAGAATATTCTGATTCATTAGTATGCGGGGTGAAATATGACAGCTGAAAAGGCCGATCGTCCTCTGACGCAAGACGAAAAAAAGGTCCTGCTCATCGCCGCGCGCAGTGCTATTGAAGAAGCTCTGGGTACGAGAAAAACAGAACCTGTTGCGTTCGATGCAAAGATTTTCTCGGAAAAGCGCGGCGCTTTTGTGACGCTGCATAACGATGGCAAGCTGCGGGGATGCATTGGCTATGTGATGGCGTACAAGCCATTGCGAGAGACCGTTTGCGAAATGGCCGTCGCTGCCTGTCGCGATCCGAGATTCAAACCGGTCGCCGCCGATGAGTTAGCTGATATCGATATCGAGATATCTGTCTTGTCTCCCTTGCAGCAAATCAGGGATATTCAGGAGATCGAGGTGGGACGGCATGGCCTCTATATCAAGAACGGACTCTATTCCGGCTTGCTGCTGCCGCAGGTCGCTGCCGATTATCACTGGGATTCCGAGACATTTTTGCAGCAGACATGCCGCAAAGCCGGCCTGCCCGTTGATGCCTGGCGCTATGAAGATACGGTTATAAAAATATTCTCGGCGCAGGTATTTGGGGAAAAAGAGCTGTCATCGGAGTGATATTGTCCTTGATTTAATTCCGGTCGTTGTTTACTTTAAATACGAAACTCGAAAAGGAACATTTCGTATCTCCCTATTAGTCAATTCCTTATGTAGGGTGATATTTCGAAAGAGTTGAATTCATCGGTGATAGTGAATGAAATATCTCAGTCAGCTTTCTCTCTTGTTGCCTTTGGCGTTTTTTTTAGGGGCTGCTATCCAGTACATGGGGCAGTCGTCGGATTATACCATTGCTTCCATGATTATCCGCGATGGATTCATCCTGATTTCATTGATCTTGTCGTTGCCGCTCATCTACAAACAAAAGTGGACTTCGGACCGCAATGTATTGCGCGGTTTGCGGCATCTTTTTTTTCTTGTGCTCATCACCAGCGCCATTTTGTTTCTGTCGGAGAATCGTCTTGCCTCTTTGCGCGAGCAGTTTTTTGACAGCGATTTTTTCAGGATTAATCTGGGTGATAATGTCCTCGTCGTTTCCTGGGCGTTTTTTGCCATCGTTTTCATCCTGATAGCCCTGGGAACGCTGCGAAATTTAATCTATATTAAAAGGAAAAAATCGACCGCGGCCATATTCACCTGGCTGATGATTTTTTTATTGCTCTACTCGCTCACGAGTTTGCCAGAATACTATCCTGATTCTGTCATTCATGACGCTGCTCTGTTCAAATATATCAATTATGTAGTGCTCTTCATTCTGATCAATTTTTCCGTCATCAATTCTTTTCGCGTTGGCTGGATCAATTATCTCAATAAAAAGCAAAAGATCGCCTGCTTTTGGGGCGGTTTGATCCTTGTACCGGTGCAAGGCCTTTTTGTAGTTCAATTTCGCGAAATCAATCCTATTGTATCCTTCAGTCCCCTGCTGGAACGATTTATCGAAATGGGGATGGTTTTCATCACTGTCTATTTATCCATCTCTTTTCTGGCGTTGCTCGCGCATTTACCGACAGCCAAGTTATATGACCGCAAAATGCAGCAAATTCAATCGCTGCACGATCTGAGTCGCGCTCTCAGTTCCGAGTTCAACTGGACCAAACTGGTGAGGACAATAGTAAAGCTGGCCTCGGAGGTGACGCAGGCCGAATATGCCTGGCTCGAGCTTTATAACCATAGAGACGGTGCGCTCTCTCTCATCTCCTCCAAGCAACTGCTGGAATTCGAACGGCAGAATTGGCAAGCCGAGCGGATTGGGCCCTTGATAGAGTGGTTGAAGCGCACCAAAGAGACGATGATTTGCAACCAGGTCAATAAAAATGATCTGGTGAAAAATATTCAGACCTGGAAAAAGGATGTTGGTTCGCTCATCGCCGTGCCGATGATCACTTCCGATCGAGTTGTCGGATTTTTATATGTGGGAAAACGTTTTGAATTCGGATTTGAGCAGGATGATGCCGAAATGTTGCGGGCTTTTAGCGATCAAGCGACCATTGCAGTTGAAAACGCTCGTTTAGTCGAGGAATCCATCGTCAAGGAGCGGCTGGAACAGGAATTGAAAATTGCCCACGAAGCGCAAATGAAATTGCTGCCCAAAAAGATGCCGGTGATCGAAGGCATTGAGCTGGATGCCGTTTGCGTGACCGCGAACGAAGTGGGTGGCGACTATTACGATTTTTTCAAACTGGACGACGCAAAACTGGGCATCGTCATCGGCGACGTTTCGGGCAAAGGACCATCCGCGGCATTTTATATGGCGGAAGTGAAAGGGATAATGGAAGCGCTTGCGAAAGAAGTGTTGTCACCGGAACAGATGCTCGTCGCTGCAAACGAGATCTTGTACAAGAACTTTGATCGCAAGACGTTCATAAGTTTGATCTATGGGATCATTGATGCGAAAAACAGATCATTTACATTTTGTCGCGCAGGACATTGTCCCATATTTTTTGTCCATGGAGAGAAGGACATCTGTCAACGTTTGGAGCCGAAAGGACTGGGCGTCGGGCTTGATCCGGGTCCCATTTTTGCAAAATCTCTGCAACAGGAGAGGATCAAGCTGAAGCGCGGCGACACTCTCCTGCTCTATACCGACGGCGTCACCGATGCGAGGAATCGCGATGGCGATGAATTTGGTGAAAAAGGACTGGAGACAGCTTTGCTAGCCGTGAAAGACCAGGTATCGATTGAAATAAAAAAACATATCATCCATACTATTTACAGCTTTTTTGACGGACAAAACGCCTACGACGATTTGACTTTTGTCATAATTAAGGCACTCTAGCGATAAATCTGATACCGATACCATTCAACCTGCGGAGGATATATGGACGCGTTTAGTATTAGCCGAGTGAACAAAAACGGATGTTCTATTCTGTACCTGAACGGATTTTTGGATGCTCATACTGCGCCCGAGCTTGAAAATGAACTTGAAAAGTTGATAGCTGAAGAACGCTTTAATATCATCGTTAATTTTAAAGATCTGACTTATATCAGCAGTGCCGGGCTGGGTGTTTTTATGGGATATATCGAAAATATTCGTGATAATCAGGGCGACATCAAGATGTGCAGCATGTCGCCGAAAATTTTCCGCGTATTTGATCTTTTGGGATTTCCAACCCTGTATGATATTGTGCAAGAGGAAGATCGTGCCATCGAATTATTTTACAAACCTGAGCAAAAATGACTCGTAATTAAGAGAGTGGGAACGGGATTGTTTGAATAACTTCAATTCAATCAAATAAGGTGCGAGATTATGCCAACTACTGCATACGAATATAGATTGCGGATTCCCAGCGAGACGGACAACCTGGAGTTGATTCGCGAGTTTGTCACCAAGGTGGCCGACAAAGTGGGATTCAACTCGGATGACGTTGGAAAAATTGAACTTGCTTGCGATGAGGCATGTACAAATGTCATAAAACATGCCTATGCATCGGATCGGAACAATGGCAAAAAGAGCCTCGACATCTTGATAAAAATAGACTTTGATAAATTTACGCTCGTCGTCACCGATCATGGCAAAGGATTTGATCCCGATTCCATAAAAATGCCCGATATGCAAGAATATCTGGCTCAGCTCAAGGTTGGCGGACTGGGGATTTATCTCATGAAGACCTTGATGGACGAGGTCGATTATCAAATACAGCCGGGGGTCAAGAATCAGGTCAAAATGGTAAAGTATTTCATCGACAAAAATAACTCTGGCTTTGGTGAGGGAAAGAAATAAGTTGGAGCAACAACCACAATCGCCGCAAGCCACTCTTGACTACAAAAGTGTTGAATTACGATCCCTCTTCGAGTTAAGCCAAATACTCAACTCATCACTGGATGTTTCTCATGTATTGAACAATTGCCTGCTGACGTTAATGGGTAGAATGCTCATCAGTCGCGGCATGGCTCTGGCTGTCGATGACGATGGCGGTTATGTCGTCAAGGTCGTCAAAGGATTCTCGGCAAAGTTAAAGGATCAGAAAATCTTTCTCGAATATCAATTTGAGCATCCCGTCCTGCTGACCAGCTTGTCAGCCGAACAGTGCCCGAACAGGGACTATTTTTTGTCCAAAGGTCTGAGCCTGGCCGTGCCAATGCTACGCACAAATCGCCTGGTCGGCGCATTATGCCTGGGTGACAAAATGAACGGGCAAAAATTCACCAAAAAGGAACTGGAATTTCTCAATTCACTGTCGAACATTGCGGCGGCTGCCATTGAGAATGCCCTCATGTTCAACAAGATTGAAAGGATGAATCGTCAACTGGACAAAAAAGTCCAGGAGCTGAACACACTGTTCGATATTGGCAAAGAGTTAAATAGCACCCTCGAGTTGGCCAAAATAATAAACATACTGCAGTTCACAATCATGGGCGAAATGGCGGTGAATAAACTCTTGTTGTTCTTGAAAAGGAATGAAGAGTTTTATCTTGCGGCGAATCGAGGCGTCAACAGCAGTTCGCAGCTCTTCCAGTCGATGATGGAGCAGCCCATACTTGGGGAGTTGGCTCAACAACAATCGCCTTGTTACGTTCAAGCAGATAATTTGACCGCAGCACTGGCGCTGATACGCAAGGGCGGTTTTCAGGTCATTGTGCCGATGCGCATCCAGCAAGAGACAAAAGGTATCTTGCTCCTTGGACCCAAAATGTCCACTATTCCCTATGCGGACGACGAACTGGATTTTCTTTCCTCGCTGGGCAACAGAGCGATGATCTCCATTGAAAATGCGCGACTCTTTGAGGAGGCGCTCGAAAAAGAGAGATTGGAAGAGGAAATCGCCATCGCTCGTGACATTCAGCAGCGGCTTTTACCCAGCAGCTTTCCGCAATTAGATCATCTTGAAATTTATGGTTTTAACATCCCTTCCCGGCAGGTTGGCGGCGACTATTTCGACTGCTTTTTGCTGGATGATGATCGGGTGGCGCTCGCCATTGGTGATGTTTCGGGAAAGGGCATCGGTGCGGCACTGCTCATGTCCAATCTGCACGCCGGTCTGCATATACTCACGGACTCGGATATGAGCATGGATAGGGTGATTAGCAGGTTGAATAATCTGATTTATGAGAACACAAATATAGACAAGTTTATCACCTTTTTTTATGCTGAATACAATGTGAGGACAAGGATATTGGCTTACATTAATGCCGGCCACAATCCTCCCTATATTTTTCACCGCGATGGTTCGTGCGAATTGTTGGAAAAAGGGGGATTGCTCCTCGGTATGATGGGCAACAGGATCTATGAGACGGGCTATGTGACGCTCGCACCCGGAGATTTTCTTATCACCTATACTGATGGAGTTACCGAAGCAAAAAACAAAGGCGGTGACATGTATGAAGAGCTGCGCCTCGAAAATCTCGTCAGGGAATGCATGAAAAAGGATGTGTCGGTTGAGGATTTCGCCAACATATTGATCAATGAATTGCGCATTTTTGCCAAAGGTGTGCCGCAGGCGGATGACATAACAATGTTGGCTTTGAAACTGGAGTCATGAGCAGAGAATTGCCTATCACGCCGGAGAGCTCGGCGAAAATACTTGTCGTCGATGATGACGCCAATAATCGCAAGTATTATCTTCATGTGTTGAGAAAAAATGGCCATCAAGTGGATGAGGCTGCATCCGGCGAGGAGGCGGTCGAGTCTATCGCGCAGAATAGTTATGCCCTCATTGTGACCGATCTGCAGATGTATAGCTTGGGTGGACTGGATGTCCTGCAGGTTGCGAAAGAAAAAGATCCACACACCCAGGTCGTCATCATGACCGGCTATGGCAGCATCCCGACAGCTGTGAAAGCTATTCAGCAGGGCGCCTTTGACTACATGTCCAAGCCGGTCAACAAGGACGCGTTTCTGATGCGAATTGAAAAAGCGCTGGAAAGGCGCGATATGCAGCTTCGTCTCGAAGCGCAGCAAAAAAAGCTGGCGGCCCATAATCTGATGATTGAGAGAGACCTTGAACTCGCCGGCAAGGTGCAAGCGAGTCTGGTGCCGAAGAATTTTGAAAATGAACGCATTGCCGTTGGCGTTGAGTATCATCCCATGATCGGCATCGGCGGAGATTTTTGTCATATCTATCAGAATGGTGATCACGTCCATCTGAATATGGTCGATGTGACCGGCCATGGCATCGCTGCAGCCCTGCTGGTGAACCGAATTCACAACGAAATCAATGCCATTCTCAAGAAAAATCCTCATCCGAGAGACATTCTCACGGCGATCAATTCATTTTGTTTTGACACCTTTGGCAGTATGGGCCTCTTTCTGACCATGATGTCCATTCAACTGGATTTTAAAGCCAAGAAGATCAGCTATGCCGGCGGCGGCCATCCGGCCGCGTTGCTTTATAGTTCAGGCGAAAAAACGATGACCGAGCTCGTCTCGCAAAATACCATCATTGGTTTTGACAAAAAAGACGGCCTGTTCAAGCAAGATGCGAAAGAACTTGCAACAGGCGACAGAATCATCATCTATACAGACGGCATTGTGGAGGCCGAAGATCCCAACAAGAACCAGTTCGGCACAACGGGCTTGCTGGCATCCATTGAGGCTCATATCGAGCAAGGCGTTTCGGCGTGCAGGGATATCGTCGCCGATGTTCGACGCTTTAGCGGTGAATATTGCCGCGATGATATCATGCTGATCATTGTCGAGATCCGATAATCGAGCGCTATGGCTTTTATCAGAAAAACTGTTTTGCTTTTTAATCCATGGATTTATGATTTTGCCGCATACGATTTTTGGTTCAAACCCCTCGGATTGCTCTACATTGGTTCGGTATTGCGCGATCATGGTTACGATGTTCAGCTCATCGATTGTCTCGATCGATTCCATCCAGCGCTGTTGAATATCCCGGCGCACAGCCGGACGACTCGTCCGGATCTGAGCGGCAAGTTTCATCGGGAAAGGATCGCAAAACCCAAAGCCGTGAGTTTTGTGCCGCGCCACTATAGTCGTTATGGCATGCCATTTCAGCTCGTGCAGCAGTTGTTGCTTTCCTGCACACCGCCGGATATTGTGCTCGTCACTTCGTTCATGACCTATTGGTATCCGGCTGTCATCGATGCCATCCTCCTGCTGCGAAAATGTTTTCCCAATGCAAAGATCATTCTCGGCGGCATATATGCGACGCTGTGTCCGGAACATGCGCGCATCCATGCTGCGCCGGATTATATCGTCACTGGTGAGGGAGAGGTGAAGGCAGTGCGCCTGATTGCGGAACTGCTGAATGGCCCGGGAAGAGACTATGACTATCACGAGCTGGATGAGTTGCCGATGCCGGCTTTTGATCTCTACCCAACCTTGTACTCTGTTGCTCTGCTCACATCTCGCGGCTGCCCGAATGCGTGCAGCTTTTGCGCCTCCGGAATACTGACGGCGGGCTATAGAAGACGTTCTGTTGAGAATGTCATCGATGAGATCCGCTTTTGGCGACAGCAGTACGAGATAGAGCATTTCACATTCTTTGATGATGCGCTGTTGCATCGCTCGTCGCAATTCATCAAACCTGTCTTGCGCGGCGTGCGTGACAGCGGCTGGTCGATCAATTTTTATACGCCGAATGGTCTCACACCGCGTTACATTGATGAGGAGATGGCAGAACTCTTTTTCAGCGCCAGGGTGCGCCACATACGTTTGAGCTTTGAGACATCGAATGAAGGACGGCAAAAGGCCATGTCCGCCAAAGTGACAAATTTTGAATTAGCGAGAGCCCTCGATAACCTTGAACGCGCTGGTTTCGAAAAAAAAGAGATCGGCGTCTATGTGCTGATGGGTTTGCCGGGTCAAAGGGCGGCGGAAGTCAGAGAAACGGCTGCATTCGTCCATCGCCTTGGCGCGCGCGTCAAGGTCGCCTCTTTTTCGCCCATTCCCGGCACCGTGGAATGGCAAAACGCCGTTGATCTTGGTCTCTGGTCGCCGGGCGCAGATCTGCTGCTCACCAACTGCACGATTTTTCCCATCTGGTCCAATACGATCGGCTATCAGCAATGCCTTGATCTGTTGCTCTGGATAAATTCTCTCAATAGTCAGCTTTGAAAGAATAGACTTGAAATCCTTGTTGTTTATCGTTAAACTAGGCAGTTCAGAACTGCTGAAAAAGTCGTGTCAGAGGATGCTTCATTTTGAATCGAATCTGGGTTAAATTATCCGCTGTCATCATCGTGCTCCTACTCATTCTGATGGGTACGGTCTTTCATTTTTTCACCCGCAGGGAGATTCGGCTCGAACGTCGGGAGCTGCAGCAGAATATGGAGCGAGTCGCCAAGCTCATCGCTTCAATTCGATTTGCCGATGCAGCGGACCTCTTTATGTATCAAGACTGGATCGACCGCATCATGGAATCAGAGGCGGGCGAGGGACTGATTTATATCGCCATTTTTGATCAGGATCGCAATTTGATCGCCTACACCCTTGATACGCAGGACCTCGATGTTGAATCGAGTTTTTTAACGCCGGATGAAAAATATGATCTGGTGCTGCGTTTGACGAAAGGGCAGATCGCCGAAGAAAGCTGGAATGATTTTGATCGGCTGGCAGTGACCATCCGCTTTGATCGTGAATCCAGAGGAAAAGTCGATGTTGGTTTCTCTTTGATTGAATTCAATATTAATTCGCGTCGTAAGTTATGGATGAACATCTACATCCTCGGCATCGCGTTTCTCGTCGTCGTCATTTTGTCGATAATCATTGGCAGACGAATCACAAAACCCCTCAATACGCTGTCGCTCGCCATGCTGGATGTGTCCAATGGCAATTATGACACGCATGTTGAAAGTCGCTCCAGAGATGAAATCGGCAAACTCTCGGCCTCATTCAACTATATGACGCTGCGCTTGCGCGAAAAAAGCGCCATTGAAGATTTTTCCCGTGATCTTGTTTTTTCGTTTGAACATTCCCGGCTTGTGCAATTGGTGACCGAACGAATTGTGAATTACATGGGCGCCAAACAGGGCGTGTTGTTCCTGATTCAGGAGCGCGGTGCGCAAAAGGTCATCATGTCGCAATGGGGCCACCCGCATAATATCGTCAAAAGAATTGAACAAGAGTTTCCTCAGGTGTGCTACCAGGAATGTCTGCAAAGACGCGAGCCATTCACGACGGATGAGATCACCCACAGAGATCAGTTCAATGACCTCGTCAGGTTGTTGAATCAACAAGTCGAGTTCAAGAGCATTGATCTCATCGCACCTCTGGTGAGCCAGGGCGAAACAATTGGATTTTTATTGTTGTCCGAAGAGGTCGATGAGTCCGGCTATGACCCGGATGAGAAAATGTTTCTGCGCACCCTGAGTCATCAAGCGGGCCTGGCCATTCGCAATTCACTGCTTTTGCAGGATTTGACCGAACAGGAGCGGATTAAAAAAGAGTTGGAGATCGCCAGGTCGGTTCAGCAGAGTCTGTTGCCGGTATTTCAGCCAAAACTGCCGGGACTGGATATCGTCGGCCTCTGCATTCCTGCGGCAGAAGTGGGTGGTGATTATTACGATTATTTCTATATAGATGACTATCGCATCGGCATCGCCATTGCCGATGTCTCGGGCAAAGGCGCGTCCGCCGCTTTTTATATGGCTGAAATCAAGGGTATGATGACATCGCTGGCCGATCTCGTCAGCTCGCCGAAAAATCTTGTCGCACAATTGAACAAATATCTGAACAAAAATATAGACAAGCGCGTATTTACAACGATGGTCTATGGCGTCCTGGACATGCAAAAACTCGAGTTTTCATACGTTCGCGCCGGCCATAACGCGGTCATTGCCAAGCGATGTAAAAATCACCATGATGTCGATGTCTACATCCCTCGCGGTATGGGGCTCGGCCTGGTTGATGATGTCACATTTTTAGAGTCTACCGAGGAACATTGTATTCAATTCGCGGCCGGTGATGTGCTCATCCTGTATACGGATGGCATTTCCGAGGCAATGAATGAAAATCTGGAAGAGTTTGGCGAGGAAAGGCTGTATGATATCATTGCGGCGAATCATGTCGTTGGCGCCTACGACATGCAGCGCCGAATTATGCGACAGATCAACGAATTTGTGCAAGGCGCCAGACAGCACGATGACATCACCATGATCATCGCTCAGTTTATCTAGGTAGGTGAGATCATGAAAAAAATGAATGAGATCTTGATCATTGCGACGCTGTTGATCGTGGTCAGCTGCGGTGATCAAAGTGATCGAAAAATCAGGTTGGGCACGCAGCCAATCACTGCCCTCATGCGGCAAGAGGTGGAGACGATACAAATCGCCGCCGCCCAGAAGAAAAAAGTGGCGCTCCTGGATTTTCAAGCCGATTCATCAGCGAATGCGCCCGCATGGCTGCAGGATGGGTTGAAGCAAAAGTTGCTGCGGGCTTTGGCTCAATCTCCCCAACTCAATCTTGCTCCGTCCCGCTTCGTTGGCGACGCCTTTGTGAAATTGGGGATATCGGCAAGCGATCTGACTGACGATCGCGCCGGCCAGAGATTGGCCGCGGAGCTGAACGCGGATGTCCTGGTGGCTGGCCGTTTTCACATGGATGACACCATCTTGCACGTCGATGTTGAACTGCGGCAGCGGCAGGATGGGCAGGTCATTCGCCAACTGTCAGCCCAGAGCGCAAAGGCGGATACGCTGGATGCTCTCAACAGCGTCATTGCAGATCTGTCTTTTACGCTACTCGGTCTGCTCGAAGAAAAGCAGGAAGCGAAGCCGGAGGTTTATGCGGATATTTCGACGACCTCAAAAGAAGCCTACAAGTATTTCATCGCCGGCGTCGAAAAGATGGAGCAATTTTATTTTCCGGACGCAGTGCCGTTGTTCATCAAGGCTGTTGAAATTGACACCACTTTCGCGACCGCTTATCAAAATTTGGCGTACGCGTTGATCAACCTCGGCTATGAAGAAAAGGCCAGGCCCTATCTGGAAAAAGCCGTCAAATATTCTCACGCCCTGTCGTTTCGCGAGGAAGCGCCCATCCTCGCGATGCAGGCCCTGTTGGCGGGCGAGTTCTACACCGCCGTTCAGCTGTACAATCAAGTCATCGAGTTGTATCCGGAGGACGACGGCGTGCACTATGAGCTCGGAAATTACTATTTTTCTGTGGCCCATAATTATGTAAAGGCGATCGAGAAATACGAGACCACCATCGAGCTGAATCCAAAACATAAAATGGCCTATAACCAGCTTGCATATGCGTACGCCTACATTGGAGAAATCGATCACGCCTTTCACATTTTGGAAAAGTATGCCGAATTGGCGCCTGACGAGCCAAATCCATTTGACAGCTATGCCGAGCTCCTGCAGCGGGAAGGACGTCTGCAGGAATCCATCCGCATGTATCGACAAGCTCTGTCACTCAATGCCGATTTTTGGCCTTCCCGCGATCATCTGGCGATCGCCTATCAAGATCTCGGCCATATCAGGAAAGCCGAAAAGATACTGCAGGAGACGCTGGCAAACTCATCCGAGAAAAGGTTTCGCGCCAGCACCCTGAATCGCCTGGCTTATAATGAACTGTTACAGGGCAATGTGGCGAAAGCGGAAGAGTATTTGCAGAGTGCGGCGCAGGAAAATCCCGAGAATGTAGGCTATAAAATTGCTCTGCTCTACTTGAATCGCAGCTCGGCAGAGTATGAAAAATATTTCATTGATATACTCAAAAAAGAGACAGATGAAATTGGCCGAGGCGGTTTCAAAGGCAACAGATTGCTTTATCTTGCGTCATGGGCGCTTTATTTCAACGTGGGACTGGACCTGGTGGATAACTTGCTGGAAATGACGATTGCATCAAGCAGTGATCCGATCACCCGCCGTGCGGCAGTGGCGTTTAAATTGATCTTTGATCTGCGAAGCGGCAGCACCACGGAGGCCGAAAATCTGTTCGACCAGGTGACTGATCACCAGACGTATCAATATGCAGGTCCAGCCTCGTGGAGCAACTATTGGCGATACTATTTCAACTCTCTTCAGCTTGCCCATAAGCGTGGTTTTCCGATACGCGATTGGGCGGCGGGACTCTATCATTTCGGGGGTGCATCCACGAATCCACATTTTCAAATGAATGGCACGATTGCGATGGCTGCTGCCGAGCATCTCTTGGACAGTGGCGATGTCGCTGAAAAGATGTTGAACGACATCGGCGTTCCTTGCGAAGGTGATTGGAAAATCATCGGACCTTTTGATCTACAGCGTGGATTTCACCAGCAGTTCTGGCCGGAAAAAATAGCTGTCGATCGCTGGATTGGCAATGATAAATATTCCAAAGCGATTATCACCCGCCGCGATGAGCTGTTCGACGGTTATGTCGATCTTAAGGAAATAGCCGGGACCTCCCTGAATCACGCTGTCTATGCCTTGCTGGAAATAAACTCTAAAAATTTTAAAAACGTTCGGCTTCGATTCGGCATGAACGGGCGATTGAAAGCCTGGCTCAATGATGAATTGGTGATGATGAAAAATGTTCGTGGAGATGCCGTCCTGGATGAGTATATTACGCCGGCAAAGCTGCGGATCGGCACGAATTACCTCCTCGTTCGCGTGGATGATATCATGGGAGAAATAGGTTTCTATTTTCGCTTGACAGATCTGGACGGCAATAGCGTGAAAGATGTTCAATTTCACCCTGCGACTCTCGCGGCTCGGTCAAATCGCACGACATACTATGGAAGCTAAGTTAAAGCATGATAGCTCAGCCAGCGGACACCTTGAAAAAGCCGTTTTTCATGGCCATAGCCGGCAACATCGGCGTTGGCAAGACAACCCTGACAACTAAAATTTCAGCTCGGTTTCATTTACGCCCCTATTTTGAGCGCGTCATCAATAATCCATATCTGACAGATTTTTATCGGGACATGGATCGCTGGAGCTTTAACCTGCAGGTCTATTTTTTATCGCAAAGATTCATCGACCAGAAAGCTATTTCAGAAAGCCCGGTGCCGTGCGTGCAGGATCGATCTATCTATGAAGATGCTGAAATATTTGCCTATATTCTTCACAAACAGGGACATATGTCAGATCGCGATTATCGCAACTATCAGGATCTCTTCGCTGTCATGACCAGTTATCTGCGCAAACCGGATCTCGTCCTTTATCTCAAAGCATCGACCTGGACGTTGATCACCCATATCCGCAAGCGCGGTCGCGAATTTGAGAGGAATATCACCGTCGATTATCTGCATGAATTGAATGGCGCTTATGATCGATGGATCGGGCGAATTTCCGAGCAGATGACCGTGCTGACAGTCAATGCGGATGAATTTGATTTCGAAAAACATCCCGAGCAGATCCATACTGTGTACGACCAGTTGATGCCTTTCATGAACCGACGGGATGACGATGACGAAAAAATCATCGATCATTACGCTGGCGACTGATTTTGGCACTCAGGATCATTTGAAGATCGCCGTACGCGATGGCAACGCCGCCCAATATCTCTAAATAAAAAAAGGTGAACAGGTTGTCCTGAATGAAATCCCCTGACGAGGCCCAAGCAGATCACTATGCAAACAGAAGATTTTTACCCAACACCATCTCCGCCAGCCAGACGTCGCATTCGACTCCGTCCGCTGCCGGTTGACAAACCATGGATCAACGTTTTACTTTTCTTTCTCACCATTGCGTCAACGTGGATCACCGTGGGCATGTGGTACAGCATTGCCGTCATTACCATCCTGCTCGCCCACGAGATGGGGCACTATCTCATGTGTCGTCGTTATAAAATAGCGGCGACGCTGCCTTTTTTCATCCCGTTTCCCTATATCAATCCGTTCGGCACCATGGGGGCGATGATTCAGATGCGCGGGCCGATTCCCAACAAAAAGGCGCTCTTTGATGTCGGCGCGGCTGGACCGCTGGCCGGTTTCATCGTGACGATCCCGGTCATTTACTTTGGCGTGTCCCTGTCAGACATTACGCCGACCTCGGATTTATCCGAAGGTATGAATATCGTGTTGGGCGAATCGTTGATCTACAAGTTGATCTCCTGTCTGGCGATCGGCCCCGTTGCAAAAGAAAATGACGTTTTACTCCACCCGATGGCCTATGCCGGCTGGGTGGGGCTCTTTGTCACGTCGCTCAATTTACTTCCCGTTGGCCAACTGGATGGCGGGCATATATTTTACAGCCTATTCGGCCGGCGAGGATTTCGATATATGCCGCTTTTCATCGTCGCTCTCGCTGGTTTGACAGCGATATACAGCGGCTGGGCGCTGCTATTTGTCTTGCTGCTGCTGGGGCGAAAACATCCGCCGCCTCTTGATGATGTGACGCCGCTGGATCGCAAACGCAAATTTCTTGCCGTCATTATGTTCATCATTTTTGTAACTTGTTTTACGCCGATCCCGTTTAAATTCTGATGGGGAGAGTCCATATCCCTTGCAGTTCGTTCTGGCAAACAGGAAAAACGAATGAAAGAGAATCATGAAAATCTCGACAATGGAACGGCTCAACGCTTGCGCTCAAAGATTATTTTTGTCGGCATTGCTTTCCTGTTTCTCATTGTCGCCGAGTTACTTTTTGATCTGGTCGAAATCGGAATGGGCCAACTCCTGTTGCTGTCCAATCCCCTTCGACCGCAAACGGGCCGATTGTGGGAAGAGGATCGCAAAGAGCAGCTAGGGCTCGATGAACTTGACTCCGCACAGGTGGTGACGAGCCCGGAGAATGTCGAGCACGCTATCAATAATCTCGAGGATCTCGAAGCCGTATTGTCCATTCGTCACAGTATGAGCATGACGCGAGAAGAATTCAACGATTTTTACAAGACTGTTCCGCAGAATATGGCCAGGCGGATTGTTGATCCGCTTGATCTCTTTGCGATGAATCGCACGATGGAATGGCAAAAAACGCAGCTCTCTCTCTCAGGAAACCAGCTCGTCTTCCATTTCCTGGACGGCTACGAAAAACCGATACGAGAAAGCCACCTGACCCTGGAATCTGCGGCCGAGAGCGAGACCACGGCGCTTCCCGAGGTGGAGCAGCGGGAAAAATATCGCGGTCGAATGGTGCCGGCGTCCATTTTTTTTCGAGCTTTTGATCAATTGCCGCGTGCCTATCAATTGCAGATTGTCAATGATCCGTATAGGTTGGTGCAGTGGCAGAATTCACTGCTGCGCGTTGGCATATCGCTCTGGCTTGAAGATGACGGCGTCGAAATAGTATTTGAGGTCAATGGCGATTCGAGGACAAAGATGCATTCCATGTACGCCTCCGAAATGGCAGTTGAGTATCTGATCAGAGAGATCAATGCCATTGAGGACGCGCCGAAATTGCAGATTCCATACCGAAGGGACGATGATGCTGAAAAGGATCATTAAAATAGGTGTGATCTCCGTTGCTCTTTTCATTTCGGGAACGGCCATTTATGCACTGTTGCGTTTGCCGCAAATCCCGGATGATCTGAACAAAATTGCCCTCGCCTCCCCGACCAAGATCTATGCGGATGACGGACAGTTGATCAAGACCCTTGCGGATCGTCAGATCGTGCCCATCGAACAGATTTCGTCATCCCTTGTCAATGCTGTGCTGGTGCTGGAGGATGAGGCTTTTTACTCGCATCATGGCATCAGCAAACGCGGCCTCCTGCGCGCCTTCATCTCCAATCTGCGCGTCGGCCGTGTCACCCAGGGCGGCAGCACGATCACCCAGCAGCTGGCGAAGAATCTGTTTTTCAGCTTTGAGCGTTCCTGGATGCGCAAGGTTCAGGAACTTTTTGTGACGCTGCAAATTGAGCAGCAGTTCAGCAAGGATGACATTCTCGAAGCCTATCTGAATCAAATCGATTTTGGCTCGGGCATCTATGGCATTGAATTAGCTGCGCAAACCTATTTTTCAAAGCACGCGGACGAACTGACCACCGCCGAGGCTGCCATGTTGGCCGGCATCCCGCGATGGCCGGCAAGATATAATCCGTATAAATATCCGGACATCGCCAAAGAACGACAATTATTTGTTCTCAAACGCATGCTAGACGAGCAGGTCATCACCACGGATGAATACAGCAACGCGACCGTCGAGCGGCTCTCATACAGACGGATTTACGATCTCTACGGACATGCTGAATATTTCATCGATGCGGCCGTCGACCAGGCGAGCGAGGAGTTTGGCCGTCACGCGGTCATGTACGGTGGCCTCGATATATATACCACATTGAGCTCGCGCTATCAGCTCGCCGCCAGTCGCGCTGTCAAAGACGGCCTGACCGAGCTCGATGATCTCATCGGCCTCGAACCCTACGAGACATCGACATGGGCCGAACGCGAGACCTATCCGCAGGCCGCATTGGTCGCCATCGATCCAAAAACCGGCGCGGTCAAAGCGCTCGTCGGCGGACGAGATTATCAGCGCGCTCCTTTCAATCGCGCGCTCGGCGAGAATCGCGCGCCCGGCTCGGCTTTCAAGCCCATCACCTATCTTGCTGCGCTCGACAAGGGACTGATCGATCCGTCAATGGTAATGGTCGATGAGCCGACGCAGTTCAGGATTTATAACCAGGTGTGGGAGCCACGCAATTTCGATCGCAAGTATCGCGGACCGCTGACGCTCAAGATGGCGCTGGCCGAGTCGCGCAACGTCATCGCCGCCAAGGTCATTGAAAAGGTGACGCCGCAGGTTGTCGTTGATTATGCGAGGGATTTGGGAATTAAAGGCCCGCTGGAACCCCATCTCTCTCTCGGCCTGGGAGCGGCCAGCGTTTCTCCTCTGGAAATGGCCGCGGCTTTTGCGACCATCGTCAGCCAGGGTTTTCGCCGCGAACCTTATATGATCCGTAAAATTTTTTCAACCGAACGAAATTTATTTGATCACAAGCTTGAATCACAACGCGTGATTGATCCGCAAACATGCTATGTGCTGATTGATATGCTGACAGGGGTCATCGAATATGGTACGGCGACCGATGTGCAGAGGCGCGGCTTCTTTCGACCCTGTGCCGGCAAGACCGGGACGACAAATGACTATCGCGATGCCTGGTTCATCGGCTTTACGCCGGATGTGGTCGCGGCGGTCTGGGTCGGCTATGACGACAATCGGCCGCTGCGAAACAAGTGGGGTGGGGGAATCACCGGCGCCACCGGGGCTCTGCCCATCTGGATCTCTTTCATGAAAACCGTTCTCAAAGATACACCCTATTCAGAGTTTCCCATTCCACCCGGGATCGAATTCCTCAAGGTCAATCCAACGACAGGCGAACAGGTTTCCGCTTATGAAGATGGGATTCGTGTTGCCATTCGACGAGGAATGTAAAGGTGTTGCCGGACGATAAAAAAGAGAAAAAATTTCAAATCGCCGGACTGGGTGAGGTTATGTGGGATGTCTATGGCGATGAAAAATTCATCGGCGGGTCGGCGGCAAATTTTGCCGTGCATATTGCCAATGCCGGGCAGGATGCCTATTTGTGCAGTCGCGTTGGCGATGATACGGACGGCCACGAGCTGGTTGAAAAGTTGAACGATAGGCGGGTGACCACCGATGGTGTGCAGTTCGATATTTTCAAGCCCACCGGCCGGTTGAATATCACCCTGGAGCGCGACGGCAATCCGGCCTATCACTGCACGCGGGATGTGGCATTTGATCACCTGCGCCTGGATTCCATTTGGGAGGATCTGGCGCCAAAGATGGACGGCGTCTTTTTTGGATTGCTCGCCCAAAGGTCGGAGCCTTCACGAGAGGCGATACATGCCTTTTTGAATAAAGCCACGACTGCTCTCAAAGTCTGTGATCTGAATATACGCAAGTGGGATTCAATGTCAGAATATGCGGTGAATCAATCCCTCGCCGCAGCGGATGTGTTAAAATTGAATGAAAATGAATGCGAGCTGCTCAAGAGCGGCTTGCATGTGGATGTCGATCCTATCTCTTTTTTGCGGCGGTTATCGCAGGAACACGCCATTCGACTCATCGCCTTGACAATGGGAGCCAACGGCTGTTATCTGATCACGCCGGAAGAGGAAGAGTTTGACGCGGGTTATTCCGTCACTCCTCTCGATTCATCCGGCGCTGGTGATGCGTTTGCCGCAGGACTGGTGCTCAAAATTCTGCAGCGCGCCCCGCTGCGGGATATTGCCGATTTTGCCAATCGCCTGGGCGCCTATGTCTCCACGCAAAAAGGCGCTGTGCCGGCGTGGTCATTTCATGACTTGGATGAATTTGTTTTGCAAAGTATCTGATGCGAAAAAATGTTGACATCCGTGCCATCGTCATGCTGTCGTTCTGTCTCGTCGCAGTCCTGCTCATCATGATGCAATGGCGTCGGTCTGCACCACGACCATTAGCAGAAATCGCTCGACTCGAGGGCAGACGAATCGGCGTCATCGATTCGATGTACATACACCTGCCCTTTCGATTCATGATCAAAATGCCGGATCAGCGGTGGCGCTTGACGTCTCTGGTGCACGATACAACGCTCACCAGTCTTGTACCAGATCGGCCGATGGAAGAGCAGATCCTCTGGCTGCTGCTGTCGCATCGCATTGGCAATGCCGATACGTTGGCCATGGCCAGGATCGGTGTCATTCGCAGCGATAGTGAGAGGAATTCAAATGCAGTGGCGCTCGATTATTTAGCCGAGCTGATCGCGGCGCATGAGAGGCCACAGGAGCGTCTCAGGATCATCCAGCAAGTGAAAAGTCCGGCGCATCAGCTGCTCAAGGGTGCCTATTTTGTCATTGTCATGCCGGCAGATGCCGGCATATGCATGCCTGTCTGGATCGCCGCGTTCCTGCCGCGGGGAGACTGGCTGTATGTCATTCGACTGGAGACGACCGAAGCGTCATATCCCCGGTTAAAAGATGAACTGCAGGAAATCGTACAGCGATTTTTCCCCTTGCCAACGTCTGTGTATTGATCGCATGCTCGATGCACGCCCTGAGATGAAAGCGCCATAAAAGCAAAAGCCAGGGTGTTGCTCCTGGCTTTTGCAGATATAAATAATGTGTGGGTGATAAAAAGCCGGTTAATTGTTCGTTTATTCTAAAAAAGACTGAAACCGGTCAGTCATTTCTGGTTTTAGTTATTGACTATAATGCCGGCTCCCAGTTGCTGAGCGCCACTGCCGCCCACAAGGCCCTTGGCAAAGACAGTGTAGATCTTTTGATTCGCCAGTTGCACTCCAGGCAGTTCAAGAACCACTGTTTCCGTCCCGTGGACGCGAACCTGCAGATTATATGTCCCGACGGCCAGTGGGGTGAAGTCGACATAGCCAGAAAACTCGACATTGCCGAATACCACGGTGCCATCCGTCAGCGTGATGTCCACTGCCGGCGCGTTGGGAGACAGATGGATGAAGCGGACATGCGCCTTACCATCAGCCGGCGTCGCCAGATTGTCCTGCAACACGAGCGGCGTCAGATTGGCAACCACATTCGTCGCAAAGATGGAGTATGATTTGTCCTGCATGAGATCGAGATTCGCCTCAATGACGGTCTGAGTTGTGCCGGTCACGTTGACTTTGATATTTCGCGTCCCGGCATTCACTTGCAGGTAACTCGTGTTCTGCGGAAATGTCAGATTCGTCACCGCCACGCCATTGTCAACGAGGATATCCACGCCCGGAGCATCCGGGGATGCATGAATGACCTGAACCATTGCCTTGCCCGCCGGTGTCGGGGTCGTGCCATTGTCATCGTCGCTACAACCGCTGACGACCAGAAACGAAAAAGCTGCTATCATCGAGAATAAGATACGTAACTTCATTTTATTGCTCCTTTTTTCTTTATTGATGATTATCTTTCAATTTATTTCGTCTATTGTAACCTATTTGTATAAGATAATATTCCTTAATAATAGAAATAAATTAGACAAATATTAGTCATTCCTTGATTGTCTCATAAAATGAATGGATTGCACAGTATGCGAGAAGGAGAATTTTTATTGAGCGATCTGAAAGCGGACACCCTGAGACTCATACTCGGTGATCAGCTGAACGGGCGACATTCGTGGTTTCGGGCACCGGACGAGCATGTCCTTTATGTGATGATGGAGCTTCGTCAGGAGACCGTTTATGTTCGACATCATATTCAAAAAGTGCTGGCCTTTTTTGCGGCGATGCGCGCTTTTGCGCACGAGCTGCGCCAGGATGGCCATCGCCTCCACTATGTCACTCTGGATGATGCCTCGAACAGCGGCCATTTGACTGAAAATTTGTTGCAGCTGATACGCCGTTGGCGGATCAAACGGTTCGAATACCTGCTGCCTGATGAGTTCCGTCTGGACCAGCAACTGAGGCGCTTTTGCGAGTCGCTCCCGATCGAAACCTCGGCCGTGGATACGGAGCATTTTCTCTCATCCAGGGAGAGCGTGCAAGAATACTTTGGCGGCAAGCAGCACTATCGCATGGAGTCATTCTATCGTACGATGCGGCGACGCACCGCAGTCCTCATGCAGGGCGACCAGCCCATGGGCGGGCGCTGGAATTTTGATATCGAGAATCGGCATCGCTACGACGGCGCGGCGCCCGTTCCGGCGCCGCTCTGCTTTGAGAATGACGTCTCGCATTTGCGCGAACTCCTTGAGCAAGAAAAAATTAGCACGATGGGAGAGACGGGCGATCGATTGATCTGGCCGATCAACCGGCAGCAGAGCTTGGCGTTGCTGGACTATTTTATCGATGTCAGTCTGCCCTATTTCGGCACGTTTCAGGATGCGATGAAGCAAGACCAGTGGTCCCTCTTCCATTCCAGACTCTCTTTCTCTCTCAACACCAAAATGCTGCATCCGATGGAGGTGATCGACAGGGCGACGGCGGCGTGGGCTCAGCATCAGGAGACCATCACTTTACCGCAGGTGGAGGGATTTGTTCGCCAGATCCTCGGCTGGCGGGAATACATGCGCGGCGTCTACTGGGCGCGCATGCCCGAATTGGCGCGGATGAATTTCTTCGAGCACCGGCGTCCTCTGCCGCATTACTATTGGGATGGCCGGACAAAAATGAACTGCTTGAAAAGGGTGATCGAGCAGTCGCTGCACAAGGCCTATGCGCATCACATTCAGCGCCTCATGGTGACCGGCAATTTCGCGCTGCTCGCCGGCATCGACCCGGATGCGCTCGACGCCTGGTACCTCGGCATCTATATTGACGCTATCGAATGGGTGGAGATCACCAACACTCGCGGCATGAGCCAGTTCGCCGATGGCGGCCTCATCGCCAGCAAACCCTACGTCTCCTCCGCCAACTACATCCATAAAATGAGCGACTATTGTCAAAATTGTCATTATGATAGAAATGCCAAGTTTGGCGAGCGGGCCTGTCCGTTCAACAGTTTGTACTGGCATTTTTATGATCGCCACCGCCCCAAGCTGGCAAAGAATCCGCGCATCGGCATGCTCTATCGGACCTGGGATCGCATGGCTGACTCGGCGCGACAGGCGATACGACAGCAGGCGGAACAGTACTTGCAGGATATAGAAAGGCTCTAAAATCTGCGGGAATTGATGACAAATTTTTCTATATTGCGCAGCGCAGAAAATCAGATGGGAGAAGCGATATGACAGCGGCGTGCTCATCAGGGAAGCGAAACATGACGCCGGAGCAGGCGCTGCAAGAGTTGATGCAGGGGAATGCCAGATTTGTGAGCGCTGCGCCGGCGCGAATCGCTTCGCCGGAGACGCGGGTTATCGACGGGCAAGCGCCCTTCGCCGCCATACTTGGCTGCAGCGATGCGCGCGTTCCCCTCGAGTTGATTTTCAATCGGGGCTTTAATGATCTGTTCGTCGTGCGCGTGGCCGGCAATATCATCGGGCCCAACGAACTGGCGAGCCTGCAGTACGCCGCACTTCACCTGCGCGTACCCCTCATCCTGGTTTTGGGTCATACGTTCTGCGGCGCCATCACCGCGGCCTTGGCGCCAAAAGAGGAGCGAACAAAAGAGCCCGCGGCCATACAGCGACTACTGCGACAAATCGATCCGGCTATAGCGCAGGTGGATGCCTCGGTGCCATTGGCCGAGCGTGTGGCTGGCGCTGTGACGGCGAATGCGCAGCGGATCGTCAAACGGCTCAAAAGTGAACGCACCCTGCAAAGCCTTGTGCAGGACGAAAAGCTGTTGATCGCCGGCGCTGTCTATGATCTGCACAGCGGCCGGGTGACGCTTTTAGCAGAATAGGATCAATGGTGTCATTGATATCTTTAGAATAGAGCCTGATACTATTTTCTTTGTATTTTGTGTCTTTGTATGATCTATTTGCGAATAATCCAGGTTGATTGATGGAAAGCCCCATGAAAAAACACATTATGCCTATCGTGACCATTGCACTCATTTTCCTGTTGCGCATCCTCGTCCTCATGCGCCTGGATATTTTTCCGGATGAGGCCTATTACTGGGACTGGAGTCGATTTCTCTCGTTCGGCTATTACGATCATCCGCCCATGGTGGCCTGGCTCGTGCATCTGACGACAGCCCTGTTCGGCGATACATACTGGGGCATCAAAGCGGCGCCGCTGCTGACGGGACTTGGCGTCTCCATTGTCATGTTCCTTTTGGCAACCCGCTATTTGAAATCCGTCAGCCTGGTGCTTCTGGTCATCATTTTGAACGCCACGCTCCTCTATGCCGTCGGTGGATTGCTGCTCACCCCCGACATCCCGTTTCTTTTTTTCTGGTCGCTGGGTCTGTTCGTGGGGTACGAGGCCGTTTTTAAGAATTGTACGCCTGCCTGGCTGACCCTCGGCATGGTCGCCGGTCTTGGCTTGCTGTCAAAATATCTGTTCCTTCTCTTCATCGGCTCTTTTGGGCTCTATCTATTGATCGACAAAAGCTATCGCCCGCTGCTGCTGACCTGGAAACCGTGGCTCGCCCTGCTCCTCGCTGCCCTTTTCTTTTCGCCCAATCTCCTGTGGAACGCCCGGCATGCATGGGCCTCCTACGCCTTCCAGTTTGGTCATGGATTCAACAGCGCGGGAGCCTGGCCAAAATTTAACCTGCTGCTCGAATATCTCGGCGGACAAGTTGGCCTGTTTTCGCCCTTTTTGTTCGTCGTGCTCGTGCTCGCCGTCATTTTTTATTTTCGACATGGACGCGAGTCGTCGCTGCTCTATCTGCTCACATTCCTCGCCGTGCCGCTGTTGTTTTTCACCTGGTCGAGTCTCGGCGCGCGGGTGGAGGCCAACTGGCCGGCGCCCGCGTTTCTCAGCGGACTGATCATTCTGCTGTGGTATTATGAACGCCTTGGCCCTGCAGGACGGCTGCGAAAATTTGTCCGTTTTTCGATGCTGTTTTCAATCATGACGACCGTCCTGGTGGTGCTGCATGCCGTGCTGCCATTTCTGCCCATTCCGCCAAAGCAGGATCGAACCCTGGATTCGCGCGGCTGGGACGCTCTGGCGCAGCAGATCGATGCGATCCGCGGGCGCATCGATCCTGTAAATGAAATGCCTCTCTGCGCCAATACCTATCAGCTGGGCTCGTTGCTGGCTTTTCACTGCCAGGATCAGCCGCGCACCTGGGCGCTCAATTTGAGTTCGCGCACCAATCATTACGCCTATCTCGAGGGACGAGCGTCCATTATAGAAGATTCGTTGCTGTTTGTCACGCCAGTCGAGCGCGGCGCACTGCCGAGGCATCTGGAGAAATATTTTCTTTCTGCAAACCGCCTGGCGCTGCTTGAGCGGCCAATGACCGCATCATATGCAGATTCATTTGCCATCTATGCGGTTCGGCTGTCTCAAGAAGCAAAAGAAGAAATATTACATGAGGCGCTGCCGGACGCCGACGGATCGGACTGATGTGAATGATGAGAGGTTCGATGTGTAGTTTTTTGCATAACCTCTGAGGAGAGAAAAATGCCAAGTGACATATCTCGCCGACGCTTTCTCTGCGCTGCCGGTGCAGGCTTGACCGCCGGCGCGCTGGCGGCCTGGTCCGCAGCAGGGACAAAAAAAGCGCACCCCAACATTTTGTTCATCGCCATCGATGATCTCAACGACTGGATCGGCTGTCTGGCTGGTCATCCGGATAGCAAGACGCCGAACCTGGATCGGCTGGCGTCCGCAGGTGTCTTGTTCACCCACGCCTATTGCGCGGCGCCGGCGTGTAATCCGTCGCGGGCAGCGCTCATGACCGGCATCCGGCCGTCGACGTCCGGCGTTTATCACAACAATCAGCCATGGCGACGCAGCGAAGTGCTGAAAGATGCCGTCACCCTGCCGCAATATTTTCGCGCGCATGGCTACAAGGCGATGGGGAGCGGCAAAATCTATCATGGCCGCTACCTTGATCCACAATCATGGGATTATTACTATCCCGGAGAAAAATCGGATCGCCCGCCTGATCCCCGGCCATCCCATCGGCCGCTGAATGGCATCCCGAACGCGGCGCATTTTGACTGGGGTGCGATCGATGCGGCGCCGGATGAGATGAGCGACTGGCAGGTCGCTGACTGGATCATCGGTCAGCTCAATGAAACGCACGACAGACCTTTCTTCCTCGCCTGCGGCTTTTTTCGGCCGCATCTGCCGTGGTATGTGCCGCAAAAGTATTTTGATCTCTATCCGCTTGACCGCGTCACCCTGCCAAATGTCAAAAAGAATGATCTCGATGATGTTCCGCAAGCCGGTCGAGAGATGGCGAGAATCAGCGATCATGAAAATGTCATACGTTATGACCAGTGGCGCAAGGCGGTTCAGGCGTATCTCGCCAGCATCAGCTTTATCGACGAGTCCGTTGGACGGGTCGTCGATGGGCTGCGCCAGAGTCGCTATGCCGATAATACGATCATCCTGCTGTGGTCCGATCATGGCTGGCATCTCGGCGAAAAGCTGCACTGGCGCAAATTTGCGTTATGGGAAGAAGCGACGCACAACGTCTTGATGTGCGTTGCGCCGGGCATAACGCGCGCGGGCCGATGCGCAGAGCCAGTCAATCTGCTGGATATATATCCCACCCTCGTGGAACTGGCCGGTCTGCCTGC
>JAFGJB010000065.1 GCA_016929295.1 Candidatus Zhuqueibacterota bacterium | reverse complement strand
TCCGTCGGTTCGGAGATGATATAAGGGGCGATCCACAGTCCCGGCTTGAGTCCGAGCTCGCGGATGTGCTCCGCCAGCCAGCCCATGCCGTGAGGAAATTTTTCATTGCCCTCCCAGTCACCGTGCCAGCGCTGATAGCCCTCATCGACCTGCACGTATTCGAAGCCGAATGGCTTGAGCATACGCGCCGCATACTCGGCATTGCGGATCACCTCTTCTTCGGTGACGGACTCGTAGGTGTAAAACCAGCTACACCAGCCGTTGACCACAGAATGGATGCGCGCCACGCCCAGCCGGCCCATTGTGTCGGCATAGCTCTCCAGCGCCTGGTAAGGATTTTCGCCAATATGCAGCATGAAACGGTTGGAGCTGATCGTGCGTCCGGGCTGCAGAACAAAGCTGTGCGCCAGAAAGGATTCCGCCGTCAGTGCGATGAGGCCGTTGGCGCCTCTGCCGACCGACAGCTGTCCCAGCGCTTTCGCATTATCGATCGAGCCGCAGACCAGTCCCTCTCGCTCATAGCCGCGGAAAAAAGCAACGTTCCACCAGCTGCGCCGGCTGTCGGAGGTGAGCTCGCTGACCGCACCGGGATCGGCGTACATCTGGCCATTGGTGAGGATCTTGGCGACATCGTCCCAGTGCAGTCCGCCTCCTGCGGGGATGGCGCACAGCGGCTGCACGTTCGAGACGGTCGACGGTTGGCGCCCGACATTCTCACAGGTCAACTGGACGAAAAGTGATGGCAGACCTTCGTAGAGTGTGATGCGCAGCTGCAAGTTCAGCTGCTGCAGCGCATCCGCGCAGGTTACGATCAGCTCTCGGCCATCGCCCAGCGGATCGTGCACCGCTCTGGCCTCGAGCGAGTGCGAATAGGCGGACTGGCCGGTGTCTCGCTGGCCGCGATCGGTGACGGCGACCGCGCGCGCGCCGGAGAGAAAAGGCTCTCCGCCGCTGCGGCGAACATCGAACAGACCGGTCGCCGTATCAAAAGCGACATCAAAGAAGGCGTTGCTGATTTGCGCGGTAAAGGTGTTGCTGCGCGCCGTGACGCTCGCTGCCAGCGGCAGTGCGGCGCTGGTGCGCGCGACGCCGGCGATGAAATCACGACGACTCCAGAATTTTTTGCTTATATTCATGTTTTTCCGCTTTCGATAAATACGCGCATAATCTTTAAATATATTTCAACGCAAGGCGCAGAGAACGCAAAGATTCGCAAAGAAATGATATTGATTTTTTTTTACATCGATTATTTCGAAAAGTTATTATGCTGCGGCACATCCATTTATCTCTGCGAACCTCTGCGGCTCTTTGCGCCTTGCGTTTAGTTTTTCGTAATTGTTGCATTTTTGGTTGCGGCTAAAGGCCGCGCCAAGAATAATCCGGGTTAGATTTGAAAACCGGCTCAACCGTTCTACTGCTGGCTTGAATTTTAATATAACACTTTTTTTATGAATTGCCAAAAAACTCACTCATCAGCAACGGGGGCTATTGATAAGTGAAATTTTCTCCCACGGACGGATGTCCTCATCCATTGAACGGGATTGTATCAAAAGCCATAAAAGATCAATTAACCGGCAAGATACTTTGTTAATGAATAAAATGTTTTGATAAAGATACGAGGACGCAAAGAGCATAAAGGATAACACTATAAATATTTTGACATTAGTGGTACCGAGGATTTTTCTTTGTGTTTTTTTGTGTTTTTGTGTTGGTCTTTTAAGACGAACGTTTTACAAAAAGTGAGAATATCACCTTGGCATTTCTTCAATGTTTGTTTATATTCATGCCTTCTCGCGTAACACGCCCACAGCAGCGATCCCCCGGTTAAAAATGTGAGGTCAGAAGCAGATGCGAGTTGCGATATTTTTTCTCCTTTGGACCGTCACTGCGGCCACTCAACAGTTCGAGACCCTCATCTTTCCCCTGCAGGAGAAACATGTCCACGGCAGCAGCCTTGTCGAATGTCCGAACGGCGATCTGCTGGCGTGCTGGTTTCACGGCTCCGGCGAACGCCGGGCGAATGATGTCATCATTCAAGGCTCTAGACTCAAAAAGGGCGCGACGAGCTGGAGTCCCGTCTTTCTGCTGGCAGATACGCCGAATCTGCCGGACTGCAATCCCGTCCTCTTCATCGACCGGACGAACAAGCTCTGGCTGTTCTGGATCGTCGTGCAGGCGGAGGGCTGGCACCACTCGCTGCTGAAATATCGCACCTCGACCGACTATGAAAACGAAGGAGCTCCCATCTGGGAGTGGCAGGATGTCATCCTGCTGCAGCCCGGCGATCGCTTCACCGCGGCCATTCAATCGGCGTTCGCGCAGCTGGGTGAAAAGAGCGGCATGTGGGCGGAATATGCACCCCGTTATTCAGAACAGATTATCGAGGCTTCCAGAGACAAAATCAGGCGGCAGATCGGCTGGATGACGCGCATACACCCCCTGGCCCTGCCGGCCGGCCGAATCCTGCTGCCGCTCTATTCGGACGGCTTTAACGTCGGTCTCGTCGCCATCAGCGATGATTCGGGCGCCACGTGGCGCGCGAGCGCGCCCATGGTCGGTTATGCGCCCATTCAGCCGACGTTCGTCCGTAAAAAAGATGGGACCATCGTCTCGTACCTGCGAGACTCTGGCGATGCGCATCGCGTGCTAAAGAGCGAGTCGACCGACGACGGCGAGACGTGGTCAGACGCCCGATCGACGGACATCCCCAATCCCGGTTCGAGCCTCGAGGTCATCTCTCTCGCCGACGGTCGCTGGGTGATGCTGTTCAATGACGCGCAAGACGGGCGTCACTCCCTCGCCCTTGCCCTGTCGGAGGACGAAGGCGCATCATAGCCATGGCGACGACGCCTGGAAAGCCATGCCAAAGGCGAGGGCAGCTATGCCTATCCGTCCATCATCCAGGGGAGCGATGGGCGATTGCATATGACCTACTCTTATCAT
>JAFGJB010000064.1 GCA_016929295.1 Candidatus Zhuqueibacterota bacterium | reverse complement strand
GGAGAGGTGCGAGAGCGGTTGAATCGGGCGGTCTCGAAAACCGTTGTGCCCCATGGGTACCAAGGGTTCGAATCCCTTCCTCTCCGCGACAGCAATTAGTAATGATGAATTATGAATGCTGAATTCATAATTCATCATTACATTTAGGGAGAGGTGTCCGAGAGGCCGAAGGAGCACGCTTGGAAAGCGTGTGTAGCTCTACGCTACCGCGGGTTCGAATCCCGCTCTCTCCGCAAAGGATAATGCTGAATGATGAATTATGAATGCTGAATGAACAATTCATCATTATTTTCCGGGGCCGTAGCTCAGCTGGGAGAGCGGTACGTTCGCAACGTACAGGTCGGGAGTTCGAATCTCCTCGGCTCCACCAATGATGGCTGTGCTAGATGGGGAGCTAGCGGTGCCCTGTAACCTGAAATCCGCTATAGCAGGGTCGATGCCCATCATGAGGTTTGCTCGTTTTTGCGCTCGCCTGAAAAAGCGATGTTGATAGTTCAAGCCCTACGCAATGGAAGCGTACCCAACCCCGTCAGGACCGGAAGGTAGCAGCGGTAAGTACAGAATCCGTGTGCCGCAGGAAATCTTGGCTGGAGTTGGCTGTTCATGCAGTGCTCTAATAGAGGGATCGAGGATGGGTGCACAGCCTTTATAAATTTCTGCTGTGGCACTCGAAACCAGGAGCGAGTTTCTGCATGTCTTATTTGGTTCTGGCACGAAAGTATCGCCCCATGTTTTTCCAGGATGTGGTGGGGCAGGAGCATGTCACACGAACGCTGCAAAACGCCATCGAGCAGGATCGTATTGCCAACGCCTACCTGTTCACCGGCCCACGCGGTGTCGGTAAAACGACCGTCGCTCGCATACTCGCCAAAGCCCTCAACTGCGATCATGGGCCGTCGATCAATCCCTGCAATCAGTGTTCATCCTGCGTAGAGGTGAATGAAAGTCGCAGCCTCGATGTGCTGGAAATTGACGGCGCCTCTAATCGCGGCATCGACGAAGTTCGTAATTTGCGCGAGAGCCTGCGCTATTCGCCCCATCCTGGCAAGTACCGCGTTCATATCATCGATGAAGTCCATATGCTCACCAATGAAGCGTTCAACGCTTTGTTGAAAACACTGGAAGAGCCGCCGTCGCGCGTGCTCTTTATCTTTGCCACCACCGAACCCCATAAAGTCCCGGCGACAATTCTGTCCCGCTGCCAGCGCTTTGATTTTAAGCGCATCACCACCAGATCCATCATGGAGCAGTTGGTTGAAATATGTAAAAAAGAGGACATTACGATCGATGATGAATCTCTGAGATTGATTGCCAACAAGGGCGATGGCAGCATGAGAGATGCAGAGAGCATTCTCGATCAAATCATCGCCTTTTGCGGAAAAACCATTCGCTCAGATGATACTGCGTCTTTACTCGGCATCATCGGCCAGGAACTGTTCTTCAAAGTGACCGATCTCATCAAAAAGAGTGACGTTCAAGGCGGCATCGAACTCGTCCAGCAGATATTTTCCGAAGGTTATGACTTTAACGAATTCCTTCTGGGGCTGGCCGAACATTTTCGCAATTTCATGGTGGTGAAATCGACCGGCAACGCCAAAGAGCTGAACGCGTCGGAGGAAAGTGCGAAAAAATATCTCGCCGAGATCGATGATTTCCAGATGGAAGATTTGCTGCGGCTTGTCAAGATTGCTTCAGATGCGGAAAATCTGCTGCGGCGCAGCTCGAACGCTCGTCTCCATCTGGAAGTCGCGTTGATTAAAATGATCAAACTCACGAAAAGTGTGCAACTCTCCGATTTGTTGGCTCAGCTGCAAGAGGCTAAAAAAAAAAGTGACCTAGGGAGTGGAGAAGCATCACCACCACCTCGCCCGACGCCGCAAAAAACGGCTGCGTCACCGGACAATCATCGCTCCGTCCCACCCCTCTTTTCTCCAGAACCAGTGCAGAGAGATGCCTCGCCACCTGGCGCCACTTCGGACGTGCCAGGCAATCGCGCAGAGGACGGCTTTGATGCGTGCGTCACTGATGACGATGGCGCCTCAGGATCCGGCAAGCTGCCGCTTGCGGAGGTGGAGAAAAAGTGGCCATTGGTCATTGAGCGCGTGAAAAGCAGGAAAATTGCCCTCGGCTCACTACTGACCGAGGGATGGCCGACGCGCATTCAGGGCGTCGCGCTGGAATTGTCATTTGACAGCAGGAATGGATTTCATATCGCCTCGGTCGAGCGCCAGGCCAACGTCATTGAGGAGGTGATCGAAGAGGTGATGGGCGCACGCCTTAACTTATGCTGTGTGCGAGCCGACAAAGAGAGATTGGCGCAGTTGCGCAAAACAGACGCGCCCGTTGACAAGAAGAGAGAATTTGACAAATTGCAGCGGGAAAGTGAGCTTTTTAAAGAGATTGTTGATAAATTTGACGCGGAATTTATAAAGTGATCCGCTGTTATAGACGATATTGTGAGTTATCAATAGAGGAGGTTCGCAATGAAAGGCGGAATGGGCGGCTTGCTCAAGCAGGCACAAAAGATGCAGAGAGAGATAGAACGCATTCAACACGAACTCGCCGATGCAAGAATTGAGGGCAGCGCCGGCGGCGGCATGGTGACAGCCGTGGCCAGCGGGCAACAGGAACTGCTCGAAGTGAAAATCGATCCCGAGGTCGTCGATCCGCAAGACGTCGAGATGCTGGAAGATTTGGTGCTGGCCGCCGTCAATCAAGCCCTGGAGAATGCCAAAGCAAAGGCTGAAGAGGAGATGACCAAGGCCACCGGCGGATTGATGCCCAATATGGGCGGCGGTCTAAAGATTCCCGGCCTCTGATCGGAGTCGATGTGAAGTACGCTTCTGAAACGGTTGAAAGAGCCATTCATGAACTGAGCAAGCTGCCCGGAATTGGACGAAAGACAGCGCAGAGGCATGTCTTTTTTTTGCTGAAACAGTCTGAAGAAAATGTTCGTCAGCTTGCCGAGTCACTTCTTGAATTAAAATCCAAAGTCATTCATTGCAGCGTCTGCTACAATATTACAGAAGATGATCCCTGTCGAATCTGTGCGAGCGATAAGAGAGATCGATCGATCATTTGTGTCGTCGAAGAAGCGAGCGACATATTGGCGCTTGAAAAAACCGGCGAGTACAATGGCCTTTACCATGTCCTGGGCGGAGCGCTGTCGCCACTTGACGGGATCGGGCCCGATGATTTGCGCCTGAAAGAGCTGCTTCGCCGGCTGACCGGCGTAAAAGAGATCATCATCGCGACCAATCCAAATACGGAAGGCGAGGCGACAGCGCTGTATATTTCCAAGCTTGTCAAGCCGCTGGACGTCAAGGTGTCACGCATCGCTCGCGGCATCCCGGTCGGCGCCGATTTGGAATATGCGGATGAAACGACTTTGGCGCGCGCGCTGCAGGGTCGATTGGAATACTAGACATGAAACGATTAGCGAAAATCATTGGCTCCGCCTGTGGCTGCGGCTATTTCCCGATCGCCCCGGGAACGGCCGGCTCTCTTGTCGCCATCGTCGCGCTCTGGCTGCTGCCGCCAGTGAGCCTTTTTACTTTGACAGTGACCGGTTTCCTGTTTTTCGGCGCAGGTGTATGGGCATCGACGATCTGTGAAAGAGAGTGGGGTCATGATGCCGGACGAATCGTGTGGGATGAGGTCCTCGGAATGATGATCAGCATCGCCGCGTTGCCCAAAAAGTGGGTGATTTATGTCGCGGCGTTTTTTCTGTTTCGTCTCTTTGATATCGTCAAGCCGTTTCCCGCAAACGTCTCGCAACGCTTGCCTAAAGGGTGGGGTGTGATGGTTGACGATGTCATCGCTGCGCTGTATACCAATATCGTATTGCAAATTGTTTTTAAATGCTTTTTCGAGTTTTGACAGGTCGCTTATGCGCGTTGAAATCATATCTGTCGGTGATGAGCTGCTCATCGGGCAGACGGTCAACACCAATGCCAGCTGGATGGGGCAGCAGCTGCTGAATATGGGTGTTGTGGTGGATTGGGTGACGATTGTCGGAGATTCGCACGAACGGCTCAAGTTGGCCATGACAACGGCGGCGTCACGGGCGGATGTCGTGATCATCACCGGCGGCCTTGGACCAACGCATGATGATATCACCAAAGCCGTCGTTGCGGACTATTTTGGCGCGCGCTTCGTCGTAAATGAGGAGGTCCTCGAGCGGGTCAGAGAACGATTTCGCAAGCGCGGACTGCAAATGGCAAAAGTGAATGAGGGGCAGGCGCTGGTTCCTGAAAACGCGGAGATAATCGTCAATGAATTGGGCACGGCGCCGGGGATGGTATTTCGGACGACGGAGAAGCTGTTTTATGTGATGCCGGGCGTTCCCGGCGAAATGAAGGCCATGATGATGGATGCGGTGCTGCCTCAGTTGAAAACTCGGCTGTCGGGCAGCGCTGTTCGCGTCAAAAACTTGATGACCACCGGGGTGCCGGAGAGCGCGCTATTCGAGCGACTCGATAATCTCGACGAGATACAAAAGTATGCCAAAGTGGCTTTTCTACCAAATCTCCTGGGCGTGAAAATACGTATCCTCGCCAAAGGCAATGATGATGCTGATGCGACAGAAAATCTCCGCCGGGCGGAAATGCTGCTGCGCGATAAAATTGGCGGAGAGATTTTCACCGATCATGACATCTCTTTAGAAGAGACCGTCGCTGCCCTGCTGGTTGAACGAGGAGAGACAATCGCTGTGGCCGAGTCATGCACTGGCGGGATGATCGCAAATCGATTGACCAATATTCCCGGCAGCTCACGATTTTTCGACAGAAGCATCGTCGCCTATAGCAACAGCGCCAAGATGCAATTGCTGCAGGTTCCGGCAGGGCTGATCGACGCCTACGGCGCGGTCAGTTTTCAGGTGGCGCAAGCTATGGCCGCAGGCGCGCGGACAATGGCGCAGACCGATTACGGCCTGTCGGTCACCGGCATCGCCGGCCCTGGCGGCGGCACAGCCGCCAAGCCCGTCGGCCTCGTTTTCATCGGCTATGCAGATGAAAACGAAACAGTGTCGGAGAAATGGACGTTTGCCGATGATCGAATCGGCAACAAGCAACGCGCGACGCAAGCGGCGCTCAATCTGTTGCGCAAAAAGATCATGACAAGAAAGCTGTGACAGGCAAGAATGGAAAAAATACGGACATTCATCTGCATCGATCTTCCTGATGAGATCGTGGATTATCTGTCGACTGTGCAGAACAAGCTGCAGAGAGTTGGCCGAGGGGTGCGCTGGGTGGCGCCGCAGAACATTCACTTGACGATCAAATTTCTCGGTGATGTGAGGTCCGATGCCATTGATGACATCGCGCAAGCCGTGAGTCGGGCGTGTCACGAAACGCCGCCATTCTCCGTCAGCCTGTCACATACGGGCGCTTTTCCAAATTTTCATCGTCCGCGAATATTTTGGGTGGGCATCCGGGAAGAAAGCGGTGCACTCTTGAGCCTTTATCAAAAAATGGAGGACGAACTCCAGCGGCTCCATTTTGCCAGAGAAGATCGCCGATTTTCCCCTCATCTCACCCTCGGTCGCAGCAAATCTGACGACGGACTAGAGGAGGTGAGCACGGCGCTGCAGCAGGAAAAGTGCCCGGCGTTGAGTTTTGTCGCCCGCGAGCTCATCGTCATGCAAAGCGAGCTTGCGCCACAGGGCGCTCTCTATACGCCGCTGGCGATTGTGCCGTTGAAAATGTAAATCATATATTGACCATAATTCAGGAAAAGAAAATGGCAGACCAAGTCAATGAACGAAAAAAAGCACTCGAGCTGGCAATGGCGCAGATCGATCGCCAGTACGGCAAAGGCTCGATCATGTATCTGGGTGATAATCGTGCGCTCGATATTGCCGCTATACCGACAGGTTCCGTCTCGCTCGATGCGGCGCTCGGCATCGGCGGAATTCCACGCGGTCGAATAATCGAAATTTTCGGCCCCGAATCATCCGGCAAAACAACCCTCGCACTGCATATCGTCGCCGAGGCACAAAAACTCGGCGGACTGGCGGCGTTCGTGGACGCCGAGCATGCTCTGGATGCCGTCTATGCAAAAAAGCTGGGGGTCGATACGGATAACCTGCTGATCTCACAACCCGACACCGGCGAACAGGCGCTCGAAATTACCGAAACACTTGTCCGCAGTGGCGCAATCGACGCTGTTGTCGTTGACTCTGTCGCAGCTCTCGTCCCGCGCGCCGAGATCGAGGGAGAAATGGGCGATGCGCAAATGGGATTGCAGGCGCGCTTGATGTCACAAGCCATGAGAAAACTGACGGGCGCTATCAGCAAATCAAAATGTTCCGTCATTTTCATCAACCAGATGCGCGAAAAAATCGGCGTCATGTTTGGCAGCCCGGAGACAACCACCGGCGGACGCGCCCTCAAATTTTACGCTTCTGTTCGAATGGACATCCGGCGGATCGCCTCGATCAAAGAGGGAGAAGAGGTCATCGGCAATCGCACCAAGGTCAAGGTGGTCAAAAATAAGGTGGCGCCGCCATTTCGTGAGGTCCAGTTCGATATTGTCTATGGCAAAGGAATTTCCAAGAGCGGTGATTTGCTCGACCTTGCGGTCAACGCCAATATCATCGACAAAGCGGGGACCTGGTTTTCTTTCGGGGAAGAACGACTGGGCCAGGGACGAGAAAATGTCAAAAAATATCTCGAACAAAATCCGCAAATGATGGATGAAATAGAGCGTCGCGTGCGACAGCAGCTCGGTCTCATCAAGACCGAGGAGACAAAAAAGGACGCCGAGTCGGCAAAAGCAAAAGAATGAATTCCCACCACAGGACGTTGAATATCCGCCAGGACGAGACTCGGCGTATAACAGATATTGAACCACAGGAGAAACGAAAATATCGTTTCTCCATTTTTTTGAATGGAGAGTTCGCCTTTGGCATCCATCAGGATGTTCTGCTGCAGTCGGGCATCGCCAAGGGCGATGCTCTCTCACAAGAAAAAATAGAGCATATCCTTGAACTGGAACGACGACGCAGCGCCAAAGAGAAAGCCTACAGACTGCTGGCTGTCCGACCGCGCAGCGAAAAGGAAATGCGTGACCGGCTCGCGCGATCCGGATATACTGCCAAAGATTTAGCCTGGGTGATCGAAGAGTTGCTGCGTCTCAAGCTCATCAACGATGTTGAATTTGCCATTGCATTCGCGCGCAACCGGATGATCGGCAGGCCATGCGGCCGATATATGCTGCGTCAGGAATTGCAGCAAAAAGGCATCGATGACTCGTCTATAGACAGAGCAATCGCCGAAGCCTATAAAGAGCGGGATGAATATCACGTCGCCTGGCAGATTGCCGCCCAAAATAAAAAAAAGCAGATGCGTCTTGACGAAGACAAAGCGCGCAAGCGCGTCGGTGATTTTTTAATGCGGCGAGGTTTTGGCTGGGATATCGTCAACGACATCGCAGAACATTGGGATGATTTGACCGACGAATCGGATCAGACGTTGGATTAAATTTAATTTTTTTGTACATTGACTTTTAAAGGAAAGTGATGATAGACGGCAAAAGCTGATACGGTCTTTTTCACTCATCGTTTCCCGCAATTCAGTCTCTTTGCGAATATCCATAATATTAAAGCAATGATAGGATGCAGAACAGCTCATGACATCCAGTGAATTGAGACAGTCGTTTTTAAATTTCTTCCGTAGCAAAGGACATCATGTTGTGCCCAGCGCACCCGTTGTGCCGCAGGACGATCCGACGCTGCTGTTCACAAATGCGGGCATGAATCAATTCAAGGATATTTTCCTTGCTACCAGACAGGCGTCTCATCCGCGAGTGGCGGATTCGCAAAAGTGCATTCGCGTATCTGGCAAGCATAACGATCTCGAACAGGTTGGCCGAGACACCTATCATCATACATTTTTCGAGATGCTCGGCAACTGGTCGTTCGGCGATTACTTTAAAAAAGAGGCCATCGCGTGGGCCTGGGAATTGTTGACAGAGGTGTGGAAACTTCCCAAAGACAGGCTGTACGTCACAGTTTACGAGGGTGATGAGGCCGAGGGTGTGCCGCGCGATGACGAAGCGGCGAATCATTGGAAAAATCAAACGGATATCGATCCGTCGCACATTTTGGCTTTTGATAAAAAAGACAACTTTTGGGAAATGGGCGACACCGGTCCGTGCGGTCCGTGCTCGGAGATTCACATTGATCGCGGTGAAGGTTTTTGTGATTCATCAGATGACGATCATGTTTGTCGCGTCAATTCGGGCTGCGCCCGCTTTATCGAGCTGTGGAATTTGGTCTTCATTCAATATAATCGCGATGCATCCGGCACATTGCAGCCACTGCCGGCGAAACATGTGGATACCGGCGCGGGTTTTGAACGCCTCGTCGCGGTGCTGCAAGGTGTCAAATCAAACTATGACAGCGACATTTTTACGCCGCTGCTCGAACAGATTGCCGCTCTGACAGGCAAAGGCTATACCGACGGCGAAGAGGGAGTTGCTTTCAGGGTTATCGCCGACCATATTCGCGCTTTGTCGTTTGCCATTGCCGACGGCGCTATCCCCGGCAACGAAGGTCGCGGCTATGTACTGCGTCGACTCTTGCGGCGCGCAGCACGTTTTGGCCGGGTTCTCGAAATGCATGAACCTTTCATCTATAAACTTGTGGACTCGCTCTCTGCTGAAATGGGCCAGGCTTATCCTGAATTGGTTGAACGCCGGGATTACATCGCTCGCGTCATCAAGGCGGAGGAGGAAAGTTTTGGCCGCACCCTCGATCGCGGCATTGAGATTTTTGAACAGAAAGCAGCGGCCGCGCGTAAAACCGGCCATGCCGTCTTTCCGGGCAAAGACGCCTTCATTCTGCATGATACATACGGATTTCCACTCGACCTCACCCAACTGATGGCTGCAGAAAAAAATCTGACCGTCGATAGCGCCGAATTCAATTCAGAGATGGAGCGGCAGCGCCAGCGTTCTTCGAAACTGAAGGACGCCACCTATCAGACCATTCAAATTGCTGACTCGCGCGGCGGCAGTGAGTTTGTCGGCTATGCCATGGATTCGACAGAAGCTCAGGTTATCCAGTATGCAGATGGCAGACTCGTCCTGAATCGTACACCATTTTACGCCGAGTCCGGTGGTCAGGTTGGCGATGCGGGAGAGATAAAAAATGACGCTTTCCAGTTCGCTGTAAAGGATACGAAGAATATTGGCGAACATATCGTTCATTTTGGCGAGATCGTCCGCGGAGATGCTCCCAAACCCGGGGATGTGGTGACCGCAACCATCGATGTCAAAAGACGTCGCGCTACCGAGCGAAACCATACCGTGACACATCTGGTGCATAAAGCGCTGCGCACCGTTCTCGGCGACCATATCAGTCAGGCAGGCTCTCTGGTGCGTCCTGACCACATGAGATTTGATTTCACCCATTTCGAACGCCTCCGCGCTGATGAGATCGAGCGCATCGAAAACATTGTCAATGAGACGATCCTTGAAAATCGACGCACTTCCTGGGTGACGTTGCCGATTCAGGAAGCGAAGAGACGGGGTGCAACGGCTCTGTTTGGCGAAAAGTACGGCGATACCGTCCGCATGGTCGAGATTGATAGCTATTCGAAAGAATTGTGCGGCGGAACACATGTTCGCTCCACAGGCGAAATTGGTGGATTTGCCATCATCAACGAGACATCCGTCGCTGCCGGAATTCGCCGAATTGAATGTTTGACCGGTATGAATACATGCAGCTATTTTCGCAGGCGTAACCGCAATTTAGAGGGGATTGCCGCACAGCTGAATTGTGCTCCGGATGAGACGGGCGAACGCCTGGTCAGCGTGCTCGAAGAACGCAAGCGTTTGGAACAGGAAATGAAGCGGCTTCGGCAGGGCCTGTCTAAAAGTGCGGTCGACGAGCTTTTAAAGAATCCGAAAAAAGCAGGTGATATCACCTACATCGCAGCACAGGTGCCTGCGAGTGGCGTCGATGATCTTCGCCAATATGGCGACCTCATTCGTGATCGGCTCGGCTCAGGGGTGGCTGTTCTCGGCGCGGTCATTGATGATAAAGTGTCCATTGCCTGCGTTGTCACACACGATATCATTCGCAAGAGAGGCTTGAAGGCCGGTGATATCGTCAGAAAAGTGGCTGCGTTTGCCGATGGTGGCGGCGGCGGTGCGCCGCATTTGGCGTTGGCAGGCGCTAAAAATGTTGAAAAACTTCCACTGGCGTTGTCTCAAGTTGCGGATGTGATTAATGAACTCCTGGCTGATAGCAAATCAGTCTGACCCAACTGGCTATGACCCGAAAGGATTTTCCCGGCGTGAAAGTATTTGACCAGCTGCTTTCGATTAAAAAAACAAAGGGGGCTGCCTATTTGGTGTTGATCGATCCCGACAAGCAGGATGTAAATCACGCCATCAAACTTGCGCAAACCTGCGAAAGCGCAGGTGTTGATGCATTGTTAGTTGGCGGTAGTTTATTGCTTGCCAATGTTTTTGACGAGACGATCAAAAGCATCAAAGAAAATTGCGGTTTGCCGCTCATCATTTTTCCTGGCAGCACCAGGCAGGTGTCGAAATATGCTGATGCCATCCTGTTTTTGTCAGTGATCAGCGGTCGAAATCCCGAATCCCTCATCGGCGGTCATGTCGTGGCGGCGCCCCTCATAAGGTCGGTCAATCTCGAAACAATATCAACGGGCTATATGTTCATTGATTCCGGTACTGTGACATCAGCGCTCTTTATGAGCGATACGCGCGCGATTCCGCGCGAAAAACCCGATATTGTCGTTGCGCACGCCCTGGCCGCTCAATATATCGGCATGCAATGTGTTTATCTCGAAGGCGGCAGCGGCGCCAGGTATTCTGTCCCCAATGTGATTATTGAGGCGGTTGTCCGTTACACGGAAATGCCGATCATCTGCGGCGGCGGCATCCGGACGCCCGATGAAGCGCGGGCAAAAGTGTCGGCCGGCGCGAGTTTTATCGTCACCGGCACCATCATCGAGAGAGATTCCAATCCGGCCTTGATCAGAGCATTTGCCGATGCGGTGCACGTGAATGGATGAGGGGAACATCTGTGCACCCTTGGTGGTTATAAAAAGGATACAATGCGACAAAGAATATGAAGTTAATTGATACACATAGTCATATCATTCCCTATGTCGATGACGGCGCCAAAGATTGGGACATGTCGATGGGCATGCTCAACGCAGCGGCGGCTGATGGAATCTGCGAGGTCGTCGCCACACCGCATGTGCTCTCTGAAAGCGATTTGCTGAATGATGAGAAATATGTCTCTCGTTTCACTGAACTGAAAAAACGCGCCGCAGACGCCGGCATCAATATAAAGCTGCATCTGGGATCAGAGCTCTATGTTCAACCCTATTTTGATTATAGACGACCTATGGCGACGCTGGCAAATAATGGGCGCTATTTTCTCATCGAGTTTCCGATGAGCATGATTCCGGGCTCCATTGAGGCAAGATTTTTCACTCTTTTCCCGCCAAAGTATACGCCAATCATTGCGCATCCCGAACGCAATGGCACCATCCTGAGCAAGCCGCGAAAAGCACTCGAACTTGTCAAGAATGGTGCGATGCTGCAAGTGACGGCCGGGAGCTTGCTGGGAGTATTTGGCAGCCAGGTGAAAGCGGTCGCAGAGCAGCTCATGAACAGCAACGCTGTACACATCATCGCCTCAGATGCGCACGATCTGACGAGACGAACGCTGACGCTGAGAAAAGCCTATGACTATGTGAGCAAAAAATGGGGCGCTGAAAAAGCGGAGCTGCTATTTTCGATAAATCCTGATAAAGTGATCAAGGGCGAGTCAATTGATATCGGTGAGCCGTTCGAGTTCATCGACGATTCTCTGCGCATGCACTCTCACAGCATCATGGACAGAGTCCGTTCAATGTTCAGGCAAAAGTCACCATGATGTCATTGAACGATATCAAAGCGCATTTTACAGAGAGTGCGCATTTGAAAATGCGGTTCGCCGAGTCCCATGCCAGTGAAATTTTCACAACCGCATCGCTCATTGCTGAAAAGCTGCAGCGGGGCGGCAAACTGCTGATCTGCGGAAACGGCGGCAGCGCTGCTGATGCACAGCATTTTGCGGCCGAAATGGTCGGGCGACTGAAACGGAATCGTCCGCCCATCGCGGCCCTCGCCTTGACCACGGATACATCTATTTTGACGGCCCTCGGCAATGATTATGCGATGAAAGACATATTTTCCCGGCAGGTAGAGGCGCTTGGTTCAGCGCTCGATGTGCTCGTGGTCTTGAGCACGAGCGGCAGATCCGAAAATTTGATCAACGCTGTGCAGCATGCCAGGTCCAGAGGACTGGTGACAATTGGCTTGTTGGGACGTGACGGCGGCAGCCTGGCGCCGCTCGTCGATCGATCGTTGATTGTGCCCTCACCCAGTTCGCAACGCATCCAGGAAATTCACATCACGATCATTCATACCTGGTGTGAAATTATCGAAGATATCCTGCATCCAATTTAATCGGTACAGACGAACGTTGAGCTTTTTAAATCCAGTCATTCTTTTTGGTCTTTTTGCCGCTTCTTTTCCCATCCTGATCCATTTGTTCACCAGGAGCAAATCAAGAATAATACCTTTCAGCACAATTGATTTTCTCAAAGAGATGCAACATCAGCAGATAAGACGCATCCGATTGCGACAAATCCTCTTGCTCATATTGCGCACGCTCATCATCATTCTCCTGATCATGGCCTTTGCGCGGCCGACGGTGAAGGGAAGGCTGGATGTCGCTGCGGCAAATGCCAAGACCAGTATGGCCATTATCCTCGACAACTCGGTGAGTATGGCACTGCCGCGCGATCGCCAAACGCTCTTTGCTCTCGCCAAAATCAAAGCTGAGGAAATCACCTCTCTTTTGCATGCCGGTGACGAGGCTTATCTCCTGACAACCACTGACACGACGGCAAGGGCGTCGCGGCCATATCACGACCGCGATATGTTGAATCGGGCTATTGCGGATATCAAGCTCAGCTATCGTATGACTGACATATCGTCCGCTGTCGAATTCGCTTCTCGACAGTTGGCGACAAGCTCCAACATCAATAAAGAAATATATCTCATTTCAGATATGCAGGCCAGCGGTTTTCCGGATTCTTTGACCTATGTGTCGGATGATGTCCGCCTGTTCGGCATATCGCTCAACGCTGAACCGACTGCGAACCTTTCCGTTGAGGGTGTCGAATTTGTATCCACTCTATTACAGCAGGGGAAGGTGGCTCAGGTCGCCGTGACCATCGCCAATACAGGTGATCGGGATATGGCAAATTCACTTGTCCAGCTTTTTGTTAACGAAAAGCCCGTCGCGCAGCTTGTCGTGCAAGTGGATGCAGGTGCGGCCAAAACGCAACTCTTTCGATTTACCCCGGAAAAGCCCGGCTTTTCAATGGCGCGCGTTGTCCTGGAGGATGACGACCTCCCGTACGACAATGAAAAGGCCTTTTCTTTCTATGTGCCGGAAAAAGTCACTGTCGGCCTGGCGGGATTTCAACCGCGCGACACTTTTTATGTGTCGCTGGTGTTGGAGGCAACGGGTGCGGGCGCCGATTATTTTTCCCTGCAAAACATTGCTTTGGAAAATCTGCGCCAGGTGGCGTCGAGTGATCTCAATGTGCTGGTGCTATCCAATATCCCGACCATTGATGAGTACTTTGCGAGTGAACTGCGGGAGTTTATCGAGGATGGAGGGGGGCTGTTGTTGTTATTGGGGAAAAGCATTGATCTCCGCAGCTATAACTCTGCGCTTGTGGGGACTTTGGCCTTGCCACAATTCCTCGATGTGATCGGCTCTCCGGAAGAAGGTAAATCTGATTTTACTTTGGGACAGTACGATTTAACCCACCCCATCTTTACGGGCGTTTTCGAAAATCAGGATGCGCTGATCGCACCTCCGAGATTTCATTTTGCCATCAAGATCGCGGGCAGCGCGGACATCGATGTCATCATGAAATACAGCACGGGTGACCCGTTGCTATTTGAAAAAAAGTTGGGACACGGCACGATTCTCGTCATGACGACCGGTTTTGATGTGCAACTCTCAGATATTACTCATCGTACTATATTTGCGCCGCTCGTCACTCGCATGGTCGGCTATGCTGCCAACGTCGGGATGCAACGGCAAAATACGCTCGCGATCGGGGATGAAATTCGCTGGAAAATTTCACCGCAGAATGTGCACAAGACATTGGAAATGGTGCATCCGGGCGCAAAGTATGACCGGCTGCGACCGACGATGGTCGCAAATGACGCCTGGATCAGGTATTCACAAACAGAGACGCCCGGCATCTATGAACTTTTAGCGGATGCGAGCATCTTGAACTTGTGGACGGTTCATCTGGATGCGCGAGAGTCCCATGCGCAACCAATCGAGGCGAAAAAACTTGCAGAGGAATTCAAAATTGAACTTGTCGATGAGAGCACCCCGTTGGGAGACTATATCGTCTCACGCCGCCACGGTCACGAGTTGTGGAAATATCTTGCCATTGCGGCGTTTTTGCTGTTGTTGGTGGAAATGTTCATCTTTCGCGAAAAGGGCCGGCTATTAGTGGAAAACGTCGACCAGGCGGAGTTGTAGTGCAAACGATCGAACCGGGTGAAAAGAGAGAAATCGCCATTGTCGTTGGCATTGTCGGTCCCGGTCAGGAGCGCGATGCGATAAACGACAATCTGGACGAACTGGAGCTGCTCGCGGATACGGCGGGCGCCATCGTCGTCGAAAGAGTCATTCAGGACCGCCACCGATTGGATCCGGCTTTCATGCTTGGCCGGGGCAAGATTGAAGAGCTGGCCAATATGACAAAATACCTCGATGCCGATCTCATCATTTTTGATGATGATCTTTCACCGGTGCAAGTGAAAAATATAGAGTCCATCTGCAGAAACAAGGTGCTGGATCGCAGCGGACTCATACTCGATATTTTTGCCAGAAACGCGCGAACGCGCGAGGCGCGCACGCAGGTCGAGCTCGCCCAGCTCAAGTATCTGCTGCCGCGCCTGACACGACAATGGACACACCTGTCCCGCCAGGTCGGCGGCATTGGCGTGCGCGGGCCGGGCGAGACGCAGCTGGAGGTCGATAGAAGGTTCATCCGCAAACGCATCGGCGTTCTCGAAAGAGAACTGGAAAAGATTAGCACACAGCGAGCCAATCGCCGCAAGAATCGTTCGGCTATTTTCAAGGCAGCGCTCGTTGGCTATACGAATGTCGGCAAATCCACAATTCTGAACACCTTGACCGATGCGCAGGTCCTGGTGGAAGATCGCTTATTCGCAACGCTCGATTCAACGATCCGCGCTCTCGAACTGTCGGATCACCGACGTATTCTGCTCATCGATACCGTCGGCTTTATTCGCAAATTGCCGCACCATCTCGTCGCTTCATTCAAAAGCACCCTGGAGGAGGCGGTTAATGCTGATCTGCTGTTGCACGTCATCGATATCACTACCCCTGCTTTCAGAGAGCAGATGAATACAGTCGAGATGGTTCTCAAAGAGTTGAACATAAATGACAAGCCGGTTCTCAAGGTTTTTAATAAAATCGATGCGCTTGAGGATAGAGCAGTGCTGAATGAACTGAAAGCATCGGAGCAGCCGTGCGTTTTTATATCGGCCAAACGCGGCATTTTTATGAATGAGTTGCGCGATAAAATTCGCGATCTTGTCGAAGACCAGGTTCGGGATATGACCGTGACGCTGCCCATCCATGCGTCAAAAGTGCTGTCGCAGATACACGAGCTGGCTGATATTCTGAATATAGAGTACCACGGCAGCACGGCGATCGTCAAATTAAAGGCCAATGTCGACAATCTGCGACGCATCGAGCGACTCATCGCCGTCAAGGCACAGGAGTGATCTATGCGAATACTGGTCGTTGATGATGATAAAAATATTCGCAGCTCTTTGATGTGGCTGTTGGAAAAAGATGGTCACCAGCTGACAGTGTGCGAAAATGGCGAACAAGCCCGCGATATCACCCAGGTTGAACAGTTTGACCTGGCCTTTTGCGATGTGATGATGCCCGGAATTGGCGGCCTCGCGGCCCTGGAGTCGATGATATCTCACCAGCCGGCGCTTAAAATTATCATGATTTCCGGTCAGTCCGATATTGCGACAGCGGTCAAAGCAACGAAGCTGGGCGCCTATGATTTTATGGAGAAACCGCTCCATCCTGACAAAGTGTTATTGGAGGTCAAAAAGCTTGAGAAACAGCTGTACGTCGAAGCGCAGGTGAAAGAGCTCAGAAATATCGTCGATCTCGACTACCGCATGATCGGCCAATCACCCCAAATGCAGGCATTGAGCGAGACGATCAGACGTGCTGCTCCCAGTGAGGGGCGAATTCTCATCTATGGTGAAAATGGCACGGGCAAAGAACTTGTCGCCAGAGAAATTCATCAACAAAGTGGCCGCAGCGGACAAATTGTCCAGCTCAACTGCGCGGCATTGCCGCGCGAGCTCATTGAAAGCGAGTTGTTCGGATATGAAAAAGGCGCATTCACCGGGGCAAACAGACGAAAGAGCGGTCTGATCGAAGAAGCCGAGGGTGGCACGCTGCTGCTGGATGAAGTTGGCGACATGGCTCCGGAGACGCAGGCAAAACTTTTGCGCGTGCTGCAGGAAAACGAGTTCACCCGCGTCGGCAGCACAAAATCACAAAAATTTAACGTGAGAATTCTCTCCGCCACTAATAAAGATCTGCTGCAAGAGATCGCCGCCGGCAGGTTTCGTGAGGACTTGTATTTTCGTCTCAATGTCATCCCGATCCAAGTGCCGCCGTTGCGCCAACACAAGCAGGACATCCCGGCTCTGGTCGACCACTTTTTGGACGTTTACGCAGCTAAAAACGGCAAGCGCGCAAAGAAACTGACATCCGCCGGCCTTGGACTTTTGCTGAATTATCATTGGCCGGGTAATATCCGGGAACTCAAAAATATCATGGAGCGTCTAAGCATCATGATTCGGGGTGATGAAATCGCTGAATCGGATGTTCAAAACGTGCTCGCAATCAAGCCTCTGCCAGTTGATTCCGGCAATGATGTCGAGAATACAGAAAAAATGCCGCTGAAAGAGCTGTTGAAGCATTTTGAAAGTCAGGTGCTGCAAAGGGCATTTGCCAGACATCAAGGAAATGTCAGTCGCATGGCAGCTACATTGCAGACGGACCGTGCCAACTTGCACAAGAAATTACAAAAATATGGAATTAAATAGCCAATGCCGGTGAAAAATCATTTTATACTCTGCCTGCTTGTCAGCAGTTTTTTTTCCTCACTCTCCACTGCGGATGTGCGCTACAGAATTCGCGAGACCAACAGAGCGTACGAGCAAGGCGATTGGATGACCATCGGCACAACTCGCTTTGTCCGTTCTATCTCGATCGGACATACTTTTATTTACTTTTGCACAACGGGCGGCATTGCCCGACTGAACAAGTTCAGTTACAAATGGGATTTCCCGTGGACGACGAGCAATGGGTTGCCTGATAACGATGTTTTTCTGGCGGCGATGGATTTAAATACGGGTTTTTTGTGGGCTGTGACAAAAGAGGGCATCAGCTATCTGGAGCCCGCTTCGCAACTGTGGCGCAGCGCTTTTTATGATGAGATGGGAATGATCAACCAGTACATCACCTCCGTCGGATTTGGTCAAGATCGACAGATTTACGTCGTCACGTCGGATAACCTCTGGTATGCGTCGGATAACGTCTCGACACAATTCCAGGAAATCATCCCACCCCTGTCCGACGAGTTCATCATATGGCATGGCGCCCGAGAGCAAAAAAGTCGCTCTCTGCCCAGCTTTTTTATGGACGGCGGCTTTTTGTTTGATGCGCGCCAGCACTATATTGATGATTTGCAGTTTCGGCACTGGCAAATTACGACCTGGATACGAGATGATTGGAACAATCTCTGGCTCGGCACCTGGGGGCTCGGCGCCGCTCGCGGTGATCTGAATACGATGAGGTTGGAACTGCTCGATTTTGGTCTGTGGGATGAGGTTGTGGATGACATCGAGAAAGATCATGATGCCTATTGGCTTGCCGGCATGCAGGAGCACAATGAGCCCACCGGCGTCACAGAATGGCGCGGTTTATTCGCAAAACCCGTCTATTATGAGCCTCGATTGATCACCGGGTTTGCCAGCGAAGAGATCACCTCTATTGCGGCGGATGCACGCACGGTGTGGTTCGGCACGCGAAACGGCCTGGTTCGTTTCGATAAACAGAAAAATATGTGGCGCACCTACAATACATCTCATGGTCTGCGCAACGACCTGATCCATAAAGTCGCGCTGGATGAACGGTTTTTGTGGATCGGCACCGACTTTGGCGTCGACAGACTGGATCTCGGCACGGTCGGGACAGATTCCATGAGGATTGAAGAGCTGAGATTTCCCACGCATCGAATTGTCCGAGTCTACGACATCGCGCAGCAAGATAATTTTCTGTGGTTGGCAACGGAATTTGGCCTCTATGTTTATGACAAACACTCGCACAGCGGCGGCTATTACAGTGGCCTGGACGAAAATCTTGTCTCGCGACCGATTTTTGCCATTTCTGCGTGGGGAGAGGAAATCTGGTTTGGCTCGGACTGGGGAGTATACGGATTCAACGCCGCGACAAATGAATGGCTCGATCCACCGGCCAAAGAGTACCGGACTGACGCCGGCATCAATCGAATTTTAGCCTCTCGCCAGGCGGTCTGGGTCGCGACAAACGAGGGAGCGCTCAAATTTGACAGGAGAATGCAGCGTTGGCGCCAGTTCACCATGCAAGATGGACTGGCTGATGATCGCGTCTATGCCATCGAACTGGATGATGATCACATCTATTTTGGCACCGCTCGCGGCTTGACGCGCTTTTACTGGAACAATCCCTTTCGTAATGATTAATTATCTGTTGATATGACATATGATCGTGCGCTTTTGTTCCTGAACAGTCGAATTGTTTTCGGCTGGAAATTGGGATTGGCCAGCATGAACAGGATGTTGGCCGAGCTGGATAGTCCCCATTGTAAGACCAGCTTTGTGCACATTGCCGGCACCAATGGCAAAGGTTCGGTTGCCGCGATGCTGGAGTCGATTTTCAGGAGCGCCGGTTACAGAACAGGTCTATACACCTCTCCGCATCTCATCGATGTGCGCGAGAGAATCAGCTTGAACGGCGAACAGATCAGCGAATCTGACTTTGGTGATCTTGTGGATCGCCTGCGTCCGGTCATCGAAAAGTACAATGCCACCTATTTCGAGACGCTCACGCTGCTGGCGTTTGTCTACTTTGCTGAATTGATGGCGGATATTGTGTTTCTTGAGGTCGGTCTTGGCGGCCGCCTTGATGCAACGAATGTCGTTGTTCCGGAATTGTCGATTATCACCACGATTTCGTTCGATCATACCGAGCATCTCGGCGCCACGCTTGTGCAGATTGCCGGTGAGAAAGCCGGGATCATTAAAAATGGACGTCCCTGCTTGCTCGGTGAGATGCCGCCTGATGTTATGGCTGTTTTCGTCGATCGAGCTGCCCGAGAGAACGCACCGTTTTACCGGATGAATGAACTTTATCACTATACAATTGAAAAGCAAGAGATTGGCACAACCAGCTTTACCATTCAAGGTGGGAAACGAAATGGTCGCTATATCGTGGGCATGAACGGAGATTTTCAGGTTTCGAACGCCTGTCTTGCTATTGCCGCATGCGATGTTCTGTCGAGCCGCTGGCTCATCAAAGATGAGGAGGTCGCGGCGGGTCTCAAAGGCGTCGGCTGGCCCGGACGATTTCAGGTCATTCACCAGCAACCGTTAATCATCTGCGACGTCGCGCACAATGTGGCCTCGATCGGACAGCTTGTCCGTAGCCTGCGCCAACTGTGCGCAGGGAAAAAGATCGTCTTTGTGTTCGGTCTTTTGAAAGACAAGGACGTTGGTCAAATAACCCAGCTGATAGCGGAGATTGCCTATCTGGTGCAGCCGGTTGAGCCTGATTCGGCCAGAGCAATTTCGGCATACGAATTGCATACAACTTTGGCGGACATCGGAGTCAATTTATTTCCGCCCTGTAAAGTTGCCGAAGGACTGCAAAACGTTCGCACTCACGCGCGCGATGACTGGGTCATATGTGTGACGGGTTCGCACTATGTCGTTGGAGAAGCTTTGACGGCAATAAAAGGCTTGACAAAGTAGGTTATTTTGGTTAATTTAATACAGCCTTCATGACCTCAAAGTTGTGGCATCCCGTTTCATTCTCCGACTAGTATTAAAATGGCAAGACTCTGTAAAATGAAACGCTTTCAATAATATCGGGTGAGTTAGTGGCACAGGTCAGTCTTCGACAGGTTACCAAAATTTACGACAACAATCTCGTCGCGGTCAACGCCGCCGATCTTGACATTCAGGACAAAGAATTCATCGTGCTCGTCGGCCCTTCGGGATGCGGGAAATCAACTCTTTTGCGGATGATCGCCGGTTTGGAAGACATATCGTCCGGGGAGCTGCGCATTGATGACAGAGTTGTCAATCAGGTGCCGCCAAAGGATCGAGATATTGCGATGGTCTTTCAGAATTATGCCTTGTATCCGCACATGACTGTCTATGAAAACATGGCGTTTGGCCTCAAGTTGCGAAAATTCTCCAAAGAGGAAATTGATCAACGGGTGCGCGAGGCGGCCGACATCCTCGATATTTCGCATCTTCTCGATCGCAAGCCAAAAGCATTGTCAGGAGGCCAGCGACAAAGAGTTGCTGTTGGACGCGCCATTGTGCGAAAACCCAAGGTTTTCCTTTTCGACGAACCGCTGTCCAATCTGGATGCCAAATTACGCGTCCAGATGCGTACCGAAATATCGAAATTGCACTCGCGCTTGGAGTCAACGATGATCTATGTGACGCACGATCAGATCGAAGCCATGACCATGGGCGACCGCATCGTCGTGCTCAAAGACGGCGTCATCCAGCAGATAGACACGCCTTTAAATCTCTACAACAAGCCGGTGAACAAATTCGTCGCCGGTTTCATCGGCAGTCCGGCGATGAATTTTTTACATGGTCGAATTGAAAGAAAGGCGCAACTGGAATTTCGGACGGACGGTTTGTCCCTGCCGCTGCCGGCGACGATTGCCGAGAAGCTCGGCTCATTTGTTGATGAAGATATTACCTTGGGCATTCGACCGGAGCATATTCAATATGAGAGTGAGATTGATGCTCCAGCAATGGCCTCCATTGAGGTGATCGAACCGATGGGAAATGAGACCGTCCTCTATCTTCGCATCGGCAAAGATGTGCTGACGGCCAGAGTGAGTCCGCGACCAGACCTCAAGGTTGGCGCCGAATGTCGACTGGGATTTGATTTTGCCAAAGCATACTTTTTTGATCGCGCAGATAACATCATTCATTAAGCACAGAAGGAATATTCCATTCATTTTGGACATTAATATGAGTCACCAGGGATGTCCCATGCGTTTTTAGGCGACCATGAGCAAATTTGATCACCTGCCATATAATAGCTTTATAAATATAGAGATTGAAAAGAGCAATTTGTGCGAGACTCGCAGGTCTCTTGTATGTGTCCAATATGAAAAAACAAATAATCATCAAAGAGGAAAGCAATGGATATTGCAGAATTAAAAACGAAAAAGATCGCCGAACTGGCAAAATTGGCGCAAGAAATTGGCGTGAGCGGCGTCACGGGCATCAAAAAAGCCGAATTGATTTTCCGCATCATAGAAAAACAGACGGAAAAAGAGGGATTGATATTCGCAGAGGGCGTGCTTGAGGTCTTGCCGGATGGATATGGTTTTCTTCGCTCGTCTGATTACAACTATTTGCCCGGCCCTGATGATATTTACGTATCCCCCTCGCAGATAAAGCGCTTTGGCATGCGCACCGGCGATACGGTATCGGGTCAGATTCGTCCCCCGAAAGACAATGAGCGCTTTTTTGCCTTGCTCAAAGTGGAAGCGATCAACTTTGAAAATCCCGAAGAAGCCAAGACGAAAATCTTGTTTGATAATTTGACGCCACTTTATCCGGATGAGCGCATTAACCTGGAGACCAAGAAGGGCGGCTATTCGATGCGCACGATGAACATGCTTACGCCGATTGGCAAGGGACAGCGCGGTCTGATCGTGGCACAGCCAAAGACAGGCAAGACCATTTTGCTGCAACAAATCGCCAACAGCATTTCGGAAAATCATCCGGAAATCAAAATGATCGTCCTGCTCATCGATGAACGACCCGAAGAAGTCACCGATATGCAGCGATCCGTCAAGGCAGAGGTGATCAGCTCGACCTTTGACGAACCGGCCGAGCGCCATGTGCAGGTCGCTGAGATGGTGCTGGAAAAGAGCAAACGACTCGTCGAATATGGTCAGGATGTCGTCATCCTTTTGGATTCTATCACGCGATTGGCGCGCGCCCATAATGCGGTGGTGCCGCATTCCGGTAAAATCCTCTCCGGCGGTGTGGATGCGAACGCGTTGCATCGTCCCAAACGTTTCTTCGGCGCTGCGCGCAATATTGAAGAGGGCGGCAGCTTGACGATCATCGCCACGGCGCTCATCGATACCGGATCGCGCATGGACGAAGTCATCTTTGAAGAATTCAAGGGCACCGGCAACATGGAGCTCGTACTCGATCGTCGTCTCTCCGACCGCCGCGTCTTTCCGTCGATCGATGTCAACCGCTCCGGCACCAGAAAAGAAGAGCTGCTCCTCGACGAGAAAGAGCTCAACCGTATCTGGGTCCTGCGCAAATTATTGTCCGAGCTCAATACAGTGGAAGCGATGGAATTCTTGCTGAGCAAGATGCAGGGCACTCGTTCCAACAAGTCTTTTCTCGATTCAATGAGTGTATAAATAGCTTGCATTTCAAGGTGTAAATTTATATTTTAAATGCTGTTGAAAAAATATTCTCATGGTGCTTTTTTAGGAGGAAAAAGTGAAACAAGGGATTCACCCGGAATATAAACTCGGCACTGTTCACTGTGCGTGCGGGAATGAATTTCAGACCCATACGACCATCGGTGATATCACCGTCGAAATTTGTTCACAATGCCATCCGTTTTTCACCGGCAAGCAAAAATTGGTGGACACGGCCGGGCGAGTTGACAAGTTCCGCAAAAAATACGCTCAGTATTCATCATCAGCGAAATAGCTGACCTTCATCACGGGGTGCGAGCGGAATGATATGCGATTGCACGATCATTCCGTTTTTTTATATCCGCGCAGAAATGTAGAGGCGACGTGGAAAAGAAGATAATGGTTGGCGGCCAGGCGGTGATGGAAGGCGTTCTCATGCGCAGTCAGGAGAGCTATGCAGTGGCGGTGCGCCGTCCCAATGGCGATATCGTTGTCAAGAAAGCGCCGTGGCAGACTAGAACAAAAAAGTTCAAACTTGCCGGCTTGCCGCTGCTTCGCGGCGGTGTTATTTTAATTGAAGCGCTGCTCCTCGGCATCAAAGCTCTGACCTTCTCGGGCAATATCGCCATGGAAGAAGAGAGAGAGAAGAATGGCACAGCGCCGGCGAAGAAAAGCATCTGGGAGCACATCTGGCTGGCTCTGACGCTGCTTTTTTCATTTGCCGTTGGTTTGGCGCTCTTTTTCTACGTCCCGTTGCTGATCGCCGATCTTTTCAATTTTTCGTCCGCGATTGTCTTTAACATCGTGGATGGTCTCCTTCGTCTGTTTTTCTTTTTGGCATATATTTATCTCATCTCCCGGTGGAAGGAGATTCGCCGTGTATTTGAATACCACGGTGCCGAGCATAAAAGTGTATATGCCTTTGAAGAAAAAAAAGGTTTGACTATCGACGAGACTCGTCCCTTCACCACCCTCCATCCGCGTTGCGGGACCAGCTTTTTATTCGTTGTCATGCTCACCAGCATTGTCGTTTTCATGTTCCTCGGCAAACCGGATACGATCGGCGAACGGCTGTTGCGATTGGCGTTCGTCCCGGTCATCGGCGGTATTTCATACGAGTTCATCCGCCTGTCCGATAAAGCCGCCAAAAATCCAATCGTGCGCCTGTTCATGTTGCCCGGGCTGTGGCTGCAGAAAATAACTACAAGGGAGCCGGATGACTCGCAGATCGAAGTCGCTCTGGTCGCCTTGCGCTGCGCTCTGGATATGGATCCGCGCGCCGGGGATTCTCAAATTGAAATTTTAACCGAATGATTCTGATCTGCTAAATCGAAGGACTCTGTGTTAGAAAAGCTTGAAAATGTGGAAAAACGATACCTCGAGATCGAGAGGAAGCTGAGTGATCCCGCCGTCATTCAAAAGCAAAAAATGTATCGTGAATTGGCTCGCCAGGAGGCCGAGTTGTCAAAAGTTGTCGAGGCAATTCGCGCCTACAAAAAGATAGTCGCGGATGCGGGCAGCACGCAACAACTGCTCACTGAAGAAAATGACGCCGAACTGAGAGAGTTGGCGGAAAGCGAGCTTGCAGAACTGAAGGAGAAAAAGGAATACATGGAGGAGGAGCTCAAAACTCTTCTCCTTCCCAAAGATCCTCGTGATGCTCGGAATGCGATCGTCGAGATTCGCGCCGGCACTGGTGGCGAAGAAGCCGGCCTGTTCGCAGGTGATCTTTTTCGAATGTATGAATATTACGCTGAACACAACGGCTGGAAAACAGAGATCATCTCTTCAAATCCTCAGGGTATCGGCGGATTTCGGGAGATCATCTTTAGTGTGACGGGTGATGATGTCTATGGCATGATGAAATATGAGGCCGGCGTGCATCGCGTTCAACGCGTTCCCAGCACCGAAGCCAGCGGTCGAATTCATACCTCCGCCGCTTCGGTCGCGGTCCTTCCGGAAGCCGAGGAGATTGATGTTGATATCGATGCGAATGATCTGCGCATTGATGTTTATCGATCCTCTGGCCCCGGCGGGCAGAGCGTCAATACGACTGATTCCGCCGTGCGCATCACGCATATTCCAACCGGATTGGTCGTCACCTGCCAGGATGAAAAATCTCAGCATAAAAATCGCGCCAAAGCATTAAAAGTTTTGCGCGCCCGTCTGTATGATAGAGCGCTCGAGGCCGAGCAGGCCAAATTGACCGCCGAGCGCCGTTCCATGGTGAGCACCGGCGACCGGAGCGCCAAGATAAGAACCTATAATTTCCCGCAAGGGCGCGTCACTGATCATCGCATCGGACTGACGCTCTACCGCCTTGAAGAAACGTTGCAAGGGGATTTGCGCGAATTCACTGCACAACTAAAGCTGGCCGACCGTACAGAAAAACTGAAATATATGGAATGAGTCAGGTGTCAGTCGAGAAAAATAAAAAATGGCGACTCATCGAGTTGCTCAATACCACGACTGACTATTTGTCTGAAAGAGAATTTGAAGATGCTCGACTCAATGCCGAACGGTTGTTAAGCCATGCACTCGGTTTGTCTCGAGTTGAACTCTATACCAATTTTGATAAACCGCTCACAGCGGACGAGCTGAACGTGTGCCGAGCGCTGCTCAAACGACGGATGGCGCATGAGCCGTTGCAGTATATTTTGGGGGAGACAGAATTTTATTCCCTGCCATTCAAAGTCACGCAAGATGTCTTCATCCCACGACCGGAAACGGAGCTGCTGGTCGAAAAAGTCATCGAACATTGTTCGGCGCAATATGCGGATCAGACTGACATTCAGATAGTGGATGTCGGCGCCGGCTCTGGCAACATTGCTATTTCAATCGCCAAAAATATCGAAAACACGATCCTCACGGCTGTGGATATCTCACGCGATGCTCTCAAGATAGCCTATGGCAATGCGCAGGCTCATGAAGTGGATGTCAAGCTCAAGGAACTGGATGCCCTCAAACCATGGCCTGCAGAATACTCGCGGGCTTTTGATTTTGTCGTCTGCAATCCTCCCTACATCGGATTTTCAGAATATGAGAGTCTGCAGCCCGAGATTAAAAATTATGAGCCCAAAATCAGCCTGCTGAGTGGCAACGATGGACTTGACTTTTATCGCAAGTTTGCCAACATAGCGCCGACGCTGCTGAAACAAGGGGGTTACGTATTTTTCGAAATCGGCGAGCGCCAAGCGGCGAGCGTGAAAAATATCTATGCGGATTGCGGTTTTTCCGGGATCAGCATCTATAATGATTTGGCGGGAAAAAATAGAGTCATAAAAATGCAGTGGGCACGGAATTGATCATGCTCTATCGCAATTCAAACGATCATGTCGACAATCAAGTGGGTGACGGATGAATGAATTATCGAAAAAAGTCATTGAGCTTTGCAGGTACGAACCTTTGCGTTCCTATCGGGCGAAGGAAATTCAACGACGACTGAAGGTGCCGCCCGGCAGATACCAGGGGCTTCGTGCAGTCCTGGATGAACTCGTGAGCGATGGCGAACTTGTCAAGGTGAAAAAGAATCGTTTTTCGATCCGGAAATCGAACGAGATTGTCGGTGAATTGCGCGTCAACTCTCAGGGATATGGCTTTGTATCACAGGATGCAGGCGATGACGTTTTCATCAGCATGAAAAACATGGGACAGGCATTGCACAAAGACAAAGTGCGCGTCCGCCTGTTCGCCAAAACGTCCGGTAAAAATGCCGAAGGCCAGATAGTCGAGGTGCTCGAACGCTCCCGCCAAACAATCGTCGGCACATTTCGCCGGGGACGAAAATATGGCTATATCGTGCCAGATGATTTAAAATTGCAGCGCGATGTCATCATTGCCCCGGGGGAGGAGCTTGGCGCCCGGGAGGGACAAAAAGTTGTCTGTCAAATTGAACAGTGGGAACATCGCGGCCTCAATCCGTCCGGGCGAGTCATCCAGGTCCTCGGCTTTCCAGAAGATGTCGGTGTCGATGTCCTGTCGATCGTTCATCAGCACGAGATTTCAACGCGCTTTGCCGATTCCGTGCTGCAGCAAGTGGAACAAATTGCCGATGATCTCGCTCAGAATGAATTGAATCGCCGCGTTGATTTGCGCCAGGATACTATATTCACCATTGATCCTGAAGATGCCAAGGATTTTGATGATGCGGTTTCTCTTGACCAAACGGACGACGGCCAGTGGCGGCTCGGAGTGCACATTGCCGACGTGAGTCATTATGTGACGCAAAATTCCGCATTGGATCGAGAAGCCCTGGAGCGGGGGACGTCGGTGTATCTTGTCGATCGAGTCATACCGATGCTGCCCGAACAACTCTCAAATGATTTGTGCAGCCTCAAAGAGGGGGCTGCAAAGCTCACTTTCAGTGTGTTCATGATGCTGTCAAAAGAGGGCAAGGTTACATCCTATGATATTAAAGAATCCGTCATTAGCAGCAAAAAGCGGTTCAATTATCATCAGGTGCAAAAAATAATCGATGGGGAGCTGGATAGCCCGTTTGTCACAAAGCTGCGCGAGATGCACAAGTTATCGCAGTTGCTCATTCGCAACCGCAGGAATCGCGGCAGCATTGATTTTGACACCGTCGAGGTTGAGATCCCGCTCAACGAAAAAGGCGAACCCATCGAGATTAAAAAGCGACTGCGACTCGATTCACATCGGCTGATTGAAGAATTCATGCTGCTCGCAAATGAAACGGTGGCCAAACACGTCGGCATCGTTCTGAAAGAAAAGTTGCAGAAGGAATTGCCGTTCATCTATCGAATTCATGAGAGTCCGGATAAACAGAGCGTCATGGAGTTGCTGCAAGTGGCGCACGCCTTTGGCATGGATTTTTCGCCGCCAGCGAAAATATCGCCGCGATTCTTTCAGAACGTTGCCGCCCAGTTTCAGGAACACCCGGCGTCGACCGTCTTGCAGGATCAGCTGCTGCGAACCATGATGAAAGCAAAGTACAGCCCGGAGAATGTCGGACATTTCGGTCTGGCCTATCGCTATTATACGCATTTCACCTCACCGATCCGACGTTATCCCGACTTGATCGTACATCGTTTACTGAAAAAATATGCAAATAGAGATTTTGACGAATCGCCGGCATTCTATCAGGAGATTGAACAAATTTGCCAAAAATCGACGAGCAACGAGATTCGTGCCCAAAATGCTGAACGCGACAGCATCAAGCTCAAGCAGCTGCAATTCCTTGAGCGACATATGCAGGACGTATTCGAAGGGATCATCATCAGAATTGTCAATTTTGGTTTTTTTGTGTTGCTGCCGGAATTCCAGCTCGACGGCCTTGTGCACATCACCTCACTGGATGATGACTATTATATTGTGGATGATCAGCATTATCGTATCTATGGGCAAAAGTCAGGTGTCGAATACAAACTTTCGGAAAAAATTAAAGTCAGGGTCGTGCGGGTTGATCGGAATGAAAATCTGATCGATTTTGTTATGTCGGAATAGAATATCTTTTTGCCCGGGTATCTTCAATAAGATCCTTTACACGCAGAAGGAGAAATGCTTAAAAAATTTGTTACGTCCTTGATTGACAGGCGCGATATAGCCGAAAACACTATGGAATTTGTCTTACGGCGGCCGGCCGGCTTTGATTTTAAAGCCGGTCAGCATACAAGCGTGCGATTGATCGAACTGCTCTTTGACGACAAAAGAGGCGGTCGCCGGACCTTCACCATCGCTTCTGCGCCAGGTGAAGAAAATCTGCATATGGCAACCCGAAAGACGGGCAGCGGTTTCAAGAGAACGATCGCGGCGAAAAACCAACAGGCCGTTGAGATCACCGAACCGAGCGGAGAGTTGATTCGCGACGAATCGCGGCCGGCGGTGTTGATTGCGGGCGGCATTGGCATAACGCCGTTCCGCAGCATGATCATGGACGCGGTGAATCGACAGCTGCAGCAGCCGATCATTTTGCTGTTCTCAAATAATTCCGTTGCCGAAATTGCCTATCACGATTTTTTCCTCGATGTTGAGCGACAACATCCGGATAAATTCACTTATGTGCAGACGATAACGGGTGATAAAAAGCCTGATGTCACCTGGTCGGGCGAACGTCGACAAATTGATGCCGCTTTCATCTCGGACTATGTGCCGGATCTGACCGTCGTCACTTTTTACGTCTGCGGACCGCAGGCCATGGTCACGGCTGTGAGCGAGATTCTCAAGAAGAAAAATGTCGATCAGGGCCATATCCTCGCGGAATCATTTTGGGGATACTAATTCATCATCAGAGTGTCGAACGAACAAGGAGGTTCCACCATGAGAAAGGGTCTCTATTTTATCGGTCTCGCTGTTCTCACGATCATTATCAGCGCAGCTGTAAACCAGCCGAAAGCGCCGGAATATGTCGAAGGCGAGCTGCTCGTCAAATTTTCCACCGCCATAACTGCTCAGGATGTAAATAGTGCAATGGTTCAGATCGGCGCTGAGGCTGTTGAGCGGTTGCCTTTCGTCGATGTTTATCATCTAAAAATCACAACAGCGAAATCCGTGAAAAAAGCAGTTGAAGAATTTTCCGCGCTTCCCAATGTCATCTATGCTGAGCCCAACTACATTTACACGACGATGGTGATTCCCAATGATCCCAAGTTCAATGATTTATGGGCCATGCTGAACAGCGGTCAGACGGGCGGTCTGGCCGGTGCGGATATCAGCGCCACGACCGCCTGGGATCTTGCGACCGGCAGTACTGAGGTTCTCGTCGGGGTGATCGATACCGGCATCGACTATACGCATGCGGACTTGGCTTCAAATATCTATACCAATCCCGCCGAAGATGCCTGGTCCAATCCGAATGATCCATCCACTGGCGACCATGTCGATAATGACGGTAACGGAAAAGTGGACGACTGGAAGGGCTGGAATTTCGTCGATAACAGCAACGATGCCTATGATGACAATATGCACGGCACCCATTGCGCCGGATCAATAGGCGCTGTTGGCAATAATGGCGTCGGTGTTGTCGGCGTCAACTGGAATGTCAAAATGGTGCCGCTCAAATTTCTTGACAGCAATGGCAGTGGATCGTCAGCAGATGCGATCAAGGCGATCGAATACGCCACCGCTCTGGGCGTTCATGTTATGAGCAATAGCTGGGGCGGCGGTGGATTCTCGCAGGCCATGGAAGACGCCATCCAAAAAGCGAGCGACCGCGGCATTCTTTTTGTTGCTGCGGCCGGCAATGATGGCACCGACAACGATGCCATCCCACATTATCCGTCCAATTATGAGGTGGCGAATGTTGTCGCGGTCGCCGCATCGGATCATGGTGACAAACGGGCGCTGTGGGGCAGCAGCGGCGGGGACGATGGTTGTGGTTTCGTCTGTTCAAATGCCGTTGCCGCCGTGCCGGGTTCCAACTATGGCAAGACGACGGTTGACATCGCGGCGCCCGGTAAAAACATTCTCAGCACCGTGCCGGGAAACAGCTATGCGTCGCTGTCCGGCACCTCCATGGCGGCGCCCCATATCGCCGGCGCGGCCGCCTTGCTGCTATCGGTCAAACCTGATCTCACTATCGACGGACTGAAAACTGCGTTGTTCAGCACTGTGGATCCGCTCGACGATTTCACCAACAAGATCGTCACTGGTGGGCGACTGAACCTTCGCACCGCTGTCGAAAGTGTGCTGCCCACACCATAGTGTGTATTTGCTGCACAATTCACATCCCGATGTCAGCATATTGATGACATCGGGATTTTTTTTATCGCGAGATTGATTTGTGCGATGGCAATCGATGTAAATAGGCTTGAATCCAATTCTTACGATTCTTATCTTCTCACTCGATATGGTAAAGTAAATATGGAAAAAATTTGAGCAGCGCAGTGATACATCTTGGACTGGATATGGGTTCTGTCAGCGCCAAACTCGCCGCAATTCTGCCCGCTGATGTGCAGACGCCGCATGATGGCTTTACGACTGTGGTTGCCAAAAAACGTTGTCTGAGCAAGTCTGTCAGCGTTCATGGGCAACCCGTCAAGGCGGCGCAGCGGCTCTTGAGCGACTTTTTCGACGCATACTCAACGGATGTGACTGTTTCTTTAAATGTCACTGGCTCGCAGGGCAAACTCGTCGCCACACTCCTGAATGTCCCCTATGTGAACGAATTCAAAGCGATTGCTCGCGGCACGATCGAGCTGGCGCCGGCCAGGACGATCATCGAGATAGGCGGCGACGTTTCACGCTATCTCAAAGTGGAGTTGAGTGAAAACGGCGAACTGTTAATTCTCGACTATGAGCGAAACGGCGAATGCGCCGCCGGTACGGGATCATTCATCGATCAACAGGCAGTGCGGATGAATTATCGCGTCAATGACATCGGCTCACTCGTCTTGCAGGCCGAGGGTTGCGCGACGATCGCCGGACGGTGTTCTGTCTTTGCCAAAACGGATATGATTCATGCACAACAGCGCGGTTATTCGCCTGGAGCGATCCTGAAAGGCTTGTGCGAAGCGGTTGTGCGGAATTTCAAGGGCACGGTGCTGCGCGGCAAGCATCTCGAACCTCCGGTCGTGTTTGTCGGGGGAGTTGCCGCGAACAGCGGCGTCGTCGCTGCCGTGCGCAGCCTTTTTAATCTGACGGCAGAGGAATTGATCGTTCCCGCATTGCACAATCATGTGGGCGCCATCGGTTGCGCCGTTTTACAAGAAGGAGCGCTCTTGACGCCGCAATTGTTGGCAAAATTGACCATCGCGCCAAAAAGTGCACCTGCGAAAGACAGCGTCTCTCTCAAGCTCGATATCGCCAATGTCCGTTTCGAAAATCAGCGTCGACAACAGATCGACTATACCGATATGGATTATCCCATTCGCGCCCATCTCGGCTTTGATATTGGCTCTGTGAGCACAAATCTTGTTCTGCTGGATGAGCGGAACCGTGTCATGGATGAGATTTATACAAGCACTGCAGGCAAACCCATCCAGGTGGTGCAGCGCGAAATGGCGCGCTGGCAGAAAAAGTGGGGCGACAAGGTGCAAATCCTCAGCGTTGGTGCGACAGGCTCCGGACGCGATCTCATCGGCGAGCTCGTTGGTGCTGACGCCGTGCATGATGAAATTACTGCCCATAAAACAGGCGCCTCCGCCATCGCCAGCATGTTGTTCAAGGAGTCCGTAGAGACTATTTTTGAGATTGGCGGACAAGATTCAAAATTCATCTCCATCGACGACGGCGTTGTCGTGGATTTTAGTATGAACGAAGCCTGTGCGGCCGGCACCGGCTCCTTTCTCGAAGAACAAGCCGTCAAGCTCGGTATTTCGATCGTGGATGATTTTGCCGCCCTCGCTTTCAGCTCTGACGAGCCGATCAGACTCGGAGAACGTTGCACTGTTTTTATGGAAAAAGACGTGACCGCTTACATGCAGCAGGGCAGAGAGGTGAAAGATATTGCCGCCGGTCTTGCTTATGCGGTCGTGCACAATTATCTCAATCGCGTCGTGCGCGGACGACACATCGGCAATCTCATCTATTTTCAGGGCGGAACCGCCTATAACCAGGCTGTTGCGGCTGCCTTTGCGAAAGTGCTTGGCAAAGAGATCGTCGTGCCGCCGCACAACGGCGTCATCGGCGCTATCGGCGCGGCTCTTCTGGCACAGACAAAGATGGAGCGGCAAAAGGGCCGGACGCGCTTTCGCGGCTTTGACCTGAATGTCGATTTTAAGATTCGACAGTTCACCTGCAAGGGCTGTTCAAACAACTGCGATATTCAAGAGTGCACAATCGACGGTGAAAAGAGCTATTGGGGCGACAAATGTTCGGATCGTTATCGAAAGAAAAGCAAGGTCGCACAAAAGGCGACGATAGCGGATTTATTCAAGCTGCATGACGAGTGGCTGGGGCAAGACATTCCTGGTCCGGATGGACTGGGCATTCGCATCGGCATTCCCAAAGCCATGTATTATTACGATCGCTTTCCGTTTTGGCGAGCCTATTTCAGAAACATTGGCGCCCAGGTCGTCATATCCGCCGATACGACGAATAAATTGGCCGCAGACGGCCGCGAACTCTGCATTGCTGAACCCTGTTTCCCGATCATCGTCGGACATGGTCATTACGTCGATTTGCTCAGCAAAAACGTTGATTATGTTTTTATGCCACAAATCATTAATTCGGAAACAGATACACCTGAAAAGGAATCATGGGTGTGCCCCTGGGGCCAGACTCTGTCGCTCGTCATACGAAACAGCATCGACGATGAAACGCGAATCGAGCAGCTCCTCAAACCTGTCATTCATTTTCGCGACGGCATCGAGTATGTGAAAAGGGAGATGCACGGTGTGGCAAAAATTCTCGGGGTATCCAAAAAAAGCAGCGATCGCGCTATCGAGTCAGCCTACGCGATGCAGGGACAGTTCCGCCAGATGATTCGGGATACAGGTCTGCAGGTGCTGCAATGGCTGAACGAATGGCATCAGCAGGCCATCGTCATTGTCGGACGCCCCTATAACATCTACGATGGCGGGATCAATCTGCATGTGCCGGATAAATTGCGTCAATATTATGGCATCAATGTCATACCCATGGACTTTTTGCCTTTGCAAGGCATCAAAATTAACGAAGATCACGAGAATATGTTCTGGAATTACGGTCGTCAAATTATGCAGGCGGCAAAATTCGTCGGCAAGACCGGCAACTTGCACATCATTTATTTCACCAATTTCAAATGTGGACCGGATTCCTATATCAAGCACTTTATCCGCGACACCATCGGCGCACCCTATCTGACGCTGCAGTTTGACGATCATAGCAATGATGCCGGCATTCTGACGCGCTGTGAGGCCTATCT
>JAFGJB010000063.1 GCA_016929295.1 Candidatus Zhuqueibacterota bacterium | reverse complement strand
GCTTTTTACGCTGCCGATCGTGGAATGAACGTGACCCTCATCGATCCGGAAAAAAATCCCGGCGGCGTCTGCTTGCACCGTGGTTGTATCCCATCAAAAGCATTGTTGCACGTCGCCAAGCTCATCCATGAAGCAAGCGCGTCGAAAAACTGGGGCGTGGAATTCGGTGAGCCCAAAATTGATCTGGACAAGTTGCGTTCATTCAAGGAGGGAGTGGTCAACAGACTGACCGGCGGCACGGGCCAGCTCGCCAAGCAGCGCAAGATCACGCACATACAGGGGACAGCCGTCTTTAAGAATAATAAGACACTGGATATCACCCATATCGACGGCACAAAGTCAGAGCTCGAGTTTGCCAACGCCATCATCGCCACGGGCTCGCGGCCGACCGTCATCAAGAGCTTGTGGCTCGACAGTCCGCGTCTTTTGGATTCGACGGCGGCGCTGGAATTGGCCGATATACCCAAGAGGATGCTGGTCATTGGCGGCGGCTATATCGGTCTGGAGATGGGGACGGTCTATGCAGCGCTCGGCACAGAGATCACCGTCGTCGAAATGATGCCGACCATTCTCCCCGGAGCGGACAAGGATCTGCTGCGCGTCCTGCACAAAAGTCTGGAGGCGACATTCAAAAGTATCTTGACCGAAACCAAGGTCTTGCAGCTCGCGGAGATGAAAAACGGCATCAAGGTGACATTGGAGAAAAACGGCGAAAAATCCGAGCATACATTTGACAAAGTGCTGATGACCATTGGTCGTCGTCCCAATTCGGAAAATCTCGGCCTGGAGAACACCGCGGTCAAGGTGAATTCAAAAGGTTTCATTGAGATCGATGCGGCGCGGCGCACAGCGGAGCCGACGATCTATGCCATCGGCGATGTCGCCGGCGAGCCGATGCTGGCGCACAAGGCATCGCACGAAGGGCACGTGGCGGTGGAGGCCATCGCCGGCGACAAGGTCGCCTTTGAGCCGGCGGCCATTCCGGCGGTCATCTTTACCGATCCCGAACTGGCGTGGGCCGGCCTGACTGAAAATGAGGCGGCGGCAAAAGGCATCGCCGTCGAGGTGATGCGCTTCCCGTGGGCCGCCTCCGGTCGCGCCCTGACAATGGATCGCATTGACGGCATGACCAAGCTGCTTATCGAGCCAAAGACCAAACGCATTCTCGGCATCGGCCTGGTCGGCTCGGGCGCCGGTGAGCTGGTCTCGGAGGGGGCGCTCGCCATAGAAATGGCGGCCAATGCTACAGACTTAAAGATGACCATTCACCCCCATCCCACCCTGTCCGAAACCATCATGGAAACAGCCGAGATGCTGTTCGGCACCTGCACGCATGTGTACCGGCCGAAGCGGAAAAAGTGATCATAATAGAATAACCTCATCTCAACAAGATCATCTTTTTCATCGCCACAAAATCATCGCCGATGAGACGCATAACATAGGCACCTGATGCAACGGCAACACCGATGTCGTTGTCTCCGTCCCACACAATGTCATAACGCCCGGCGATTTTATGATCCTCTACAAGTGTTTTGATCACTCGTCCCTGAACATCATAAATCGATAATTTAACATGTCCCGCCTTTGATAGCTGAAATTCAATCTCTGTTTGCGAATTAAATGGATTGGGATAGTTTTGCGCTAATGTGTATGAGGGATTAGAAGTGATGACCACCTTAGATTGATAAATGGATCAGGATTTATGACGACCAGACTATCTTTGCCGTTCATCAATTTATCAATGGTCGCACCACCAGAAAAATCTTGTAAAATGGCCGCAATATTGGCTGGTAATAGATAAATGTTGTCATTCTGAACGAATGAATTCATCGCCACGCACACATAGCCTCCATCCACAGTTTGAACGACATCGGTTGTCTTTGCTATAAAAGGGTGGGACCATTGCATGTCACCGTTGACATCCGTTTTGATCAAGCCGTTCCCGGCTAAAATATAGCCTCCATCTGCCGTTTGCTCTGCGGCATAGATTGGCGATGCGCTGTTTTAGTGAGCATTTTATCGTTATTACTATTTAAGTTATGCCGCTTTTAATGTGACCGATATTAACTTGTCTCAGTCATCCGTATTCTCCCAAAAAACTCTGCGGAACTTTGCGTTCTCGGCGCCTTGCGTTGAAAAATATTGAAAGATTATAAGCGTATTTGCAGAATGTACAAAAACTTTGCTAAAAAAGCACGACGCTGCTGGCAGTACAGATGCGAATTGTGCAATTTTGACACAATATTTGGCTTTCACATGATACTATTTTACCAACAAAAGCTTGAGCGTACAAGTTGTCGATGCTGTGTAAATTCGACAAAAATAGAGTCCCGTTGCTGACATGGCGCCGCTTTCATCCCGGCCATCCCACGAGATGCTGTGATATCCGGCTTTGTAGATATTGTCTGTCAGCTTTTTCACCACTCTACCATCCATGGAGAAAATGTCTGTTCTGACGCGAGACTCTCGCGACAATTGGAACCGGATGCGGGTGGAATTGTTGAACGGATTTGGCATCGCCGGATGAACAACAAATGATTCGGGTGCTGCAATGCTCACCTGCAATGGCTCGTATAAAAGCTCCGCCCCATCGGTATCGATTTGCTTGAGTCGATACTCGTATGCCCCGGGTTGAAGATTTTCCTCCTGCCATCGATAGGTCTGCGGCATATTTGTCGTGCCGGCGCCGTTGACAAAATCCCGCGCCGCAAAAGGATTTCCATCGGACGCTCTCTGAATCTCAAAACCCAAATTATTTGATTCGCTCGCCGTTCGCCAAAAGAGCAGCACATCTCGATTGTCTATCTGAGCATTAAACGATACAAGCTCAACCGGCGTGAAACAATCCGTCGACATCATATCGCCCCAGGCGCACGGCACCGTAGCGGAGCTAGCCGATGGCCACCCCACAATATCGGTCGCATGCTCCCAGATGGAAAAACCGAGCGTGTCGCAATGGCCTCTATACAGGCCAATTTTCGCATAGTCAATTTCCATTTCGATGGAAAACTGACCGGTCAACGCCGGCGTGTTCATCGCCGCGTCCCAACCGGAGGGCGTCACTGATGACCAGTTCACGCTATCCCCAACAAATTCGGATTTGCTGCCATCTGTTTTGACGATGATTTGCACATCATCCGGTTTTGGACTAGAGCCCCTGTCATGGAGTGGATCAAAGCAGAGTCGATACTCAAACAGCTGCGATGGCGTTGTCTTTGTGTTAAAGAGGGCAAAGTATAATGTTTGTTGATTCGTGGCGCGAACATAAATAGCGGCGTTACTATTGTGCAGCTGAAATGCACGAGCGTCCTGGCGCTCGAAAAGGGTGACCAATCCATCCAGCTGATAGGGTTGACTGGTGAACGGAATATCCAATAGGTAATGCGAAATGTTGATCCTGATCGTCGAATTCCAAAAGTAGTTCCACGGCACAGCGACTGCTTTCGGTGTACACGCCCAGTTGTCACGCACAATCGCCCAGTTTTCCGGCGTGCCACTGTTATCGGGATCAAAATTCTCCCAATAACCATAACCGGTTACGTCATGGCCAGGGCTGTCGATGCCCTCTTCCTGTCCCCACAGCTCTTCCGGTGCGCCCGGTATTTGCGGTGAATGATGATGCGGTGAATTCCAGCGATAGACATAGACCGTTTCCTGTAAGCTTGGATCTTTAACGCTATCAGACAACACGATATCCCATAAAAAGAAGGTGAGCAGCGCCGGACGTCCCTGATCAACTTCATCTTTATAGTCAGAAAATCCATTGAAACCCCAAGAAAAGATCCATTCAGCGCTAGTCTTGCCAGGCAATACGGGATTGGGATTACTAAACAGATGGTATAAATCCCACTTGATAAACTCGTCAATGCCCGGTTGGACATCCGCCGAATAAGTTCCTAAAAAAGGGTGTTGCGTCCGGTACGGGCTCCCATTGCCATTGGTATTGCAAAACCAGCCAATATCTTCGGACGCCATCTCGGGCGGATTCGCTCCCAAGAGTCCATAGGCGCCAGGCACACATTTGACATTGGCCCAATAATCGATGATATTGACAGCCGCCATGGGCACACACCACGCCGGCTGATTCGATGGCGGCGGCTGGTTGGCATCCGGTACATCATGAATGATTTTTCCTGGCAATGTCGCCCAGGCAGAGCTCGATAGGATGAAAACCAAGAGGATATGCAAAGATTTCATAACACCCTCCACCTATTGGCAAAATGTGAGGATCGAATGTGCAAATCAAAGCAATAATCGGGAAAAGTTTGGGGGTCCGCGCACTGGATTTCTTTATCTTATAACCATGCTGAAGTGTTGTTTCTTTCCATTGATTCGCATATCAAGCAAAAAACGTGTAACCTCTCACGTTTGAGGTTTCACTTTACTCGTTTTCCTTATTCATCAACAGCAGCTTGATTAATCGATTAAATCCGTTCGTTTGCAGTCGCGCAAAATAGCGCAGATGCTGTTCGGCACCTGCACGCATGTGTATCGGCCGAAACGGAAAAAGGGGAGCGCGAGGGAGTAAAACGTCGTTACAGGTGGCAAAAGCCTCAAGAACCTGATAAAAAAGAACGCACCCCTCAACAAGATCGCCCAGAATATCCATTCTGGGCGGGTAATTTAGGTGGGACATCTGTCCCAATCGGACGTATGTCCGAATCCATTTCCCGTCCGATACATCCCGTAAGGGGCATGAATATGCCGAACGATCTGGGTCAAGATCGATATATCTTGTGCTATTTTGCGTTAGATAGTTCATATAACCTGTAGCTGACGTTTTACGCAACAGAATAGTTTTTATTTGACATTTCCCGCAAACATGATTATTATTCAACCGGGCGCAAGACACCTTTCTTTTACATCCTGATAACTGCCCCCGGCACAGGACGGACGATTTCTTGAACCATCAAAAAGTGGGATGGGAGGTTGATCATGTTCGCTCAATTTTGTCAGGGTGTCATTCATGTGCCTTTTCTGCTGGCAAAAAATTATTTTCATATCATCATTATCATTCTCTTATCACTTTTCTCGCCTGCCTCTTCACAAAATCACTGGAATGACAATGATGCGTGGGTTGCCAAGGGTGGCTGTTGGGAGCTGAAGGACTCTTTCATTTACGCGCGCGGATATTGGCGCTCATGCAAATTTATTTATCAACCTACTTACAGGGATTTTGTCTACAAGGTGCGTCTGGCCAAAGTTGAGGAAACCGGGGCGTACAGTTTACTTTTTCGCTATAATGACGAAAAAGATCAAGGTTATGAGATATTGGTGTATCCCTACAGCGGTGTGAACTTTTCAATCCTGAGAGGGACGCAAAATGAGCTTGTTCGACAAGGGAATTCTGAACACTGGCGCCAAGGCATGAATGTGTGGAACACTGTCCGTATCGAGTCTTTTGGCTCCGTTTTTGTCGTCGATGTGAATGACGAGCGCGTGTTTTCATATAGCGACAACAAATTTTCCAGGGGTAAACTGGGGCTCACCATCGGTGGCGACCCTCGACAAAAGGCGATGTTTGAAATCCTGGAAATCACAGAAAAATAGACAATCTATTGGCATGAGATCAATAATACTCATCTCGTTGCTCTGTATACAAGGCATCAAACTATCGTTTGCCGCAACACTAGATGCCATGCTAAAAAACGTCGACAGTCACAATGGGCTTCCGGGAGATTTTATTGAGCAGACCATGCAGGATAAATATGGATTTATCTGGTTTGCCACCAGAGGCGGTGTCGCGCAATTCGATGGGCTGGAGTGCCGAACGTGGACCTCTTCACCGGATGATAGCGCAACAATCCCGACGAATTATACCACATGTCTGGCAGAGGATCCATCTGGAAATATGTGGATCGGAACGTACGACGGCTTATGCCGACTCGATCGCAGGAGCAGACGAATTCAACGAATTGGGCATAATCCCGCTCTCAAGAACGCCTGGATTCGGGCGCTGGCGTTTGACGATTCCGGCTGCCTCTGGGTGGGCACCAATGAAAAAGGTGTGTTTCGTTTTTCGTTTGATTCCCCCGAGTGCAGTTTAACCGAAGGACGATGTATTATTGATCAATTCACCTGCGATCCTGCCGATTCCACGAGCCTCAGTCATAATTGTATTCGCGCCATTTCGGCCGATTCAGCAGCACAGATGATTTATATTGCCACCGGCTTTGGTTTGAATATCTGGAATACCCAGAGCAATACTTTATGTCGGGTATTTTATGATGCAGAAAAAAATAGCCACAGTTCGCAGCCATTTCATTCACAGGACAACGACATCAACTGTCTAGGATTGAACCGCAGTGGTTCCCTCTGGTTCGGAGCCCAGAGCGGTAAACTGATACATCTCGAAATTAATGAAGGATCGGTTCAATCGTTCAAGTGCAATAATTTTCAACCACTTCGGCCCATCATGTCGCTTGGTTGTCAAAAAAATGACACACACATCTGGCTCGGAACAGCCGACGGCTATCTTTTTCGATTTGATCCCGAAACAGAATCAAACGATCTAATGTGGCAGTACACGAAAAAAACAGATCAGGGACTTGCCGCCGGCATCAATCATCTTTTTTTTGATGATTCTGGACTGTTATGGATTGGTACGCGATACGGCAGCACATTTTGCGATCCCCAAAAACGCGGATTCATCCATGTTGGCTCATATCCTCAACCGCCCTCCACTCTTAGCACAATCGAAGTGACATCTGTTTGCGAAACGAGGGATGGGCTAGTTTATGTCGGGACAATGCGATGCGGCATCGATGTTGTTGATGGCGATCAAAAGCTGGTTCAAACATGGCGGCATGATCCGAGCAATCCTCATTCTCTCCGGACAAACGACGTCCTCTGTCTCTATGAGGATCGGGATAAATTTCTCTGGATCGGCACAACGCATGGTCTGGATCGTTTTCATGCACATCGACAGGCGTTTGAGCACATAGCCAAAAAAGATAGGCACACATCGAATGGCTTGCTGGGTGACTATATCTATACTATAAACGAGGATGCTGCCGGCGCCATCTGGATTGGGACGAACAGAGGTTTAGCAAAAATTGAAAAAAGGTCGAAAGATGTTAAAATCACAAATTATCTCACCTCACCCGAAGAACATCTTGGACAACTGGGAGGATATATTGGCGAAATTGTACACCTGTCCACAGATACATTATTACTTGGCAGCCGCGGATTGTACTGTTTTCTCCCTCAAACAAATGCGCTTGAAAAATTTATCCACCCAGGTCAATCCTGGATTGGCGAGATGATCATTTTTATCACTCGAGACAGTCAGCATAATTTATGGATTGGGACCATCAGAGATGGCCTTTATAAAATGTCGTCTAAAGATCAGCTACAGTACACTGCTACTGATGGTGTGCCGGACAATTTTTGCAGCGCCTGTCTGGAGGATGCTCAAGGACATATCTGGATAAGCACATTCAGCGGATTGGTAAAATACAATCCCGCAACAGATGCGTTCGATAGATATGACATGTCAAAACCTTCAGAGAATGTGCTGCGCTGGCGCGTGTTCTGCAAAGGGCCGAGTGGCTGTCTCTACTTTGGCCATTATTATGGTTACGTTTTTTTTGATCCGGCTGATCTGTATCCGAATACGAAAAAACCGCCGGTCTATATCACCGATTTCAAGATCTATAATCAAAGCATTTCTTTCGCATCTCCCATTATTGAACAGGAAAAAATCGATGTCCAATATAATGACAAGATGTTTTCTTTGGACTTTGCCGCGCTGAATTACCGGGAGAGTCATCTCAATCAATATCAATACAGGCTGGAAGGATTTGATGATCGTTGGATTGAGCCGCAGGGACAGCGGACTGCTTATTATACCAATGTTCCGCCAGGCAGATACACATTTCACGTCAAAGCTTCCAACAACGACGGTCTCTGGAATGATGAAGGTGCTATGCTTCGCATTCATGTGCTGCCCCCCTGGTGGCGCACAACCTGGGCCTATCTCCTCTGGTTCTCACTTTTTTTCGGCGCGGTCTATGCCGCCTACCGCCTGCAGCTCAATCGCGCGCGCTTGCAACAGCGGGTCGTCATGGAACATGAACAGGCCGAAAAACTGCACGAGCTCGATCGCCTCAAATCCAGTTTCTT
>JAFGJB010000062.1 GCA_016929295.1 Candidatus Zhuqueibacterota bacterium | reverse complement strand
CGATAGGCGGCCGGGCCGAGCCACAATTCCCAATTGAGCGTATCGGGCACTGGCGGCGTCTCCGTCGGTCGATCGACCTCAACGCCTTGCGGCCACACCGGTCGATTGGTCCACGCGTGCACCTCGCGCACATCGCCGATGGCGCCGTCCCAGATCCACTCGCAGATCAAGCGCGTGCCGTCGCCCGAGTGTCCCTGATTGCCCATCTGCGTCTGCACGTTATATTTGCGCGCCGCCTCGGTGAGCATGCGAGCTTCGTACACCGAGTGAGTGATCGGTTTTTGCACATAGACATGTTTGCCTAACTGCATCGCTGCCATGGCCACCACGGCGTGCGAATGATCCGGGGTAGCGACTATGACCGCATCGATGTCTTTTTGCTTCTCCAGCATGTCGCGAAAATCGACATATCGCTTGGCATCGGGATAGAGTTCAAAGACGGGGCCGGCGTATTGTTGATCTACATCGCACAACGCGACGATGTTCTCCGTCGTCGCCACGGCCTTGATATTGTTTTTGCCCATGCCGCCGATGCCAACAGCGGCGATATTGAGCTTGTCGCTGGGCGCTGTCTGCCCGGACCCGCCCAGGACGTGGCGAGGGACGATCGTGAAAGCCGATGCGGCGGCAGCCGCCTTGACAAATTGGCGTCGCGTGACGCCTTGAGCTGTTTTTTCCATGCTGATCTCCTGAATACGATTAAAAGAGTTACAAGATGATACGGAATTGTGCATTGAGAGGCAAGAAAATGTTTTATAAATGCAACCGCAGAGATCGCCGAGGGGCGCCGAGAAAGCAGGATTTTTTATACCTCGGCGATTCCCGGCGGCCTTTGCGGTTTCATTCCAATGTTGTCAAAATAATACAAGTGGCGAGATCAACATATAGACGAGGGCTTTCCCTGCAGAGACGTCGCGCCAACAACAACTAAAGTTTTACAAAATTTTTAAAATATTTGTAGGATATTTTTATAAATAGCTGTAGATTATATGGTATAATTTATTGTACATGTTTTTGGGTATTATGTTTTCGATCGGTTTTGCCAACTTTACATCTCCACACGAGCTGATTACAGGTTTGTAAAACGATTCATTACAAGAAACAGACCAAGATTCCATGTACGCTATTTTTCAACTTTTACAAAGGATGACTTGATGGAAACAGGAACAGTCAAGTGGTTCAACAGCTCCAAGGGTTACGGATTTATCAGTCGTGATGGCGGAGACGATGTGTTTGTTCACTTTAAAGCCATTGAAGGCGACGGTTACAAATCGCTGGACGAAGGCGACAAGGTGCAATTTGAAGTTGGCGACGGCCCCAAAGGCCCGCAAGCGATGAAGGTATCGCGTATCTAGATTTCAGATTGAAAAGAACCCAAGCCCTGGCCTCATCGCCAGGGCTTTTTTGTTTGTACCCCTGAATAGAGGTGCCGACAGCAGACAAAACCATCCCGATGTATCGAACGCATCTGTCCATCCCTCCTAAAAACAGGCCAATTGCATAGCCGCCTCATCCAGCGGCTTTTGCTCTCTCTGCATCATCGTTTTTCCGGACAGGTAAAACGTCAGTTACAGTCATATAGAAATGGGGTGCTTCACCCGCATAGATACCGTGCTACCTAATAATTGAGGTTTTTCCTGGACAGTCTGATTTTCATTGACAATTTTACAAAAGGTCGCTATCATTATACCAGCAGCTTCTCTACTCTGATCCCCACGCCATGGAAGATTGTCAATGGATAGTCAGGATGAAGAGTTGACAAAGGGGATTTCCATCGACTACAAGAGGACGATCCAGATGAGAAAAAGCCGAGCGAATCTGTTCCTCGTGTTCACTATTTTTTTATCAAACGTGCTTTCTTCAGCCGATCTCTCGACTGCTTGGTTTGATTTAAACATCCAATTCCAACAGCTATCCTATCAACAAGGCTTGATCGGCTTGCCTTATTATATGTGTCAGGATCGCTTCGGCTATATTTGGTTCGGCTGTTCGCACGGCGCCTGCCGATATGACGGGTATGAATTCAAACTTTATGCGGCTCGTCCGGATAGCGCACATGTACGCGGGAAAAAGAATCAGGGGATTTGCGAGGATTTGCAGGGCAACATCTGGATTGCCGAACGGGAAACTGGCATCTTCAAATTGGACCGACAAAGTGGAAAATTCACCAATTACCTGCACGATCCGAACGATTCTACCACATTGAGTACAAATGATATCGGCGGTTTTTTTCTCGACAGCCACGGCTATTTGTGGATCGCCGCCATCAAAAAAATTTACACCACTTATGTAGTGTACCTCGATTGTATGGACACACGCACCGGCTTGGTGAAACGTTGACGACATGATCCTGGCGACATCACCACACCGTCAGCCGATCGGGTCTTGCCGTTCGGCATCGGCGCTTGGAACAATCTTGCCATTGTGGAGGATAGAAAATCGAATGTTTGGATCTGCATCCTGACTGCCGGCGCATGCCGTTATAATCGCGATGCAGATACCTTTACCCGCTTTCAACACGATCCGAATGACCTTGCAAGTCTGAGCTCGGACAATGTGGTATCCATTTCAAAGGACAACCATGGAGACATTTGGATCAGCACGACGAATGGCATCAACCATTTTATTGAAGAGACACAGTCATTTGAACATTATTTTCACCATGCGGACAATCCTAAAAGCTTGGCCAGCGATTATTGCTTTTATGTTTGCCAGGACAGATCTAGTCGATATTGGATTACGCATGCATTGGGTCTTGATCAGTTTGATGCCACCACAAACACATTTTTCCATTTCAAATACCATCCTGATGATCCTTCTAGTTTGAGTTCTGCAGATGAACGTCTTCCGGTATATGAAGATCACTTTGGCAGATTATGGATTCTTGTTCAAGGTGATCCCTGCGGTATTAATATCCATGATCCACAGACCAACAGGTTCCACCGTTATCTAAGCAATTACAATGATCCCCGCGCTTTTCAGGGAGAGGGTTTTTACTTTTGTGGCTCAGATCGAACCGGCACCCTCTGGATCGGCTCGAGAAATCAAACAATAAATCGTGTCTATCCGAACACCAATCCATTCCTCACTCTTGAAAAAAGCAATTTATTTCCAAAAACTCTGCAAAGTAACTCGATTCATTCTCTTTTCGCCAGTCGAAGGGGAAATATCATCTGGCTGGCATCGTCGGAAGGATTGACAAAATATGAGTGGGAAAAAAGAACTTTCAGCCATTTCAGGCACAATCCCGATAATCCGAACAGTCTGTGCGACAACCATGTCAATGACTTGGTTGAGGATGATCGAGGCAACCTGTGGATTGCGACGAATAACGGGCTTGACAAACTGGATATGTCCGGCAAATTTACTCATTTTAAAAGCATCCCCGGCGATTCGACCGTCCTGACGGAGAATAGTTTGCTGCATCTGGACTATGATCCGGCAGGATATTTGTGGATATGTACGTACCTCACGGGGCTCAATCGCCTCAATTTGAACACCAGACAAGTGAAACAACTCATCAAGGATCAAAAAAATCCAACCTCCCTTAGTGGCGAGGAACAGGTATTTTATACCTACAAAGACAGAGCCGGCGATTTATGGATCGGCGCTGGTCTGGGTTTGAGCAAGTATAATTATGCAACAGAGTCGTTCAAGCTGATTGCCAGGGGATTTGTTCCCGTCAATATGTTTGAGGACAGGCAGGGCAATTTTTGGATCGGCACACTGTTCGAAGGCGTCTTGAAGCTCAATCGTGAAACCGGTGAGTGGCGCCGTTTCAACGACGGCCATCCCCTGTCGCAAGGCGCTGTCACCGATATCTTGGAAGACGATGAAGGATTATTATGGATCGGCACCAATCAGGGTTTGGTCAAATTTAATCCGATGGACAGCACATGTATGGTGTTTGGCGAGGAGCATGGCTTACCGGCTCATCAAAATTTAACCGCAGGAGCCAGGCGGCATGACGGACAGATTCTATGGGGCAGCCGTTCCAGAGGAGTGATTCAATTTGATCCCAAAGAAATCCGGCTCAACGATCAGCCGCCGCAGGTGGTAATTTCGGACATTAAAATCTCGAATCTATCTCTCAGCATAGGTCAAGACTCGCCGCTCAAGCAGGATATCTCTCTCACGACCGATTTGAAATTGCACTACGACCAAAATGATATTTCTTTTGTCTGCGCCGCGCTGCATTATGTACGGCCGGAAAAAAATCGCTATGCATTTTGGCTGGAGAATTATGATGATGGTTGGTACGAGGCGGGCACAAACCGAACAGCGACCTATACCAATCTCGATCCCGGCCGCTATATTTTTCACGTCAAGGCCGCCAATTGTGATGGAGTTTGGAACGAGGAGGGACGATCGCTGCGGGTGCGCATTCAGCCGCCCTGGTACGCTTCGTGGTGGAGCTATGGCATTTACTTTTTTATCCTGGCGGGAATTGTCTATGCGTTATGGACCAACCAGACGCGCCGCATCCACCTTCGCAATGAGCTGAGATTCAAAGAGATGCAAGCGGAAAAGCTGCAGGAAATCGACCACATGAAGACACAATTCCTCGCCAACATTTCGCACGAGTTCCGCACGCCGCTCACCCTCATCTTGGGACCGATTGACACACTGCTCAAGCACCTCACGAAAGAGGAAGACAAGAACGAGCTCTCCATGATGCGCCGAAATGCACTGCGGCTCTCCCGGCTGGTGAATCAACTGCTCGATCTATCCAAGATCGAAGCGGGGAAAATGACTTTGCAGGCGCGGCTGGATGACATTGTCCATTTCGCCAACCGGGTTGTGCAATCCTTCGAATCGCGCGCCAAACTGAAAAACATCGCCCTGACGTTCGCCGCAGACCGCGCGCCGATCCCCCTCTATTTTGATCATGAAAAGATGGAGCACGTCCTGTACAATCTCCTGTCCAATGCCATCAAGTTCACGCCGGAAAACGGCTCGGTCGAGGTGACGATCCATACGGCCGTGAAAGCGGGTGAAAAAACAAATTTTCCTGATGGAGCAATTGACATTGCCGTCCGGGATACCGGCGTCGGCATTCGGCCGGGGCAGGTGGAAAAGATCTTTGATCGTTTTTATCAGGGCGAGGGCGCCGGGAAAATCAAGGATGCCGGCACCGGCATCGGTCTGGCCCTGGCCAAACAGCTGGTCGAGCTGCATTCTGGCTCAATCATGGTGCAGAGTGTCGTGGGAACAGGCTCGACTTTCACCGTTCGTATGCCGCTAGGTGCGTCTCACCTCAAAGAAGAAGAGATCAGCGAAATAGCTCCGGCTGAGCAGGCCATCGAAGATATAGCAGAACCTGAAAAGCCAAGAGCTGTCTCTCCGCTAAAAGCGCCCGCCATTCTCATTGTCGAGGATAACGCCGATCTACGGTATTACATGCGCTCAATCCTGGCGGATGCCTATAAAATCACTGAAGCGGAAAATGGCCTGGCCGGATTCGAAGCCGCGGCCAGCCACATTCCCGAGCTGATCATCACCGACGTGATGATGCCGGAAATGGACGGCTATGAACTCTGCGACAAGCTGAAAGCCGACGAGCGCACGAGCCATATCCCGATCATCATGCTCACGGCCCGTGCCGATCTGGACAGCAAAATCCACGGCCTGGAGACCGGTGCGGATGATTATCTCGTCAAGCCGTTCGATGAAAAAGAGCTTAAGGTCCGAGTCAAAAATCTCATCGAGGGACGGCAAAAGCTGCGGCGACGTTTCGGTCGCGACATTTTAGCGCCGATCAGCGACATTGCCATCACCTCGGCGGATGAACGGTTCTTGCGCCGGGTGGTTGAGATCATCTCCAGCCACATGACCGACTCTTCTTTCGGTCCCGAGCCGATGGCGCGGGCGATCGGCCTGAGTCGCTCGCAGCTGCATCGCAAGTTGAAGGCCATCGTCGACATGTCGGCGACCACTTTTATCCGCTCCGTTCGCCTGCGCCGCGCCGCCGAGCTGCTGTCAAATAGGTTCGGCACCATCGGCGAAATCGCCTATGCGGTTGGTTTTGGCAATCCCGGCTATTTCAGCGAGACATTTCGCCGGCAGTTCGGCTGTTTGCCCTCGGAATATAGAGCTGCGTCGGAGAAGCGGGACGACTCGTAGCCTGGCGATGAGTGTCATTCTAGCATTTGCGGAAAAGACCGACGCAAAAACACAAAGATTGGGTCACTGATCGTTCGGCGCATTCGTGCCTCTGACGGGATGTGCCAGATGCTCAATGGATGAAGACTATCGATTCGGCGATCCCTAGCCTCCCATTGTCAATCATCTGGACGCCAAAAAAGCAGTCATTCACAGCCATCAGGCTGTTGTTGATTGAAAATCTTAAGATGAAAAAGTCACCCCTGCGAAGGCAGGGGCCCATTCCACGCAACGACCATCTCTTCTCAATGCGCACATACTTGCGCCGTTATGAAGCACAATTTATATTCAGTAAAAAACTCGGCGGGCGTTCCTTCCAATAAAAGAAATCAGCGCGCATAGAGCATACATGCAGAGCGTGCTCGCTGAAACGGTGCGTTCGTATCGCTGAATGGGCCCCGGCCTGCGCCGGGGTGACTTTGTCGAATGATCCTGCGAATGAACTTCAACGACTCCTCCATGCAACGCCTGTCGCAAAGTTTGCAACAGTGGTGGTATGAAAGGTTCCTCAATCTTGGCAAATTTCAACAGTGCAAAACTTGAACTAGGCAAGGGAGGAAAGCCGTTCGGTATCATTGACCCGATTCCGGCGTCCGCGGAGGGATCGGGTCAATTCTCTCTTGGGGGAGAAAGAGTGCATTTTATTTGACAGCTAAAAACAGGAGGCTAATATGAAAAAGGCGTCGGTTTTTCGAATTGCATTCATACTGCTATGGCTGCATTCAAGTACAATTTTCGCAGAATGGACTCGAGTGAAAACTGGCTGCGGCAATTACTTATGTGGCATGCAGGGTGGATTCACAATGAATGATGTGTATCTCTTTGCCGGAATGAATGATGGTGTTTATCGTTCTCCCGATGAAGGCTCTACATGGACTGCAGCGAACTCTGGTTTACCCGAAGGTTCTAATACAAATGGATGGATGAATAAAGGCATTACTGCTTTTGCGTCCGGTGGCGCCAATCTTTTTGTCGGTTGTCTTGATTTAGGCGTTTTCCGCTCAATCGACAACGGCGATAATTGGAGCAAGATCAATACCGGCCTGGGAAACCTGACTGTTTATGGTCTTTACGTCAAAGAGCCGTATCTCTTTTCTGCTACTTATAATGGCATCTATCGTTCATCCGACCTCGACACGTGGGCGCCGATCAATAACGGTCTGACCTCTCGTTGGGCATACAATTTTGCGGCCATCGGCTCAAGGCTATTTGTCGCAACCGATGGTGGCGGTGTCTTTCGTTCCGATGATGACGGTGATACGTGGTCGCGAGCAAATAAAGGCATTACCGACATCCCATACTGCTTTGCAGTCAGCGATTTGAACCTCTTTTGTGCAAGTCTGGGTGGCGGAGTCTTTAGATCGAACGATAGCGGTGATAATTGGAGCCCGGTCAACAATGGCCTAACGAGCCTTTGGATTTGGGGAATGGCGGCAACTGACCAAGCAGTGTTTGTTGGCACTGGTGACGGAGGTGTCTTCCTCACGACGGATGACGGTGAGAGCTGGACAAACGTTGGTTTGACGAAAGATGAAGTAAGGCAAATTTGCATCAAAGGCTCCAACCTTTTCGCTGGAGCCGCTAAGGGCAGCATTTTTATGAGGCCGCTTACCGAAATGATTCCGGAAACGTCCATTTCGATTCTAACAAATGAACTCAGCGCAGACTATCGGCTTCAGCAGAATTATCCCAATCCCTTCAATCCCTCAACGACCATTGAATTTACTTGTCCGCAGCAATCGTACGTCAGCCTGGAGATTTTCGATCTCCTCGGCCGCAAGGTGACAACCCTGGTGGACGAAGAGTGTGCGCCGGGGCACCATACAGAGGTTTGGTCTTCCGTAGATGAAACGGGACAACTGGCGCCAGCCGGCATTTACATCGCCCGTTTCGCCGCCGGTGATGTTCAGAAAAGCATAAAATTGACTCTCATCAAATAAAGGCTATTGAGGGATCGGGTCAATTCATAGAGTTGGGTCATTCATCTTTACTATAATGAGGAGAAAGCCATGAAAAAAATAACTCGTTTTATGATGCTGCTAGCGATTACCGGGTTTGTAGTCCTGAGCTGCAGCGAAACGTCGAATCCTCTGCAAGCGCCGGCAATGGGGGTGAGCGACGTCAGCGTTCCGGCGAAAGCAGAACAAATAAAAACCCAATACTCAGACATCCTTCCTCATCGAACATTCAACGAATGCACTGGAGAGTATGTCTCGGGATCGGTTGAATACAAAATGCACATTTTCATCACTCTTGATCCGCATGGCGGTTATCACGGTCGGGCCAACGTTGTGTATCAGGGCTGGGCCATCGGAGAGACGACCGGCACAGAGTACCTCGGCAGACAAACCGATCCTGAGAGCTATCAATTGAACAGCAGCGGAGCTTTTACTCATACTTTTTCACACCACGTCACATTCATCAGCAAGGGCGGCGCCGATAACTATCTTTCGCATTTCCTGCTTCGGATCACCATCACTCCGGATGGCACGGTGAGGAACGAATTCGAAGATTTCATTTACGATGGATGCGGAGGATGAGAACTAAGGAACCATTGACCCGATCCCTTTGTGCAAATCCCTTTGAGGATCGAGCTCATTGAGGGATCGGGTCAATTCATAAAACTTTTGGCCCTATAACGAATCGGGTGTGTCATACTCTATTAAACCGCAGGGACGCCAAGTTCACAGAGAAATAAAAAATTGAGTACTCATCTGACTATTTTGCGCATCCACTCTTCAAACATCTGTATTAGGAGAGGTTTTTTATCACAAACAGTGAGTAGATCGAAATGATATAGGACTTTGCGCTCCTCGGCGGGCTCGGTGGTTCGCTTTAATCCACTCAAAACATTAGAGCCAAACTTTTTCTCAGCAGCTCGAAATAGCAAATAATTCTTGCAATACAAATGCGATCATTGTATATTGTAGTACAATTGTACATATATACAATGGTGTCAAATATGCCGATAGTCGTCGATACATCTGTGATTCTCGCGGT
>JAFGJB010000061.1 GCA_016929295.1 Candidatus Zhuqueibacterota bacterium | reverse complement strand
GTTCCGGAATAGATGGTGTTGATGCCGGTATTGGAGCCAAGATTGATGCCGGAGATGAGGACATCCGGCTTGGGCTGCTCCTTGAGCAATGCCCAGTAGGCCAGCTTGACGCAATCGGCCGGCGTGCCGTCGACGCCATAACCGTAAAAGACGCCGTTTTTTTTCACTTCCGTCACTTTCAACGGATCGCTCAGGGTGATCGCATGGCCGACAGCGCTCATTTCTGTCACTGGCGCGACAATGACCACCTCGGCTATTTTTGCAACAGCGGCCGCCAGGGCGGCGAGACCCGGGGCGTTGATGCCATCATCGTTTGTCAGCAAAACTCGCACTTGCACTCCTCAACGATCCACAGTTGAAATGTAGGGTGATTTTTCTCTCTCGCCCATTAGAAATGTCAGCACCTGATGCAGTTTCAACTTGAGCTCTTTGCGCGCGACAATGGCATCGATGAAACCGTGTTCCAAAAGAAACTCGGCGCGCTGAAAGCCTTCCGGCAGATCCTGTCCGATGGTCTGTTTGATGACACGCGGTCCGGCAAATCCTATCAGCGCTCCCGGCTCGGCCAGGATCACATCACCGAGCATGGCAAAGCTGGCGGTGACGCCGCCGGTCGTCGGATTGGTCAATACCGAAATGAAAGGCAGTCTGGCATCGGCCAACAGGGCCAGATGCGCCGATGTTTTGGCCATTTGCATCAGAGAGTAGGCGGCCTCCTGCATGCGGGCGCCGCCGGAAGCGGAGACGATGACGAGCGGAAATCTGCGTCGCAGCGCGAGAGCGGTGGCGCGCGCTATCTTTTCACCGACCACCGATCCCATGCTGCCGCCGACAAAGCGGAAATCCATGACTGCCAGGACAACGGTTATGCCGTCGATGTTTCCGGTGCCGGTCTTGACCGCTTCGTTCAGTCCGGTTTTTGCGCCGGCTTTTCTTATTCTCTCGCTGTACCGTTCGGAATCTTTGAACTTGAGAGGATCGGCTGATTGCAGATGGGCCTCTGTTTCGTAAAATGTGGCGGTGTCGCAGATGATGTGGATATAATCATCGCATGTGATGCGAAAATGGTAGCCGCAATTCGAGCAGACATGCAGATTTTTTTCGAGTTCTTTTTTGTACAGCACCTCTCGACATTCCTGGCATTTGATCCACAATCCGTCCGGCAGATTTTTTCTGTCCTGGCCGGAAAATCCCGCTTTCACCCGCTTAAACCATGCCATACAGATACTCCCTTAAATTTTAGCGACCATCAGCAAAGCATCCTCGCGCGGGGCGGCGTAATAATCCAGCCGTTTCCCTTGCGTGGTAAAGCCGTACTTTTCGTACAAGTGGATGGCGCTCGCATTTGACCGTCGCACGTGAATGAAGACATGGCTCACATGATGCCGGCGAGCTCGTTCGAGCATCAGCTCCAGTGTCCATGAAGCGATGCCCTGATTGCGAAAAGGCGGCGCGACGGCAATCTTGATGATTTCCATTTCATCACCGATGAGCCACACAACAGCATAGCCGATGATTCGCCCATCGCTCTGCAGAACGACTGTGGTCGAAACAGTGTTGTGCAGCTCGGCGCGAAAAGAATCTGCGCTCCACGGTGGATCAAAAAGCTGCTGTTCCAGTGTCGCGACATCTGCAATCTCGTCATCACTCATCCGTCGCAGGGCGACCATGTGACGACCGAACTGTTTGCGTACGGCCGATGCGACTGCCGCTTCCATCAAATCAGATTTTTCTCCCGGCAATGAATTCCTGCAGATACATCGGCTCCACTGTTTCGGGTAATATATCACCGGCCATGAGCTTTTGGTAACCCCATCGCGCGATGCTGAAAGCTGTCGGCAGGGAAAAATGCGCCGGCGCGCAGACAAATTTCTCTTCGATGCCGCTCTGCCGGCAAATTTCTTCGGTGTGGCCGATGAGCAGCGCACCCTCCGGCAAAGTCGAGGCGATGTTCTCGGCGCTGACGAGCTGCGGCGCCTGCAGGAGCGAATCGAGATAATTCTCGCGCTGATAGACAGCATAGTAATATTCGTGCGCCCGCGACTTGAGCAGCGGACAGATGATGCCGTTCTGGCACGGCGCTTCGCCGGCGAGCGCTGCCAGCGTCGGCACGGTGATGAGGGGAATGGCGCTGCCCAGGGCGATGCCCTTGGCCGTGGAGAAACCGATTCGCAGTCCGGTGAACGAGCCGGGACCACCGGAGACGGCGATGGCGCTCATCTGCGTGATGGCGATGTTGAGCTGTTTGAGCATCGCCGCCAGCATCGGGACGAGCGCGGCTGCATGCGCATTGACGCTGTTCAGGCGGTATTCAGCTAGCAGCTGTTGCGCGCGCGTCACGGCAATGCCGCAGATTTGCGTCGATGTCTCTATTCCCAGTATATACGTAACTACTCCTCTTGTGCATATATCACGACATGGCGCGTGTCCGGCGGATAGTCCACATCCCAGTTGAGATGAAAATCATAATGCTTTTTCGGCAACAGGTTTGCCAGTACATCCGGCCATTCGATCAGGCATACGCCGTCACCCTCGAAATATTCTTGCAGGCCAAGGTCGATTGCCTCACGCTCGCTCTGAATGCGATAAAAATCAAAATGATAGACCGGGATGCGACCGCGGTACTCGTTGATGAGCGTAAAGCTTGGGCTGGTGACGGCTTGGCGAACGCCCAGGCCCGCGCACACTCCCTTGATGCAGGTCGTTTTGCCGGCGCCGAGATCGCCTTTGAACAGCAAAATGGCGCCGGCTGAAATTCTGTGCGAAAATTCAAGGCCGAGATTAAAAGTCTCTTGCGGACTTGAGAGCATGTTTTCATAAATGAGCGTCACAGAGTGAATCTATCTCGGTTCCAACGTCACAACCGGCAGAATCATTTCTTCCAGCGAAATTCCGCCATGCTGAAAACTATCCGCATAGTAATTCAAAAAATAGTGGTAATTGGTCGGGTAAACAAAGTAATAATCTTCCTTGGCAAAGATGTAATTGGTATTGACGCCGCGCGCCGGCAATTTATATTCTTTGGGGTTGTCAATGATCATCGCATCCTTTGGATCCACTTTGATGTTTTTGCCATACTTATAGCGCAGGCTGGTCGATGTTTCGCGGTCACCGACCACCTTTGTCCCGTGCAGGCCGCGGATGCTGCCGTGGTCGGATGTCACGACGATGGTGTTGCCATTGGCGGCGAGCTTGCGCAGCGCGTTGAAAAGATGCGAGTGCTCAAACCAGGATCGCGTCGTCGAGCGAAAGGCCGCTTCGTTGGGGATCATCTCTTTGATGAGGTTTGACGAGCTGCGCGAGTGCGCGAGAATATCGACAAAATTGAGCACCAGCGCGGACAGCGGCACATTGGCATATTCATTGATTTTGCGCATCAACTCGGCCGACTCTTGCACATCGAGGATCTTGGCATATTTGGGCCCGGGTTTGAGCTCTATGCGCCTGCGCTTCAGCTGCTCCTCCAGGAGCTCGAGCTCGTAGCGATTCAGGCTGATATCGTCCTCTTCTTTATTGCCCTCCCAGAGCTCGGGAATCCTTTCTTCAATTTCGCTGGGGAAAAGACCGGCAAATATGGCATTGCGTGCGTAGGGCGTCGCCGTCGGCAGGATGGAATAGTAATAGTCGCGAATGATTTTAAAGTATTTGCGCAGCAACGGCTCCAGAACGATCCATTGGTCCAGACGCAGTGCATCGATGATGAGCAAGACCGTATTTTTGCCCGCATGGACATGCGGCAGAACATATTTGCCGACAATATCGACCGATAACGGCGGTCCGGCGATGTGGTTCAGCCAATCGTGATAATTATTTTCGATAAAACGGCCGAATTCGCTGTTGCAGTCACGCTTTTGATCGTATAATATTTGTTTGAGGCCAAGATCCGGATGAGCATCCAGCTCCACATCCCATTCGGAGAGCTTGACGTGGACATCAATCCAGTCCTGCCACCCCATGGGGCCCATGAGTCGAGCGGAGATTTGATTGAACTCGGAGGTATAATCGCGCGAGATGATTTGGCCGGCAATTTTCCCTTTGTCCAATATTTTTTTGCAAACCAGCAATATCTGGCTGGGATTGACCGGTTTCGTCAGATAGTCGTCGATTTTACTGCCAATGGCCTCTTCCATGAGTGATTCCTCTTCACTCTTGGTCACCATGATGATGGGCAAACCGGGACTGATATCTTTGAGCTCGGCGAGGGCGGTCAGACCATCCATGCCGTGCAGCATTTCATCCAGCAGCATGATGTCAAAATCTTCACTGCGCAGCAATTCGATGGCATCTTCGGCGTTGGTCAGCGTTTTGACCTGATAGCCTTTGCTTTCCAAAAACAGCACATGGGGACGCAAGAGATCGATCTCGTCGTCAACCCATAATATTTTTTTCTTTTCGTCCATGATCCTCAAATAGAGTAATACAAAAAAAGTACAAAAAAAATAGCGTACAATCAAGTCAAATTAAACTTGCATAAAAACAAAAAAGTTTATTAATTAAGAGTTTTTAAAATGGTATGATATAACAAGAGGCGAAGAACGTGCTTCATCAGTTAATACATAAAGGCGTCATCGTTCCGGATCCGCCGGAGTATCAGGGATTGGCCATAGGGATCGAGGGCAAGAGCGTGCGGTTGACGCCAAAGCAGGAAGAGATGGCTTATGCGTGGGCGAAGAAAAAAGGAACGCCCTATGCGGACGATCTGGTCTTTATGCGCAATTTTTTGCGTGATTTTAGCGCCGCGCTGGGCTATCCGCCGTTGAAGATAAATCAGATCGATTTTTCGCAGCTCGATAAAAGGGTGGAAGAGGAAAAGGCCGCCAGAGAGGCTTTGAGCAAGGAGGAGAGAAAAGCGTTGGCGCGCGAGCGCAAAAAGCAGCGCGAGGAGCGCAAGCAGGAGTATGGCTATGCGATCGCGGACGGAGAGCGCATCGAGCTCGGCAACTATATGACCGAGCCGAGCGGCATATTCATGGGGCGGGGCAAGCATCCATTGCGCGGACGCTGGAAAGAAGGCGCGACCAAAAGCGATGTCACCCTCAATCTGAGCCCGGAAGCTGAGATCAATCGACAGGAATGGAAGGAGGTCATCTGGCAACCGGAATCCCTCTGGGTGGCGAGGTGGGAAGACAAGCTGTCCGGCAAGCAAAAGTACCTCTGGCTGCACGACAGCGCCCCCATCAAGCAGTCGCGCGAGGCGCAAAAATTCGATAAAGCCATTGAGCTGGATGAAAAACTGGCTCTCGTCCGCGAGCATATTGAGCGCGGACTGGTGAGCGACGATGCCAAAATACGCCGCATCGCCACCGCTTGCTGTCTGATTGACGAGCTCTGTCTGCGTGTCGGCGACGAAAAGGATCCGGACGAAGCCGACACCGTCGGCGCAACGACCCTGAGGCCGGAGCATATCAAAATTCATACGGACGTCGTCGAGTTCCGTTTTTTAGGCAAGGACTCGGTTCTGTGGCATAAAAAAATTGCCCTGCCGCAACGCGTCATCGCAAATCTGCAAGAGCTCGTGGAGAATGCCAGGCCGTCATCGGCCAGCGCAAAAAAACACTCGGTCTACAACCGGCCGCAGCTCTTCCCGGATGTCAGCAGCCGCAACGTCAATGCCTTTTTGTCGCAAGTCATGCCGGGGCTGACCGCCAAGGTGTTCCGGACGCATCACGCCAGCCAGGTCGTGCGCGACAACCTGGACGCCGCCGCTATATCGCGCCACGATCCAGAGTATAAAAAGTGGGAGGCAGCGACCCAGGCAAATACGCAAGCGGCTATCCTCTGCAACCACACCCGCCAGGCGCCGAAGAATTGGGGTGAGCGCAAAAGACGGTATAAGGAGCGCGAAAAATCGGCGGCCGAAAATGTCAAAAAAATTGCAGAGCTTGCCAAAGAGCACAAATCGACGCTGAACAACGTCAAAAAAGAGTTTGCCGAGAAGAAAAAAAGGTGCCGCGATCGCGCCCAGGCGAAAAAATTGGCCGTGAGATACACACAAAAAATCGATGCTCTCAAAGAGCGCATCGAAAATGCCGCAGGTCGCGAGGCGCGCGCGCAGGCCGCGTTGGGCAGGCTGCGGGCACAGATGGCGATCGCCATGGAAAATCGCACCTGGAACCTGGTGACCAGCCAGAAATCGTATATCGATCCGAGAATATTTTACAACTGGGGGAATCGGGTGGACTATGATGTGCTGGAAAAATATTATTCCAAAACCCTGCGGGTGAAATTCCAATGGGTCAAGAACAACGACCTGACCGCTGAAGCGGCGGAAAGAGAGCCTGGTATGCACGAAGAGCTTGAGTTGAACGATTTTTGCGCCCGAGCGCGCATCGCGGATGTCTTGCGTGATGAGATAGTTGATCTGCACGAAAAATACGGGCCGACGACATTTTATCACACCCGCCTCACTCTTGGCGAGCAACACTTTGCACAATGGCGTGTTCGCCTGTACGGTGAAACGCAGCGGCGTGGTGAGGTCGTGCTGTTCATCCGCAACCGCCAGGACGCCATCCTCTTGCACACCAAGTCATTCTATCCGCCGGATGCCTATCGGATCCCGACGGGCGGCATTCGGGCGGATGAAAGCGCCATCGACGCTCTCGAGCGAGAACTGGCTGAAGAGACAAGTTTGCGCGCCGTGTCGTCTCGGTTGCTGGCGCTGTTGCTCTATGAATTTCGCTGTCAAGAGCAGACGGCGCTGTTTCTCTCCTATATATTTGACATAGCTGTCGACGATGGGGCGCCGCGGGCGCAAGATGAGGGCGAAAATATCAGCGATTTTCGCTGGATTCTGCCCGCGCAATTGCCGGCCGTCATCGAACAGTTGCAGCAGTTGCCCGGCCAGTGGCAGGAATGGGGCGCACTGCGGGCTGTGCCGCACCAGATCATTCTCTCTGCTCTTGACGGCGAGGAGGAAGAAATAAAGGACACTGTTCAATCGTTTTAATAGCAGCATCGTAAACATTCTCATGATCGTTTCGTCAAATAGATGAATTCCTGAATTATATCGTCACGGAGGCAAAAAATGAAAAGATATCTGTCGGGCGCGCTGCTCCTTTTGGCAGCATGGTTGCTCGTCGGCTGCAAGGGACAGGTCACCGTCGATGAAGCATACAATGCCATTCGACCGGTGAAGCAGTTGGAACTTCCGGAACAGGTCGAGGAAAATGTCATCATCATCATCGACAATGTTGCCGACGAGGGAAGCAGTTATAAGAATCGTCTCGATCTTTACATTAATGACCACAAAATCAATCCTGACTGGCTCGTTTCAAATGTGCAGAATGAATATACCTACCGCCTGCGCATGCGGCCGGGTTATTATGATCTGAAGGCGTATTATTATGCCTACGTGGGCTGGGGAGAAGATAAATATGAAATTAAATCGGAAGAGCTCATGCGCGTGCAACATGACAAAAAGACCGTGGTGCGAGCGGAGATTGTCAAGCGCCCGAACGGCGAGCCCGTGAACAGGACCATGTATTTCACCGCCAGGCTGGAGGATTTCTCGGCGCCGACCACGGCGCGCCAGCGCCGCGACGAGCCGCAAAAACTCCCGCAAATCAGTGAGGTCGTCACGCTGCAAATCAACACGGTGCCCGAGCACGCCCAAATCATTGTGGACGACAAAGTCGTCGGGCAATCGCCTTTACGCTACGATGTGAGCAGAAACGAAGACCATATCATCCAAATTTCGGCCGCCGGCTATCGGACAAAGACCAAATTCGTCGACCATGCCAAAATTGGCAACAGAGATGTCTATCATGTCGTACAGGAGCTCGAGAAAGAATAGCCATTGCCCCTTCTGCACTATCCTCAGGAGGGCGCTGCGGCGCTCTCCTCCTTTTTCACCCATTATTGATGTTGCTAATTGACAGCCTCTTCTATGCTGCATGTCAAAGAGATTACATATTCCATCGGTGACCGGGAGCTCATCCGCCGGCTCGACTGGATCATTCCGCCACGCAAGCGTGTTGCGCTGATCGGCGCCAACGGCGTCGGCAAGACGACCCTGCTGCGCATCATGACCGGTGAGCTCTCGCCGCAGTCCGGGACGATCATGAAGCCGAAGGGATACAAGATTGGCTATTTGCCGCAGGAAGAGCTTGATCTTGAAGCGGGCGCCATCCTTGACTATGTTCTCAAGGGCAGGGGCGATCTGTTGGCGCTCGAACATAAAATAGAGTTGTTACGGCTTGAGGTGGCAAAATCTGCGAGCGATGCGATGCAAGTGGGGGAGATGCTGGCGAAACTGGAGCATCAGTTTGAGCATGCGGGCGGCTATCGACTCGAAAGCGAGGGGATGGAAATTTTGGCGGGGCTCGGATTCGCGCCCCGTGACTATCGGCGATCCATGCAGGAGTTGAGCGGCGGCTGGCGAATGCGCGTCTATCTTGCGCGTCTCTTGCTGCAGCAGCCCCATCTGCTGCTCCTGGATGAGCCCACCAACCACCTCGATCTATCTTCCCTGGAATGGCTGGAGGACTATTTGTCGGCTTATGCCGGCAGCATCGTCATCGTATCGCATGATCGATTTTTCATCGATCGCGTTGCCAAAGAAATTTGCGAACTGCGCGCCGGCGAATTGCACCATTATGCCGGCAATTATCACTTTTATGAGCAGCAGAAGGATAAGAAGAGGGAACTCGATGAGAAAAAGTCGGCGCAGCTGCGAAAAGAAAAGCAAAAGCAGCAGGTTTTCATCGATCGATTTCGCTATAAAAACACCAAGGCCGCCCAGGTGCAGAGCCGGATCAAACAATTGGAAAAAATGGCGGATATCGAAATCGAAGCAGCAGATCACCAGCTTGATTTTCAGTTGGCGGTCGATACGCCGAGCTACAAGGATGTCCTTTTCATCGATGATGTCTCCTTTCGTTACGCTGAAGAATGGATTTTGCAGCATATCCATTTGCGCATTTATCGCGGTCAGAAAATTGCGCTCGTCGGCGATAATGGCGCCGGCAAAACCACTCTGACGCGGTTGATGGTCCGGCAACTCGAACCGCAGCAGGGCGCTCTCATTTTTGGCAATCGAGTGACCATCGGTTACTATGCTCAGCATCAGGTTGATGCTCTGGATGTCAACTCGACCGTTTACGACGAGGTCGCGCGCGCTGTCGCGCTGCGGCAGATGCCGAACATTCGCCATATCCTGGGATTGTTCGGATTGCGCGGCGATGACATTTATAAAAAAATCGGCGTCCTCTCCGGCGGCGAAAAGGCGCGCGTGTCATTGACAAAGATACTGCTGTCGCCGGTCAATTTCCTGATAATGGACGAACCGACCAATCATCTCGATATCCGCTCCAAAGAGGCGCTGGAAAAAGCGCTGGTGACATACGATGGCACCCTGATTCTGATATCGCACGACAGATATTTTCTCGATAAAATTGTTGACAAGGTCATCGAACTGGACAAAGGGGCGCTGACCGAATATGAGGGAGATTACACCGCCTATCTGGAAAAAAAGCGCCGGCGCCCGGCGGAAATTCTCATAACGCCAAAAAACCGGAAATTCCGCGACGAAAAAAGGCGACAGGCCGAAGCGAGGCAGGCAATCAGTAAAAGGCGGAATGAACTGCTGACTGCAATCGATAAATATGAAAACCTCATTCAGGATCTGGAGCAACGCAAAAGCCAGGTGGAACTGTTGCTGGCAGATCCGCAATCTTACAAATCGAACGCCTCCGCTGCATCCTTGAACAAGGAATATCATCAAATCATCAGTGATCTCGATGACACTGTCGATGCCTGGGGTGCCGCCCAGCAAGAGCTGGAGGAGCTGCTCGGAGGGCTCGCGACATCTTAGCGTGGAGATATTTTTATTAGCATACATTTTCTATTGCGGAATTATGCAGATTCTGGTAAATTTATGGAACTCTCTTTACGATGCATAGTTAATCGCAATGTATGAGGAGGAATGAGAAAGATGAAAAGAACTCTATTGATCATATTTGCCGGCGTGGCGGCTCTCATGTTGGCCAACTGCGGCGATTCTGTAACCGGCAGTGATCCGAACAAGGATCCGGCGATTGCGGTGAATCAGACCGACATCACCCTCTCCGGCAGCGAGCGTTGGGATCGATTCAATTTGATGAACGGCGGTGGCGGCCAGCTGGAATGGAAAATTGACGCCAAGCCGGACTGGATTGATGTTTCTGCTGTGAGTGGAATTGGCTTGACTGCCAGCGATACGACGACAATTCGTCTGACCACCCGTTTTGATAAACTGGATTATGGATCCTATACGGGTGAAATCAGGATCAGCTCGAACGGCGGGGCAGTGACAATTGTCGTCAAGCTGAGCTATCAGCCGCCCAAACTCAAGGTTGAGAATGGCATCATTAACATGGACCGTCACTACCGATATTCGGAGCTGATCATCATCAATGAGGGCGGCGGAGAGCTCGAATGGAGAATAGCGAGCAGGCCGGCGTGGTTGCAGTTTGATGTGGACTCGGGAACCGTCTATAATCACCCCGAGCAGATACCGTTTCGCGCGCAGGTCCAGATGCTCGAATATGGCGATTACACGGATAAGGTTTCCATAGAGTCAAATGGCGGAAGCCACGAGATCAATGTCTATCTCCGCTACGAACGCGAAGTGGAAGTCTACGCCGGCGTCGGCGCCGCCAATGTGAACATCGGCGACACCTATTTGATGGTGGAAAGACTGTATGGCAAACCGACTCAAAGCGGCTATGTCCGACCGGAAAAAACGGTCTTTATTCACAACGTCGATTATCTCGATCTCGGACTCGAATTTCGCATTAAAAACAATTCGCCGATTCTTTTTGGCAGTGGTCAGGTCGGTTATATTCGCATGATGCAGCCATATGACGGCTTGACCCCGGAACTGATCGGCCTCGGCAGCTCGTCATCCGACCTGGTCAACACCTATGGTGAACCGCTGGAAAAGAGCGGCGCAGAATGGCGATATGAAGAGATCACCTATATTATCAGGAATAACAAGGTGAGCGAAATGATCATCCAGGAGCCGGGATTCCTGCCATGAGTGGAAAAGGGCTTTCTTCTGCTGGAAAGCCCTTTTTTTCCCTGTCTCATTGCAACGCGCGTTCCAAAGCAGATGTGGTCGTATAATATTTGGCGATCATGTTTGGCACTTCCCAGTCTGGCAGCTTGCCGTCAACCAGATACTGCAGGTATTTGCTCGCCACCTGACCAAAGTGCGCTTCATGTCCCACTCGGTATGACTGCGGTATGGTGACATGCCAGCCATCAGCCTCCTGCGCAACGGAGACGCCGGGGTATGTTGCGGCAATTTTTGCAATCGCCTGCTCAAGCGTCGCACCAAAAGCAGGATCGTCCTGCACATCCTCAACGTACAATTCCGCTTTGTAATTCTGCGCAGCGCCCTGGCGAATGATGACGTTCGCTTTTGTGCCGCGCATGATGGAATAATGCGTATCGCCGGCCCCGGCCGGCGCTTCATAATTCCAAATGACCGACACCTTGGCGTACACGCCCTTGAGCTTGTAGACAAATTCACCGTTCGAATGGACAAAGAGCAGACCATCCGTGACATACGGCTGCAGGTAATCGGGAAAGTCGCGCAGCCTGGTCACATTTTCAAACTGCGCTTGCGTCACTTTGGTGGGCCATCTTTTCGCGCTCACTATTTCAATATCGGTCGTACAGTCCAGAATCTGCTCGGGAAAACATTCCCACTGGATGAGATCGACCAGGTGAGTGGCCACATCGACGATGCCTTCGCCCTGCTGGCTTGTGTCAAAATACCACGCCGGCCGTTTGATGGGATTTCCGGATACATATTTGAAAAAGTGGTGTACGCTCTCCTTGGTGACCGCCGGTTCTTCCGCCGTGCCCGTCTGCAGCTCGCCAAAAACTGCGGGCATGCCGGCGAGCTCCTTCTGCAGCATGGTGGTGATTTCATACCGTTCGGTCATGATATCATAAAGCAGGACATTATTCTGTGCGGCGGACGCAAAGGCTTGTTTGAGCAACTCAAAACCGTCGGCATTGATGCACATCGGTTTATCGGCTAAAACATTGATGCCCGCATCAACCGTCTTTTTGATATAGGCTGTCTTGTGGCGATTATTGCCGGCGAGAACCGCGACATTGCCCGGTTTTTCGCTGATCATTTTGTCGAGGAAATCATCACCCCGATAAACGCGCGATATCCAGGCGGTCGGATTCTCTGCCCGCGAATTATAGCCATCGATCGTGCGCAGATGATCATCGACGTCAGAGCCATCCGGCGCATAGATATAGACCGTCGGGTCGATCTGGTCGAACATGGTCTTTTGCACCAGCGCCGCATGAAAATGGCCCGGATCCAGCGTCATGATGACAACCTCGCCTCTGGCGCCAGTGAATCTCATGCTGTCGTCCTTTCCGTCGTCACATGAATTGAGAATGAACAGACTGATGGTGATGGTGAGCAGTGCCGAAATAATGCGGATCATGACGATCTCCCTTTTGAATAAAGGCTATTTTCCCAGCATGGCCAGCACGCCGCGCAGATAGCCGATCGATTCGGCAGCGCCTGGCAATGGATCTTTGCTGTCTTTTTCATACTCGAGCGACACAATGCCCTGATAGCTGTGCTCGACAAGGGTCTTGACGAACTTGGGGATATCGATCACACCGCGGCCAATCTCGACAGTATGGCCTTCTGCCGTTGCTTTGGAAACATCTTTGATATGAATGTCGTGCACTCTCTCCTTGAACTTGATCAACTCTTCCGCAGGATCCAGTCCCACGCGCTGTGCATGGCCAATATCGAGGCACAATCCCATACGGCTGTCGCGATCGGCAATTTTTTCGAAAGCGCTGGCAGGAGTGGGATAGAGCTCATCGCCCGGGCCGTGATTGTGGATCGCCAGGACGATATCCGATTCTTTCACCTTTTCTTCCACCAGGTCCAGGAGATCGTGGTTGGGTACGCCGATGATCACCCGCATGCCGGCAGCCTTGGCGTAGCGAAACGCCTGGTGCACCTGCTGCTCGTTTTGCATATAGATCACGCCGCCGCCGTAGAGATCAAGACCGGCGGCCATCACCTTTTGTTTCACTTTATCGATCTGCGACTCGTCCGCATCAAGAGCAAGGTGGAAGCTTTTGAAGGCGATTTTTGTCAGTCCGAGCCGTCTGGTCATTTCCAGACAGTCATCCACCTTAAAGTCGCGAAACGTGTAGGAAGCCATTCCCAGGGTCAATTGCGTTTCGCCGCCCATCGCCAACGCCGCCCTGTCAGCGTGCATCAGCGCCGTCGCCGCGACCGCTGTCTTGAAAAACGTCCGCCGTGATTGCTTTATCATATTCATTCTCCCAATTATTTTTTCTTCTGTCATTTCAGACAATAATGTCAACCTGTTATTGTAACCATTTCGATTCAGAATGTCAAGCTGAAATGGTCATTGTCAATGGAGAAAATGATGGAGAAAGATGACAAATATCAATATATTGTACAGGCAGAATTTAACTTCAGCAAAGCCGCGCGATTTTTGCAGATCGATCGCAAAACGCTCTATGATAAAATCAAAAAGTACAATCTCGGCTGATTCTGTTGTTGAATTTCTCTTTGAAAATTCTCATCTTGTTCAATAGCAGCAGGACGTATGATCATGAAACCGCAGGAGCCCCATATGGCAAAAAAAATGATTTTGGCGCGGCGCGATTTTCTCAAAACAGCCGGCGCCACGATGGTCCTCGGCGGCCTGGTTGCCTGTTCCGCAAAACAGCAGCCGGTGTCCGGTCCGACCAGCATGCAGTTTGGCCTGGTCACCTATCTCTGGGGAAGAGACTGGGATCTGCCGACTCTGATTGCGAACTGCACAGCTAGCAATGTGCTTGGCGTCGAATTACGGACGCAGCATGCCCACGGCGTTGAGCCGTCGTTATCGGCGGCCGAGCGGCAGGAGGTCAAGAAAAGATTCGCCGACAGCCCGGTCACCTGCGTCGGCTACGGATCCAATCAGGAATATCACTCCCCCGATGCCGATGAACTGAAGAGACAGATCCAGGGCACTTATGAGCTCATCAAACTGTGTCATGATATTGGCGCCAGTGGCCTCAAGGTGAAGCCGAATGACCTGCCCGACGGCGTGCCGGTGGAGAAAACCATCGCCCAGATAGCCGCTTCTCTCAATGATGTCGGTCAGTTTGGCCGCGATTACGGCCAGGAAATTCGCGTCGAGGTGCACGGCCTATTGACCCAGCTTCCGCTGCATATGAAAGCGATTTTCGATCAAGTGACCGCGGAGAACGTGAAAATCTGCTGGAATAGCAATGCGGAGGATCTCGTTGAGCCGGGGCTGGCGCACAATTTCAACATGCTGAGCAAATGGTTTGGCAGTACGGTCCATGTGCGAGAGTTGGGCGAGGGTGACTATCCCTATCAGGAGCTCATGAATCTGTTCGTCGGCATGGACTATAAAGGATGGATTCTCCTCGAGGCGCGCACTGAACCCGCCGATCGGGTGGCAGCTTTACAACAGCAAAAATTGCTCTTTGACGAGATGCTCGTTCTCGCGCAGCGAGAGGTGAATGGATAATCAAGAACAAGGAGCGAGATCAGATACCAAATCCAAAAGTATATCCCACTCGCAGCCCGACGTAATTAAAGTCTTTTACGATCATATAGAGGAGTGATGCTTCGAGCGCGCTCCAGCGCAAGCCGATGATGGGAGCGATGCTGAATTCAGTGGTCGTCTCCGTTTCGTTCACAAATGTCGTCTCAATTGCCGTCCCTTCGTACGTATAGGTGAAATTGTGAACGCCTGCCTGAAAGCCGAAATGAAATTTCGGGCCGACTGGCAAACCCGCTTCCCAGCGCAAGCCGACGAGAATCGGGATGGCGGTCACTTTCGCCTGGGCGGAGACCTTTTTCATCGTCGTCGGAAACTCATCCGGCGCTTCCCATTCGTACGACTGCTCGCCAAAATCAATGTAACCGATATCGGCGGTTATCTTTAGCAGCATGAGATCCGCCATCGCGAATCCGGTGACGCCAAATCCTGTGGGATTGAACGAATCATTTGTCAGCTGCTCAAATGCGATCGTCGCACTTGGCTGGGTGATATTGGCATTCGCGCCGATGCGCAGGCCGACCAGCGCATAAGAGTCAGCGGCGATCAGTACGGTGAGAAACAGAGCGTATACCAGCAACTTTTTCATTTTAGAGCCTCCAGAGCGGATGATGTACAGGTTTGCATTACTCTCTTTAATCATTTATTTGCGCGGATTATTCCGCGAAAATAGACGCGATTTTTTTTACTTTTACCGGTGTGATCGCGCTAAAAATGCGCAAATGAGATTAAATTGAATTCTTTTTTGTTTTCAATTTGTTAACATAGAAGGTATTGTTGAATTTTCAGATAATCGTTATCTTTTCCATGAAATTTATCAGGCGCCATGGGACAACACGCGGAAAATCAGAGCGATATCTTTACGCAGCAAGATATCGACATAGACGAGCCCAAGCTCTTCAAAGTGCTGCTGCACAACGATAACTATACGACCATGGAGTTCGTCGTCCATGTCCTGGAGACCATTTTCTATAAAAGTCCGGCGGAAGCCACGCAGATCATGATGCATGTGCATCAAAAAGGTATCGGCGTATGCGGCATTTATCCGTATGATGTGGCAGAGTGCAAAGTGGCGCAGGTGCATCTGCTGGCGAAGCAAAATCAGTTTCCGCTGAAAAGCAGCCTGGAGGAAGCATAGATGATGTTGACAATGGAACTGCAAATGACGCTGCAGGCTGCCTTGCGTGAAGCGCACAAACGCCGGCATGAATTTGCAACGCCCGAGCATATTTTATATGCGCTGCTGTTCAGCGACAAGGGCGCGGAGATCATTCAGGCGTGCGGTGGCGATGTGCAGAGCTTGCAGGAAAACCTGGAGAATTTTTTCCAGACCAAACTGGCGAAAATGGCGGAGGATGGCAAAAATCCGCAACAATCCATTGGTTTTCAGCGCGTCATTCAGCGAGCGATCGTGCATGTGGAGCGCTCGGAAGGCGATGTCGTGAATTTTGGCGATATCCTGGCCGCTATTTTTGAAGAGCCGCATTCGCACGCCGCCTACTATCTCGCCGCGGAGGGCATCAGCCGACTGGATATTTTGGAGTATATTTCACACAGCGACAATTTATTTGAAGAGCAAAAAGATCAAGTTGCGAAAAGCGCTGGCGGGAAAAAAACAAGTGCTTTGGAGAGCTTTGCCAACAATTTGATCGAAAAGGCCGCGCACGGTAAAATCGATCCGCTCATCGGCCGAATCGACGAGATAGATCGCACCATGCACGTCCTCTGCCGGCGGACAAAAAACAATCCCATATTCGTCGGTGAATCGGGCGTCGGCAAGACGGCCATCGCCGAGGGATTGGCTCTGCGCATTCATCATGGCGACGTGCCGGATATGTTGATCAATGCTGAAATTTGGGCGCTCGATATGGGCGCTCTGCTGGCCGGCACAAAGTTTCGCGGCGATTTTGAGGCTCGACTCAAAAACGTCATCGCCGAGATAAAGCAGCATGAAAATGCCATTCTGTTCATTGACGAAATTCATACGGTCGTGGGCGCCGGTTCAACGACGGGCAGCTCTATGGATGCGTCAAATATCCTGAAACCCTTTCTCGCCGCGGGTGAGGTGCGCTGCATCGGCTCGACGACCTACGATGAGTATAAAAATCATTTTGAAAAAGACCATGCCTTTTCACGACGATTCCAAAAGATCGAAATCACCGAACCGTCCATCGAGGAGACCGTGAAAATATTACACGGCCTCAAATCACGCTATGAAGAGTTCCATAACGTCAAATATACCCAGCCGGCTCTTCAAGCGGCGGTTGAGCTGTCGGCAAAATACATCAATGATCGCTTTCTTCCAGACAAAGCAATTGATGTGATGGATGAAGCGGGGGCGGCTTTTCATCTGCAGCTACAGAAGAAAACGCGCCGCACCGTGGGGGTCGCGGATATCGAGCGCATCATCGCGCGAATGGCGCGCATTCCGGTGAAAAAGGCGACCTTTTCCGAAAAGCAGCAGCTGCAGGTTCTGCAGCACAATCTCAAAAGCTGCATTTTTGGCCAGGATCATGCCATCGAATCGATCGTCACCGCCATTAAACGGGCGCGCGCCGGCCTGGGGAGGCCGGAAAAGCCGGTCGGTAATTTTCTTTTCGCCGGACCGACGGGCGTCGGCAAAACCGAGGTCGCCCGCCAATTAGCCCTGCAACTGGGCGTGCATTTTGAACGTTTTGACATGAGTGAATATATGGAAAAGCACGCGGTGGCCAGGCTCATTGGCGCACCACCGGGATATGTTGGCTTTGACCAGGGCGGCTTGCTGACGGATGCGATTCGCAAGCACCCCTACACCGTCCTGCTATTGGATGAAATCGAGAAAGCTCACCAGGATCTCTTTAATATTTTACTTCAAGTGATGGATCATGGCACGCTGACTGACAACACCGGTCGCCGAGCGGACTTTCGCAACACCATCCTCATCATGACCTCAAATGCCGGCGCGCGCGAGATGAGCTCCCGCGGCATCGGTTTTGGCGATCAGGCCGCCAATAAAAGCAATAAAGCGGTTGAACAGCAGTTCAGTCCGGAATTCCGTAATCGGCTCGACGCCATCATCCATTTCAATCACCTCGATATGGCGATCGTCGAGCAGATCGTCATCAAGTTCATACACGAACTTGAAATTCAGCTTGTTGATAAAAAAGTGACCATTGAGCTCACTCCCGAGGCCACCACCTGGCTGGCGCACAAGGGATATGATCCGATTTTTGGGGCGCGACCGCTCGATCGCGTCATCCAGGAGAACATAAAGTCGGTGCTGGCCGACGAGATCCTCTTTGGAAAATTGGCAAAAGGCGGGACAGTGAGAATTGGCGTCGCAAACGATCTGCTGGATTTTTCATGGTTCTGAGCTCTCTGAAAAGCAGGCTGTCCGCCCTGCTATTCTTGCTGTTTCCAGCAGCACTCCACGCTGTTGTCGGCGACGCTTTGGCGCGTGAGTACGAGCCAAAGCTGCTGTCGAGCGACCATTCTGGTCTGGTCATCGACATCACTGTGCCGCCGGCGCAGATGACCATGATGACCGGTCAGCGCGGGCGCGGCGCTGCCGTTCATTTGCCCGGCTATGCGGCGATTGCCGCGCCGGGAGCGCCGGCGCTACCGTGCCGCGGCATCCCCATCGCCGTGCCACCCACGGGCGAATTGACGCTTGCCATCCTTGATATTGCGGAAAAAAATCTCGCCGCACAGGACATAATGCCTGCTCCTTCTCTCGTGCAGTCCGATCTGCCGACCGATGACCTGGTCTATGTCTATGAAAAAGATGCCACTATATACGCGCGAGATCAATTTTTCCCCTCCGCCAACCTGCTGATTGAAGGCCGGGGCACAATGCGCGATATCGACATCGCCACCATCATTTTCTATCCGCTTCGCTACAATCCCGTCACCCAAAAGCTGATGCAGGTGACCCACATCAGATTTGCGGTCAATTTTCATGACGCGGGCCAGAGCTCAGCTCAACTGACGCCCAACGCCTTTTCCCGACTGCACGAAAAAACACTGTTGAACTATGAAAGCGCGCAGCGGTGGCGCCGGCCGCAGCGGATCGCCAAAAAGTCGGTTTCTTTCCTGGACCAGGCATCAACCTGGTTTAAAATAATGACCGACTGCGCCGGCATCGTACAGCTGACCAAAGAGGAGTTGCGCGACGCCGGCGTGCACGTCGACCAACTTGATCCCCGAAACATACGGCTCTTTCATCTGGGACAAGAGATCGCCATACGCGTCGCCGGAGAGAGCGATGGCATCTTTCATGACGATGATTATATCGAATTTTACAGCCGGCCATTTAAAAACAGCTATACCACGACAAACGTCTATTGGCTGGCAGTCGCCGCTTCGCCGGGAAAAAGGATGGCGCACATCGACGCCGCGCCGACCGGCTATCCTGTTCTGTCGAATGGCCTTCGATTTCTGCACATTGAAAGCGATCGCAGCCATCACGCCAGTTTTCCCAATCATACGGATCAGGAACACTGGTTCATGGACAGCCTTTTCACGCCAAAATCATTGACTTACAACATCGACCTGGGGAGTGTCGCGGCTACGGATGCCGGCGATAACTCTTTCGTCTTGCGCATGCAGGGATACGCCAGCCTCGAAACCGTAAATCCGGATCATCATACGCTGGTGCAGCTGAACGGCACGACTATTCTGGATAAATGGTGGGATGGCCGCATCAGCTGGACCGATACAATCTCTTTTGCGCAAAATATTCTGCGGGACGGCGTCAACCAGGTCGAGATCATTGGCCCGGGCGATACCGGCAGCTTTCTGGACTGGCAACTGGTCGACTATTTCAGCCTCACCTATCAGGGAAAAAATCATACGTTGCTGGACAGCCTCGTCTTCACCAGCAACCGGCGCGGAGCGCACACCATCGAGGCGAGCGGATTTTCTTCTCAGGATATCCATGTCTACGACATCACCGATCCGGCGCAGCCGAGCTATCTCGTCAATATTCTGCGCGTCGATGATACGCTTCGCTTTGAGCATGAAAATGCGGCGACGACGAAATTCCTCATCTCATCGCAGGCCAAAAAGGCTAGAGCGAGCGCCATCGTCCGCGATGAGCCATCGGCTCTGCGATCGTCCCAGCAGGCCGATTATATCATCATCACTGTTGATGATTTTTATCTGCAGGTCGATCCTCTGGCAAATTACCACGCATCCCAAGGCTTGACGGTGCAAGTCGTTCAAGTCCAGGATATTTACGATGAATTCGGCTACGGCATCTATGACAGAGAACCGATCAAAGAATTCCTGTCTTATGCCTATCACCAGTGGGCCAGGCCGGCGCCAACCTTTGTGCTGCTGGTGGGCGATGCATCGTGGAATCCGCGTCGTTTGCGTCCCGAGAATGCGGACTATGGGGGTGGTGCTCGTTCAGACTTTATTCCAACTCGCTTGTTCGAAGCCAGCGTCAAGCATTACGAGGCTGCCTCGGATAACTGGTTCGTCTGCGTCGATGGTCCGAGAGATGCACTGCCCGATATGTTCATCGGCAGGCTGGCCGTGCGCTCGACAGACGAGCTTTCATCGGTCATTGATAAAATATGCAGGTATCATCGGCTCGGTCAAAAAGCCTCGTGGATGAAAAGAGCCGCCTTTGTGGCGGATCTTGGAGAGGGCGGCAGCCTCGCTTTTGAGGATAGCTCCGACGCCATCATTCGCAACTATGTGCCGGACGACTTTGGCGTCAAGCGCCTCTATCTGGCGAACACCCCCATGCCGGCCATCAGAGAGAATATCATCTCCACATTTGCCGATAGCGTGTTGACCATGAACTACCTGGGTCATGGGTCAGTGGGCACGTGGTCCGCCAAGTCCATTTTTGCTCGAGAGGATGTAGCCCTTTTGCCCGAGTCCGACAATCTTCCTTTTCTATTGACCCTGAGCTGCATCAACGGCTATTTTGCTCACCCCAATCGGAATTATAGCGCTCTTGCGGAAGAGCTGAGCACAGCCGAGCATAAAGGAACCATTGCCGCTTTTTCCGCCTCCGGCGAGGCTTATCCCAGCCCTCTCTATGCACTGAGCAAAAAGCTTTACGGGTCGCTCTACCAGCAGGGCGATAATGTCGTGGGATCGTTCACAATGGCCGGACTGCTAGCGATGTACGCGACTTTTCCCAATCTCGTCGATCATTTGCAGTTCTATGTTCTGTTCGGCGACCCGGCGACAAGATTGCACTATGGGGACGAGGCGAGCAGGAGCAGTGCCGCCTATTCCGGACGGGTGATGATAAACGATGCGGCCGCTGCCAAAGGCCATCAGGTCATCGCTGCCATCGATGGCGTCGAATTTGGCCGGGCATTCATCCGCGATGAGGGGGCATTCGGGCCGCTGTTCATCGCCATGGATGATCCGCAGACGCCGGCAAAGGATGGAGGTGCGCCCGGAGATACGATTCAGTTTCTTTACGAATTCATGTCGGATTCGGTCATTCTTTTATCTCCCACAGCATTGTGGCAGCCCGACACTTCATTCACCCTCACTCTGAGCGCTGTCATTTCTCGTGTCAACAGCGCGCTTGCAGTCGAATTCTATGTCAATGACAAAAAGGCCGGCGCCGAGATATTTAGCGGTGATCCGGTGGAAAAAGGATCGCTGATTCGAATATCGCTGCGACATGACGAGGGGATTGACATCGATCGTGATATCAAGTTATTGCAGAATAACGCCGTGATCGATCCCGCTCGCGTCAACTGGACGACGACAATGAATGGTCTGCCCGTCGCAGAATGTCTATACTCCACCGCTGATCTCCCTGATGGCGATTATCAGCTTGCGGTCGTAGTAAAAAATCCCGATATTGCCCTTGAAAACAGCGCGGAATTTGAATTCAGAATACGCTCGGCGCTGTCATTTGGTCAGGTCGTGAACTATCCCAATCCCTTTTCGCAGCACACCTCGTTCACTTATATGATTGAGAACGATCGCGCCTGTGATGTGACTATCAAAATATATACCATAGCCGGCCGCCTCATTCGCGTCATCCAGTCTGCGGATGGTGACGTTGGCTATAATCAAACGTACTGGGACGGCGCGGACGATTATGGCGATCGACTGGCGAACGGAGTCTATTTGTACAAGATCATTGCAAACGATGGCGACGAACAGCGGGAGATCGTCGAACGTCTCGTCATCATGCGATGACGGTGGCGACGGTCGCATTGTCACTTTTTGGAGGAATACGCTCATGTCACTGCAAAGCATGACGGCTATGTTGAAACGCGCTCAAGCGAATGGCTATGCGGTGGGTGCTTTTAACATTCTCGACTACAACTCCATGCGCGCTGTCATCGACGCTGCCGAAGAATGGCGCGCACCCGTGATCATCCAAACCTCGGTCAAAACAGTCCTCTTTTGGGGATATGACGCCGTGATCTCCTGGGCGAAGCAGCTCACCCTCCACGCGACCATTCCTGTTGCCATTCATCTCGATCATTGTACGGACATCGACGTAATCAGAAAATGTATCGATGCCGGCTGGACATCGGTGATGATTGACGCTTCGACCAAACCATTCACCGAAAACATCAGACTGACGCAGCAGGTGCTCGATATGACCGCATCGTGCGGCGTCTCCGTTGAAGCTGAACTTGGCGCCATCGTCGGGGTGGAGGATGACATTCATGTCAAGGAGCAGGAGGCGCATCTGGCCGACGCGGATCAGGCTGTGCAATTCTGTCGTGAGCTGCCCATCGATTGCTTTGCCCCGGCCGTGGGCACTGCGCATGGCATCTACAAGGGCGAGCCAAAGATCGCCTACGATCTCATCGAAGAGATTGCCGCCAGAACCGGCGTACCGCTGGCGCTGCATGGCGGCACCGGTCTGGCGGATGACGTCTTTCACAGGTGCATCGCATTGGGCTGCGCCAAGGTGAATATCTCCACCCAGCTCAAGTATGCTCATATCGACGGTTTCGTCAATTATCACCAGGCGAACCAGGTCTATAATCCGCTCAAGCCAATTGCCGCGCAATACGACGCCCTGAAGGCGGCCGTCGTTGAAAACATCAAACTGTTCGGCAGCGCCGGGCAAGCGTGACGCGGAGGGGAAAAAGTCCAACTGGCAAAAAAGGAGAGTTGTGTGCTGAAAGCCATCATATTCGACTGCGACGGCGTGCTTGTCGACACCGAGAAAGACGGGCATCGTGTCGCCTTCAACCGAGCTTTTAAACAAAAAGGCCTGGCGTACGAGTGGAGCGTTGCGAAATATCACGAGCTACTGCAAATCACCGGCGGCAAGGAGCGCATGCGCCATTTTTTCAACGAGGTCGGCTTGCCGGAGGAGGTGGCAAACCGCGACGATTTTATCAAAGAGACGCATCGGCTGAAAACCGACATTTTCATGAGCATGATTGCAGCGGGCGAGCTGCCGCTGCGTCCCGGCGTCGCGCGCCTGGTGGATGAAGCCATTGCCGCGGGCATTGCGCTGGCCGTCTGCTCGACGTCAAACGAACGGGCGGTGAATCTGATCATCGAGAGACTCCTCGGGGCCGAACGGCGGCGCCATTTTGTCGCCGTGCTCGCCGGCGACGTGGTGTCGAGAAAGAAACCCGATCCCGAGATTTATCTGCAGGCATTGGCAACCCTCAAGCTCGCGCCGGCGGAGTGCGTCGTCATCGAAGACAGCCGCGTCGGTCTGCTCGCCGCCAAGGCAGCCGGGATCAAGTGTGTTGTGACGACCAACTATTATACGGAAAACGAAGACAATTCTGCGGCCGATCTTGTCGTTCCCGAGTTGGGGGACGCCGGCGCTGAAAAGATCACCATCCAAATGCTGCAGGATATTGTGCGGCACTGAGTGGCCATGGCAATACGAATTCTTTCATTTGGCGAAATTCTCTGGGATATTTTGCCCGACAAGGCAATTCTTGGCGGTGCACCGTTCAATTTCGCGTTTCGCGTCAATTCACTGCAGGACAGCGGACTTTTCATCAGCAGTGTGGGAACGGATGAACTGGGAGACAAAGCATTGCAGCGGGTGCGTTCGCTCGGCATGGATGCATCCCTGCTGCAGCGCTGTGCAGGTTTTCCCACCGGCACCGTCAATGTCAGTTTCGACGAAAATCATCTGCCGGACTATGTCATCAATCCTGATGTGGCATACGATCACATCCGATTCACCGATGAGCTCGCTGAAGCGGCGCAGCAGGCCGAATGCCTCTGTTTCGGCACGCTCATTCAGCGCGCGCGGTCCCGTGAGACCCTGCACGAGCTGATAGACGCCGCGCCCACTGCGGTCAAGTTTTTGGATATCAATCTCAGGAAGAATTGTTTTTCCCGCGAAACGATCCTCTATTCGCTGGAAAAAGCCAACATCCTCAAACTGAATGATGATGAGGTGGTGCAATTAGGCGCTATCCTGGGATTATCAGTTAAAAGCTTTCCGGGTTTTTGCGAGTTTGTCTGCCAGGAATTCAATCTCGACTACATCCTCATCACCTTTGGCGAGCGTGGAGCGTTCGCCGGTTCTTCGTTTGGCGAACAGGTTTACGTTCCCGGGCATAAAATCAGGCTGGCCGATTCGCTCGGATCTGGAGATGCTTTTTCGGCCGCTTTCATCCATAGCCTGCTGGGAGGTCATTCATTGCGGGCGGCGTGTGAGCTCGGAAATGCGCTCGGCGCTCTGGTGGCGACGACGCACGGCGGTACGGCCGTCATTTCAACAGACGAGATTGCTGCTTTTTTGCAGTCACAGACTCTGCGATGCTATCACCCCGAATTTTCATGATCCATTTGCCGATGCCGGCGTTGCAGGAATTACATGGAAAGGATCCTTGTACTATATGAAAAGCCAGTATAATCTATTCTACATCTGGACGGTTTCACTCGTCGCGGCCATGGGAGGGTTGCTGTTCGGCTATGACTGGGTCGTCATCGGCGGGGCCAAGCCGTTTTATGAAGAGTATTTCCAACTGCGCAGCTCATTTCAGATCGGCTGGGCGATGAGCAGCGCCTTGCTCGGCTGCCTGATCGGCTCAATGCTCAGCGGTGGTCTGAGCGACAGTTTTGGCCGCAAGAGACTGCTCATCCTGGCCGGATTGCTTTTCATCATCTCGGCCATCGGCACCGCGCTGGCGAACTCTTTTTCGATTTTTGTCTGGTTTCGCATTCTGGGCGGCATGGGCATTGGTTTGGCGTCGAATCTGTCGCCGATGTACATCGCGGAAGTGGCGCCGGCCGAGATGCGCGGAAAATTTGTCTCCATCAATCAGCTCACCATTGTCATTGGCGTGCTCTCGGCGCAGACCGTGAACTGGCTCATCGCCCAGCCGGTTGCGGAAAATGCCGCCGGCGATGCGATCCTGAACTCGTGGAACGGCCAGGTCGGCTGGCGCTGGATGTTCGCGGCGGAGACCGCGCCGGCCGCGCTCTTTTTCATCCTGATGTTCTTCGTGCCGGAGAGCCCGCGCTGGCTGGTGAAGAACGGACAGGACCATCTGGCGCAGCGCACCCTGACGCGGATTGGCGGTGAGCCGTTCGCCCGCTTCGAACTCGCCGACATTCGCAACACGCTGGCCAACAAGACGTCGGTCAATTTCCGGGATCTGACGCAGCCCAGACTCTTCAAGATCCTGCTGCTGGGCATCTTTCTCGCCGTATTTCAGCAGTGGTGCGGCATCAACACAATCCTGTACTATGCCGAAGAAGTTTTCACCGCCGCCGGCTATGGCGTCAGTGATATTCTGCTCAACATCGTCATCACCGGCTCCATCATGCTGATTTCCACATTTCTGGCCATCCATACGGTCGATCGCTGGGGTCGGAAAATATTAATGCTCATCGGCGCCGGCGGCTTGGCGGTCGCCTACTTTTTTATCGGCGGCAGCTATTTTCTCCATCTAAAAGGCTTGCCGGTTCTGCTGCTCGTCATCATCGCCCTTGCCATATATTCATTCACCCTGGCGCCGGTTGTCTGGGTGTTGATATCCGAGATATTCCCCAACCGAATTCGCGGTGCGGCGGTCTCCATCGCCGTCTTTTCCCTCTGGACGGCCAGTTTGATTCTGACCTATACCTTCCCGTTCCTGAATGAAAGCCTGGGAACCGCCGGCACCTATTGGCTCTATGCGGCGATTTGTCTCATCGGATTCATCGTAATCGCAAGAAAATTGCCAGAGACCCGGGGCAAGTCTCTGGAAGAAATTGAACGCCAATTGGTGGATTAATGGTCATAATATCATGATAAAAGCACTTTTTTTGCACTCCTTGCTCTTCGCCGCAGCTGTCCTCGCCGATGGTCTGTTTTATCGTCAATACTGGGCCGAATTCGATGAAAACATCAGCAATCACCGGGATGGCCGCTGGCGAGTGAATGATCCTGAAATCGCCACAGACGATGCTTTTGGCAAACGTTCGGAAGTCCTGGCAAACGGCCTGGTGCTTTTAAATGCGCCGGAATTACTAGTCGATCTGGAAAAAGCAGTGCTCTATCTCGAAATGTGGGGTGGACACCCGCATACGGCCAACAAGCGCGTGACCGTCAATGGCAAGGCAGTCTATTCCATTCCGGACTATGGCACAGCGTTGGGGCATTGCGTCTATGCTTATCCATCTGTTGACATCGAGCCCCCTCATCTCGTCACTGGCGTCAATGCGCTGCAATTTTCTTGTGAGCGGGGAGAGGGATTCTGGGGTCACTTTATACTGGATAATGTGGCGCTGCAATGTGTCTACAAACCGGATAGCGTGCGCAAACGCCATCCTGGCCTGGTCGATTTTTTTGCCAGAGTCGTGGCCCCGCCTTGCATTGAAAATGACACTGTTACACTCCGACTCGATATTCCACAGGACTCTGCGCCAAAAATCGGCTCGGTCGAATTTATCGCCCGCTACACGGGCTTTGATGAAAATGGCAATTGTGATCATTCCGATTGGCATGGCTATACATTTAAGAGAGAACGAATATCTCATGTTGGAAACGCCGTAGCTTTCCCCTTTGCGATAAAATGGGACGTCAGGCTGTTGCCGGATCAAAGCACGCCATTGCAGTTCAAAGCCATCGTGAAATTCAAGGATGGTCTGTGCTATGAAACGGCACCGACGACCGGGTCACTCTTGAGACGCAGTAGAGAAAGCGTACAGATGTTCTATTGCGCTGATGCGCCGGTTCCATTCTGGTCCCGCGCAGGAGTTTGTAAGACTGCAAAAATTTACAGTCCCATTGATCCAGAAAAGATTGTGGCCGCTCAATTACACATCAAAATCTGGGACGGAGGTGAAGGGAATGTTACAAAGCCTTTCAGGATAAATGGGCATGCGTATCCCGTCACTTCGAAAAGAGCGATTCACGATGTCGTTCACTCTGTCCTCACCATCGATCCCGCTCATCTCGTCAAAGGCGATAATGTCATCGCACTGTTGTCAGACACGGATCACCACGGCATAGAGATCCTGCGACCCGGCCCCTGTCTGATCATTCGTCAGCGACAGTGACGCAACAGAATAAATTCAATTCCTTCATTTCATGAAAAACGAAATCAAGAAAATTCTCCAGGGCAGCGATGCCGAAATTTATCGAATCCGAACCTCAGTCGATTCGGCGCGCGGCAAGTTGCCGCTCTCGGCTGCGACCTTGCGCACCGCCCCAAGCGGCGATATCTTTGGTGCGGTGCAAGATATTGGCATGGGGGTGCGACCTGCTGAGGTGGGACGACAGCAATTTCTCATTTTGAGCACAAGCGGCGGATTACGCAATGGTGCCGGCGACTTCGTTGCGCTCGGCTACCACACGGGACATTTCGAACTCGACGCGCTGGTGCGCGCAGCGGCCGAAGAGTTGTATCGCCTCGGCGCCTTGCCTTTTGCCGGATATGTGTCCGATCCGTGTGACGGCCGCACCCAGGGCACCGCCGGCATGATGGACAGTCTGGCCTATCGCAACGACGCTGCCATCGTCTTTCGTCGTCTGATCCGCAGTTTGCCGAAAGCAAAAGGCGTCCTCGGCATCGCCACGTGCGATAAAGGCTTGCCCGCTATGATGATGGCGCTGGCCGCCATGTCCGACACGCCGTGCATAATCGTCCCCGGCGGCGTCACCTTGCCGCCCAAGGATGCGGAGGATCTGGGCCGCATCCAGTCGATAGGCGCCCGCTATGCGCGCGGAGAGGTCAGTTTGACGTATGCGCAGGAACAGACGTGCAGCTCCTGCGCCTCGCCGGGCGGCGGCTGCCATTTTCTCGGCACCGCGGCGACGTCGCAAGTGGTCTGCGAGGCGCTCGGACTAAGCCTGCCGCATGCAGCGCTGGCGCCGTCCGGAGAAGCGATCTGGCTGGATCTGGCGAAGAGGTCGGCGGACGCGCTCATCTATCTGCAGCGACAGCGCCTAGGGGTGAAAAATGTGGTGACGCCTGATTCTCTGCGCAACGCCATGACCCTGCACGCTGCCTTTGGCGGCTCGACCAACCTGCTGCTGCATCTGCCGGCGATTGCGCATGCCGCCGGACTCGAGCGGCCGACAGTGAAGGAGTGGATGGAGGTGAACGCCAGGACGCCGCGTCTCGTCTCCGTGCTGCCCAACGGGCCGATTCATTTTCCGACGAATTTTGTCTTTCACGCCGGCGGCGTGCCGGAGGTCATGCTGCATCTGAGAGATCTGGACCTGTTGCACCTCGACGTGCAGACCGTATCCGGCCAGACGCTTGGTGAGAATCTCTGCTGGTGGGAACGCTCGGAGCGCCGGCGCAAGCTGAAAAATATTCTTGTCGAGCAGGAAAAGATTGATCCGGATGATGTCATCATGTCGCGATCAGCAGCGCGCCGTCGTGGTGTGACGAGCACGGTCTCATTCCCGCGCGGCAATATCGGCCCTGACGGGTGCGTGGTCAAGAGCACGTCGATTGATCCATCCGTGCTCAATAAAGATGGCGTTTTCATAATGACCGGCCCGGCGCGCGTCTTCACCAGCGAACCGGCGGCCATCGCGGCAATTAAAAAAGGCGACATCCACCCGGGTGATATCCTGGTTCTCATCTGCATCGGACCCCTGGGAAGCGGCATGGAGGAGACTTTTCAGGTGACCGCAGCGCTCAAATATCTGTCGTGGGGAAAAAGTGTCGCCCTCATTACGGATGGACGGTTCAGCGGCGTCAGCACGGGCGCCTGCATCGGGCACGTCGGTCCGGAAGCGCTGGCGGGCGGGCCGATCGGCAAAATAATCGATGGGGATATCATTCGCATTGTAATTGATGCAAAAGGTCTTGCAGGAGAGGTGAATGTCGTGGGTGAAGCCGGATGCAGCGAAGCGGACTTGGCGCCGGCCCGGGGAACAAACCTGTTGCATAGCCGCCCTCTGCGTGCCGATCTGGCGCCGCAAGCCAATCTGCCCGACGACACAAGGCTGTGGGCAGCGTTGCAGAATGCCAGCGGCGGGACGTGGGGCGGGGCGGTGTATGATGTGCAGAAGATAATTGAAAGAGTGAATATTGAATGATGAATTCTGAATGCTGAATGATGGATGACAAAGGAAAAGACTTTTCGTTATTCGGCGTTCGATATTCGAAATTCAGTGTAAAAACATGACAAGACTGTTACTCCTGTTTATTGCGATTGCTTTCATCGTCGTCGCGACGGTGCGCTTTCGTCTGCATCCTTTGCTCGCCCTTTTGTGCGCCGCGATCGGATTTGGCCTGTTTTCATCGATGCCATTGGAGACGATCGTCACGTCTATCAACAGCGGCTTTGGCGACACGCTCGGTCACATCGGCATCGTCATCATTGCCGGCACGATCATCGGCACTTTTCTGGAAAAATCGGGCGGTGCGTATACGCTGGCGGAGAGCATTCTGAGAAGAATCGGCAAAAAGAGAATCATCCCGGCCATGGGACTCATTGGCTGGCTGGTGTCCATCCCGGTATTTGCCGATTCCGGTTTTGTGATTTTGTCGCCACTGAACAAGGCGCTTACCAAGCGCGCTGGCATCTCTCTCGCCGGCACTGCCATCGTGCTCTCGCTCTGTCTGACCATCTCGCACACGCTGGTGCCGCCGACGCCCGGCCCCATTGCTGCCGCCGGATTGCTCGAAGCGGATCTGGGATTGGTCATTGTGCTCGCTCTGCCCATCAGCCTGATCGTCATGCTCATGGCCTGGCTTTACGCCGCCAACTATGCCGGCCGATTCTGGATGGATGCAAATCCGCAATTGTCGGAAGCAATGATGCAGAAGCGCATGGACAATGCCCCCGGGGCGATGAAAGCGCTTTTGCCGATTGTCGTGCCGATTATTCTGATCATCCTGAAATCGGTTGCAGCGCTGCCGACCTCGCCGCTCGGTCAGGCTGCGCTCTATCGGATTGTCAGCTTTGTCGGTTCACCGGTCATCGCCCTGCTCATCGGCATACTTTTCTCCACCCTGCTGCCGCGGCATTTGACGACCGATATGTTATCGAGCTCGGGCTGGGTTGGCGAGGGAGTGATGAGCGCCGCGATGATCATCATGATCACCGGCGCCGGCGGTGCATTTGGTCGCGTGCTGCAAAATTCGGGCATCGCCGATCTCCTTGGCAATTCCCTGGCAGGCGCAAAACTCGGCTTATGGTTGCCCTTCATGCTGGCCGCGGCGATCAAAACGGCGCAGGGTTCCTCGACTGTGGCCATCATCACCACCGCATCGATCATGGCGCCGCTCCTGCCGGCGCTGGGATTTCAGTCGGAGGTCATGCGCGCTCTGCTCGTCCTCGCCATCGGCAGCGGTTCGATGGTCGTATCGCACGCGAATGACAGCTTTTTCTGGGTCGTCACCCAAATGTCCGGCATGGATGTCAAGACCGGCTACAGGTTGCATAGCCTCGGCACCCTCTTTTTGGGCTTGTGCGCCATGATGCTCATCTGGATCACCAGTTTATTCGTTTGATTTGTCAAGAGGAGTTATTATGACCAATGAGGAAAAACTCGCCGGCGTGTTTGCGCCGGTGAACACCCCCTTCATCAATGATGAACTGCAGCTCGATCATTTGCAAAAAAACCTCGAATTTTACCGCACATCAAAACTGCGCGGCTATCTCGCCCTCGGTTCGAACGGCGAGTTTCGCAGCATGAGCGAAAAAGAGCAGCGTGAGATTTTGGAACTCTTTGCCGAGCACAAGGGAGATAAGATCATCATGGTTGGCGTCGCCTGCGAATCGACGCGGGAGACGATAGAAAAGGCAAAGCGCGCTGCTGCGATGGCATTCGACTATGCCAGCGTGCTCACACCCGGCTATTTCGCCAAATTCATGAGCGGCGATGCGCTGCAAGCCCATTTCGAGCGTATTGCCGATGCTTCACCGATACCGCTTGTCTTGTACAATGCGCCGCAGTTTGCCGGTGGCGTCAAAATTCCACCGAAAACCGTGGCGGCGCTGGCGGCGCATGAAAATATCGTCGGCATCAAAGATTCATCGGCAGAAGGACCCGGCCAATACCTGAGCATAGTCGATCCGAACCTGGATTTTTCCATCCTGTCCGGTTCGAGCAGCACATTCTATCCGTCGCTGCATATTGGCGCATGCGGCGGCATCATCTCGCTGGCGAATGTCTTTCCCGATGCCGTCGTCGAGTTGTATCAAGCCTGGCGCAGCAAAAACTATGATAAAGCGCGGCAGTTGCATTTTCGCCTGGCACGCTTGACTACCGCTGTCTCGGGCGCCTATGGCGTCGCCGGTGTCAAAGCAGCGATGAACATCGTCGGCTTGCACGGCGATGAGCCGCGCTCGCCCATGCGCCCCGTGCCTGAAACGGAAGTGGTGAAAATCCGCACCGCAATGGTGCGGGACGGATTCATCATAGAGAGCAGCCTCGTGCGATGAGCGCAATTCTCGCCATAGATATAGGCACGACCGGTCTTAAAATGGCGGTCTATAGATCGGCCGTTGATATGGCCCCACAAAAGCAGTACGCAGAGGCCTACCATCTCAATATTTACAATCGTGGTCTGTTCGCTGATATTGATCCGGAGAAATGGCTCGCTGCTTTTCAAAACGGCTGCCGTGCGTTGCAGCCAGAGATCGCGGATGTCGAGATCATAGCGCTTTCTGGCACAACCCCTGCATTGACTGCCATGGCAGAAAATGGCACAGCTCTCTATCCCGCCATTTTGATGCTGGATCAACGCTCGCGGGTGCAGGCGCAGTTCATCATTGATGCGATTGGTCCCGACTATCTCTTTGAACACACCGGCAATATGCCCGTTGCCGGCGGCTGTTCATTGGCGAGCATCCTGTGGATCAAGGAAAATCTGCCCGATATTTATCGAAAGACGGCCACTTTTGGCCATTCCAACACTTTTTTTGCCAAGTGGCTCACCGGACGGAGCGCCATTGATCCATCGTCCGCCTCATTGTCAGCTTTGTACAACACTGTGAAGAATGACATGACCTGGAACGAATCCATTGCCCGGGCTTGCGGCTTATCGATCGATCGGCTGCCCGAAATCATGCCCGCTGCGGCGAGCGTCGGCGTGATGAAGAATGAAATTGCGCACAAGCTGGGATTCCGGATGCCGCCGCAGGTGCTGATCGGCGGCAACGATGCCGTCCTGGCCGCCTATTCTGCCGGCATTCAATCACCCGGCGATATCATCAATGTGAACGGCACGTGTGAAATCACCATGGTCTGCCTGCAGCGCTGCATTCCTTCGCCGGCCTATAATGTGCGGGCGCATGTGTCGCGCGCTCGCTGGCTGACGCTGCATGTCATGAACGCCGGCGGCATAGCGTACGATTGGTTCAAAAAGACATTTTGCGCCGACCTGTCTGACGAAGATTTTTTCAGCCGTTTTATAGGTGATGCAATTGATGAATGGCTTGCCAAAACGAATGAGGTCGTTTATACTCCTTATCTGATGGGATCAAGATATTCACTCGAACCACTTACAGCCAGGCTCGAAGGATTGACTGCAGAATCGACGCGCCCGCAAATTCTTGCTGCGGTCATCAAAGGATTATGCGACTATCAAAAAAAGCACTTGCAGCAGGTTTCTGCGTTCGTTAATTTGGATCACATCATTCACGTCACCGGGGGAGCTGTGAATGAGGCGCTCATCAAGGCAAAGCAAAAATGGATGTGGCCTGCGGAATATCGTCTCGTTGATCAGTCGTCCATGCGGGGCGCGGCATTACTGGGATTCGACTATGCACGGGCTAGGAATGAAAGGAGTTTTTGATGAAATATCTCATTTGCCTCTTCATGCTGCTGATTTTATCGTGTGCGACAAAAAGAGCCGTCGATTATCCCATCAAGCCCGTTCCCTTCACCAGCGTCAAACTGACGGATGCTTTCTGGCGGCATCGTCTTGATGTAAACCGTCAGGTGACCATTCCTGCTTCTTTTAAAAAATGTCAGGAGACCGGACGCATAGCCAATTTTGAGATCGCCGCCGGTATGCGCGAGGGAGAATTTCAGTCACCATTTCCGTTCGATGATTCGGATGTTTACAAGATCATCGAAGGGGCGTCCTACTCACTGGCAACGTTTCCGGATGCAGAGCTGGAGGCTTATCTCGATGATCTGATTGCAAAAATTGCCGCGGCGCAGGAAGATGATGGCTATATCATGACCTGGCGTACGATCGACCCAAACAAGCCGCCGACAACCTGGTCCGGCACGGCAGAGCGCTGGTCGGATATCGGCGGCGGACACGAGCTTTACAATGTGGGGCACATGTATGAAGCCGCTGTTGCCCACTATCAGGTCACCGGAAAACGGCATTTTCTCGATGTGGCGATCAAAAATGCCGATTTCATCGCTGAAACCTTTGGACCGGGTAAGCTCATGTCGCCTCCCGGGCATGAGGAAGTTGAAATCGGCCTGGTCAAATTATATCGCGCCACTGGCGATAATAAATATCTGCAGCTGGCCCGTTTTTTCATCGATCAACGCGGTAATGCTCAGGGTCACGAGTTGTATGGCCCCTACTCTCAGGATCATGCGCCTGTTTATGAGCAGAATGAGGCTGTCGGCCATGCGGTGCGTGCGGGCTATTTCTACTCAGGCGTTGCTGATGTCGCTGCCTTGACTGGCGAGCGCACGTACGTCGACGCCATCGATCGCATCTGGGATAATGTGGTATCGAAAAAGCTTTACATCACTGGCGGCATCGGTGCGCAAAGGCATGGGGAGGCATTTGGCGCCAATTATGAATTGCCGAACGCGACCTCTTACAACGAAACCTGCGCCGCCATCGCCAATGTCATGTGGAATCATCGCATGTTTTTGCTCAAAGGGCATGCTAAATATCTGGACGTCATGGAGCGCACCCTTTACAACGGCCTGATTTCCGGAGTCTCCCTGGAAGGGGATACCTTTTTCTATCCCAATTGCCTGGCGTTTGACGGCAAGATGCCGTTCAACCAGGGTTCGACGACGCGTAAAGAATGGTTTGACTGTTCCTGCTGTCCGTCGAATATTTGCCGATTTATACCGTCATTGCCCGGATATTTTTATGCGCAGCAGCAGGATACAATATATGTGAATCTTTATGCAGCGAATGAAGCGGTCTTTTCCCTCGGAAGCCGGCAAGTGAAAATTATCCAGGAAACGGAATATCCATGGGATGGTAAAATAACAATCATCATCGATCCTGGCAAGGCAGCGCCGTTCACAATCAAATTGCGGCTGCCTGGCTGGGCCAATCAGCCCGTGCCGAGTGATTTATATTCCTATATCGAGGCGGGCGAGCGTGCTGCGCATTTGACCATCAATGAGGATCCGCAGGAGATAGAGATGCACAACGGCTTCATTGCGCTGACGCAGACATGGTCGCCTGGCGATTGCATCCAACTCGATGTGCCGATGGCGGTGCGCAAAGTTATGTCGCATGAATTGGTGACTGAAAATGTCGGCAGAATGGCGCTGGAGCGCGGTCCGATCGTTTATTGTGCAGAGGCAGTCGACAACTTGGGCACGATCAGCAATCTGGCTCTCCGGCTGGATTCACAGCTGCAAAGTGAGTACCTCGACCATCTTTTGCACGGTGTCGTGGTGTTGAATGGCCGAGCGGTGCGACTGGATGAACCGAATCGCGAGCAAGATTTTCGTGCGATCCCGTACTATGCATGGAATCATCGTGGTGTTGGAGAGATGGCGGTATGGTTGCCGATTGTCGGCGCGCATTAAGTGTGCAGCGCCCCTTATTCCATCGACAATCATCAATGTCACAAGTCGTTCCTTTGTCGTCATGCGCGCAAATGTGATAAATACTCAGGCGAAATCCATTCTTCGCAAGCAGAAAAAAGCGGAATCGTGGTTCGTTTCTCGATACGGCATGAATCTTTACCGCGGTTGTACTCACAATTGCGCTTACTGCGACGGCCGTGCAGAAAAATACCAGGTGGAGGGAGAATTTGGCCGCGATGTGGCAGTGAAAATGAATGCCATCGACGTCTTGAAACGTGAGATTGATCCGACGCACAAGAGAAAACCCTTGAGGCCGGGCTTTATATTCGTCGGTGGAGGTGTCTGCGATAGTTACCAACCAGTGGAATTGCAGTATGAACTGACCCGCCAGGCGCTGCAGCTCATCGCATACTATAATTTTCCGGTTCATATGCTCACCAAATCGACGCTGATTGAAAGAGATTTCGAGCTATTGAGACGAATTCATCAGCAGTCGTGCGCGATAATCAGTATGAGTTTTTCATCGGTGGATGACGCTATCTCTGCCCGCTTTGAGCCTGGTGTATCTCGACCCACTCACCGACTGAAGACACTAGCAAAGTTTAAAAAGGCGAATTTTCCCATAGGAATGTATTTGATGCCGGTGCTACCGTTCATCACTGATTCCCCTGAAAAAATAGCCGAAAGCGTAAAAGCGGCGACAGATATTGGCATCGATTTCATCATCTTTGGCGGCTTAACCATGAAAGCAGGACGACAACAGGAGCATTTTTACCGCATCCTGCGCGAGTATGATGCGAGGCTTATTCCCCAATATGAAAACATCTACTCCGGCAATCCCTGGGGTGAAGCGCGAAAAGAATATTATGACTCGATCAGTCATCTATTTGCAGAGATTTGCAAAACTTTTCAAGTGCCGATCCGTATTCCGCCTTTCATATGGCGTGATTTTGTTGATGAGACGGATCGGGTTGTTATTATTCTGGAACACATCGACTATCTACTGAAGCTGAAGAACCAAAAGAGTCCGTACGGCTATGCAGCCTATTCGATTTCGCAAATGAAGGAACCTCTTCGTCATCTTTATAATCAATTACAACAGATAAAAGGTATTGGCAACTCGGTGGCCAGATTGATTCGTGAAATATTGGATACGGGATCCTCGGCCTATTATGAATGGCTGCTATTGGGAAAACGTCCGCCACAATAGTGAACGTGGCAATCGCGTATCAATTGTGTTCCTTTTCGCCTCTGCGTCTTTGCATGAGTAAAAAAATCTGGCAAATGAGTCATCATGTAAAAAGAGAAAATCATAAATGATCTTTCCGTAAAATAAACAATATATTGTAAATATTGTGGTATAAATAAAAAAATGTTGCATATTGCAATCTCATTTGATACTTTACGCGGCATTTTTCAAGACAATGATGGAAGTTTAATCAAATAGAGGTCAAAATGAGCAAAGATCCATTCATCGATGATGACGATTTTGCCGATGACGAATACGGCACGGGCGAAGACGAAGATGCCGATGAGTTTGGCATCTTTGAAGAAGAAGAGCCGGATGCCGAGACGCTCGATGATGTGAGCGAAGATGACGAGTGGGATGAAGAGGAGGATGTCGAAGAAGACGAGGTCATCGAACACGAAGAGGAAGAAGATTGGGAAGAGGAGTATTGGCAGGACGAGGATGAAGAAGATGAAGAGGAAGAGGATGAAGAAGATGAAGAGGAAGAGGATGAAGAGGACGAGGACGACTGGGAAGAGACGGAAGACGAAGACTGGCTGGATGGCGCGCCCTCCTGGGAAGGTGATGACGAGTGGGAATGAGCATGGCAAAACGAGTCAGCGATAAAGAAGAGTGTATCCGGCAAGCGGGTAGAAATGGGCGAATTTGTCATAGTTGATCGATTAATCGGAGGGTAGCGCATATGAATTTTCTTCTGGAAGAAATTGACGGGATAAAAATAATTCGCATAAAAGAAGAGCGCCTGGACACGAACGTCGCTCCTGATCTCAAAGCGCAGCTGCTCGTCCTTATTGCAGAGGGCAAGACGATCCTGCTGAATCTTGAAGATGTTCAATATGCAGATAGCTCGGGGCTGGGCGCCATATTGTTGGGCTTTCGCCAGGCTCGCGATGCCGGCGGCAACTTTGCCATCTGCGGCGTGCAAAAACGCGTCGAGACAATGATCAGCATCGCCCAGTTGACCAATATCATCAAGATTTATCGGGACAAGGATGATGCGCTGCAGCAGATGAAAAATAGTTAGCCTGCCATCGTAACATGAAAAAAGGCGCCGTGACCGTGTCAGGGCGCCTTTTTTTTGTGGAAAATTGAAGCGGTGCTACATCGTGTCAGATGCTTGAAAAATATCCAGGTTATGAACAGCCACTGGTTTCACCACAATTCAGGCATTTGTGGCAGGCTCCGCTGCGAACCATGATCGCGCCGCAGGATGGGCAGGGAGGAGCATCTTCTTGACCTTCAAAGGTGGTTTTGGTGACTTGTCCCAGTTGTTTGGCAATATTTTGCTTTTCGACATTGGTCATCTCGGTCGTCTTGGTCTCTTTATCATCGGCGGCTTTAATTCCCAGATAGCGCAGCTCTAGCCAGCGGAAAATATAGTCGGCAATGGATTTGGCCATACGAATCTTGGGATTGTTGGTATATCCATACGGTTCGAATCGCGTGTGAGTGAATTTGCGAACGTACGTTTCAAGAGGCACGCCTGACTGCAGGCCTATGGAGATCGACGTCGCAAAGCAATCCATGAGACCGGATACGACAGAGCCCTCTTTCGCCATGGTCACAAATATCTCTCCCGGTGTATGATCCTCGTACTCGCCAACCGTGATATATCCCTCATGGCCGCCGATTTCGAACTTGTGCGTCGTCGCCGAGCGCTCATCAGGCAGTCGGCGACGAATGCCGCGTGATCCCTGCGGCGTGGTGTTCTCGCCGAACAAGGCATCCAGTTCATCCTTGCGGACATTCGATTTGCCGGTGGACAGCGGCTGTGTTCGTTTCGAGCCGTCGCGGTAAATGGCAATGGACTTGAGGCCCAATTCCCAGGCTTGCATGTAGGTGTCAGCTATATCATCCGGCGTCACTTCGGTCGGCATGTTGACGGTTTTGGATATAGCGCCGGACAGAAATGGCTGCACGGCGCCCATCATTCTGACATGTCCCATGTGATGAATGCAGCGCGATCCATTTCGCGGCCGAAAGGCGCAGTCAAAGACGGCGAGATCAGATTCCTTGATATGAGGCGCCCCCTCGATCGTATCAAATTGATTGATATAATCGAGGATTGCTTGCCTTTCCTCTGCAGAATAGCCGAGACGCGCCAGGGCTGGTTCGACCGTGCCGTTGACCAGTTTCATAAAGCCGCCGCCGACCATATTTTTAAATTTCACCAGCGCCAGATCCGGTTCGATACCGGTTGTATCACAATCCATCATGAAACCGATGGTCCCGGTCGGCGCCAGAACGGTCACCTGTGCATTGCGATAACCATAGTTTTCGCCCAATTCGACAGCATCGTTCCACACCTCCTGCGCCGCATCAAAAAGCTCAGCGGCGATATATTGCTTGTCGATCACCTGCAACGCGTTCTGATGCTTTTTCATGACAGCCAACATGGCGTCGCGGTTCTTTTCAAATTCCTGAAAGGGATGAACAGCGCTCGCCAGAATGGCTGAGGAGAGGTAGGCTTGTCCGGTCATCAGGGCCGTGAGTGTGGCAGCAAGGGCGCGTCCCTGGGGGCTGTCGTATGGCAGACCAAAGTACATGAGCAGTGCGCCCAGATTGGCGTAACCCAGGCCAAGCGGACGGAAAAGATGGCTGTTATTGGTGATTTTGTCATTCGGGTAGCTGGAATTGCCGACAATAATTTCTTGCGAGACGATGAGGATGTGGACAGCACGACGGAAAGCTTCGATGTCAAAGGCGCCATCCGCACCGATGAACTTGATCAGGTTCAACGACGCCAGATTGCAGGCAGAGTCATCGATGAACATATACTCGCTGCAGGGATTGGAGGCATTGATTGGCGCCGAATTGGGACAGGTGTGCCAGTCATTGATGGTTGTGTGAAACTGAATGCCCGGATCACCGCAAATGTAAGCCGCTTCGCTGATCATATTCATGAGATCTCGCGAACGGTGTCGGTCAATGACCTCGCCTGTGGTGACCGCTCTGGTGCACCATTCACGATCTTCCTGCACCGACATCATGAACTCATCGGAGACGCGAACGCTATTGTTCGAGTTTTGAAAAAATACTGACGAGTAGGCATCGCCGCCAAATGAGCCGTCATAGCCGGCGTCAATCAGCGCCCACGCCTTTTTTTCTTCGATGACTTTGCAATTGATGAATTCCACAATGTCCGGGTGGTCGATGTCGAGAATCACCATTTTAGCCGCGCGTCGTGTCTTTCCACCCGACTTTATGACGCCGGCAAAGGCATCGTATCCGCGCATGAAAGAGACCGGGCCGGATGCCAAACCGCCGGTGGACAACAGCTCTCTTGAGGAACGGAGTGGCGAGAGATTGGTGCCGGTGCCGGATCCCCATTTGAACAATAATCCCTCTGTTTTGGCCAGATTGAGAATCGACTCCATCTCGTCTTTGACAGAATTGATGAAACAGGCGGAGCATTGCGGCTTTTCTTCACAGCCCATGTTAAACCACACCGGACTGTTAAACGCCGCCTTTTGATGCACCAGCAAATGGGTGAGCTCGGCTTCATATGTTTCGGCGTCCTGTTCGCCGGCAAAATAGCCGTCTTTGCGCCCCCAGGCTTTCAAGGTGCGAACGACTCGATCGATGAGCTCTTTGACGCTCGTCTCATGCTCATGTCGATCTCGGTAGGTATGAAAATATTTCGATGCAACGATATTGACGGCCGTCTGCGACCAGCTTTGTGGCGTCTCAACAAGTTCTCGTTCAAAAAGCACTTCACCTTTATCGTTGATGATAGAAGCTGTGCGAAATTCCCATTGAATTTCATCATAAGGATGTTTATCAGGTTTTGTGAAAAAACGGCGGATTTGCAGCTTGTGCTGATTTCCGTTCGTTGGCTCTGCTGTACGCGTAATTTGCTCGGTCGTGGTATCGAAATCTTCGAATTCAAACTGCAATTCAGACGCTTTTCCCATATTCACCCCATAAGTGAGTTTTTTTCCACTGATTATGACACATAACAAAGCTGCCAGGCTAGAGGATTTTTGTGTGTATGTGACTGGACACTGCAGTCAATTTTTGTGCTTCACCGCTCCGACCATTCCCGAATCAATATATTGAATAGAAAAGCTTTTGTCAAGTAAAAAAAGTCTATATTTAGTGGTATTTTCTTTAGAAACGTCAATTTGTAGTAGTCAGACTACTGTAAGATATCGAACAATCGAGTAGGAGGGATTATTCAAAAAAAATGCAAAATTGACCGTATTTTTCGCTTGACGTTCAGGCAATCTAATAAATTTCGCCAATGGAATCAAGCGCTTCTTGTGAAATGGCTGTTCCGCTAGCGAGATTTTCTTCACAGCGGGCCGATTCAGCGTCGCGGAGATGTTCAGTCATCGCGGATAAATCCATGGCGCGCGATAGTCGCGCTGCAGATAGTGATTGGCTTCAGGATCGTCGGCGATGATCTCTTTTTCTCCATCCCACTGGATGCTGCGGCCGACTTTGGCGGAGAGCACGCCGAGCAGGCTCATGTTGGTCGAGCGCTGGGCAATTTCGATATCGCAGACCGGTTTTTCACGCGTCTCGATGCAGGCGAGGAAATTGCTCCATAATTCGGGGATGTTCTGCTGATCGGGTTCATGAAGCTGCGGCAGCTCATGTAATATCTCTGCATTTCGACCCACCGGATAGAATGTCCAGCCGTCATGCCAGCCGATGTGCACAGTCCCCAATGTGCCATAAAAATAGATGCCGAGCTCGTGCTTTTCCGCATCGTTGCCGCCGTAACGGCGATTTTCCCATGTGGCGATGAATTCCTCGAATTGATAATGGACGACCTGCGTGTCCGGGGCATCGGTATTGTCCTGCAGAATGTGGCGAGCGCCGATGGAATGCACCGTTCGGGGATACTTTTCCTCGCTCCACCAGAGTATGTGATCCAGCCAGTGAATGCCCCAGTCGCCCAGCTGACCATTGGCATAATCCAAAAAGGCGCGAAATCCGCGCGGATGCATCTTGGCGTTATAGGGTCGATAGGGGGCTGGACCGCACCAGAAATCCCAGTCGAGTCCCGGGGGAATGTCAGAGTCTGGAGTCGGGCGTCCGCGGCCGCCGTCAGAGTGGACAAAGGATCGTATCATGCCGATCTTGCCGGCGCCGCCCTGTTTGAGGAAATTGATCGCTGACATGTTGTGCGGCGATGTCCGCCGATGCAGGCCGACCTGGACGATGCGTTCGTGATCCCGGGCAGCCTTGACCATGGCACGACCTTCATTAATGGTGTGGCAAATGGGTTTTTCGACATAGACGTCCGCTCCCGCTTCGATCGCCGCGATCGTCGGTAATGCATGCCAGTGGTCCGGCGTCGCCACGATGACGATCTCCGGTTTTTCGTCCTGCAAAAGCTCGCGATAGTCCTTGTACCACTTGGGTTCAACGCTCGTCAGCGGCCGTAGTTTTTCACGGGCGCTTGACAACTGACTGTCATCGACATCGCACAGCGCGGCGATTTTGCACTGCCCTGAGGCGAGCGCCGCCTGCGCAATGTTCATGCCCCACCAGCCGGCGCCAATGACGGCGGTCTTGATCATTTTTGCTTTCTGTGCATTCAGGATGAGAGGGGCTGTGAATGCCGATGCCGCTGTGGTTTTGATAAAATCTCTTCTTCTCAAATTCATCTCTGCTCCTGTAATAATCCTAGCCGATTTAGGCTCACCTGCTTTTATCGATCATCTCCAGATAATAGTTGATCCAGACATTGTTGATGTCCAGTGACTGCGCTTTTTGCAGTTCTTCGCGGGCACGATCGACATCACCTTTGCCATAATGACCCAACGCGATGAGGTAGTGCGCGTGCGCGCGTCTGCTGTTCTGCCTTGCTTTCTCGCCAAATTTGGCAAAAAAATCGATCTCTTGGTCTGATGAGAGCTGTTCTTGTCCCTGTTTGATCATTCGATCAAACAGAGCCGTGGCCTTGTCGTCCTGGGAGAGCTCGAGCAGAGCCTTGCCCTTGTAAAACAGAAACTGATCTCGTGCATCCATGCGGGATGCCAGCTCAAAATGCTCCTGTGATTGCTGAATCCCCTGCAACTCGAGAACATGCCCGATGAAATAGTGGTTTCTGAGAGCGTTCATGTCATAGATCGGCCGACCAACCTCCAGGTTGTCCGGAAAAAGGGTCGCGGTTTGAAAATCGGCCTGCGCTTTTTCATAGTCCTCGCAGCGCAAAAAGGTCAATCCGCGCAGCAGATGAGCATCCACAAAAACATTGTGGATATCGCCGCCGCCTTCCCATACGTTGAAGTGATGATTGGTCAGAATATCTATGGCTGCATCATAATCGCCGGTCAGGACATATAATTCTGTGAGTCGCGACAGGGCGTCATCGCGCTTTATGACAATTTTTTCATGCTGTTGTAAAAGATCAAGGCGCTGGTGCAAATCCTTACGCGCGGCCTCGTAGAGCACGTCCAGCTCATAAAACAGGCGGGCATCTTTATCGTTATGCGACAACGCCGCCTCGTAAAAAGTGATCGCCGTCGCAACATCATTTTTGAATTGCGAGTATCCGACGCCAAGATTGCGATAAGCGAGTGAAAATTGCGGGTCAAGATCGACTGCTCGCTGCCACAGCTGGATGGCGCGTTCCGGCTGCAAGTCGAACAGCAAATTGCCGAGATAATAAAATGCATTTGCGTCCTGTGGTTGCTGCTCAATGGCATAATTGAGCACATCAATCGTCTCGAGTCGGAACGGGAAACAATAATCGTGCGGCAGCGTGCTGCCATTGACGAGAAAATAGGCGGCAATGGCTTCGTCATCCATCCTGTGGGCATAAAAAGCCAGATAGTAGGAGATCAGCGGGTGAGCCAATTCCGGCAGGCGCTTGAGAACCTTGAACGCGTCATTGTAAAAGCCGGCGTTGCCATAGTCGGTTGCCAGTTCGAGATAGAGCTGAACATCATCCAGATGTTTGATGAGGTTCATTTCCGCCCTGTGCGCGGCGGAATCTTGTTTCACACCGTTCTCGATTTCCACGCGTTCATTCAACGCCCAGTAATCGAGCGGATCGACGCAATGGACAAGATCATTGACCTGTCGGGCTGTTTGCATTTCGCCCAGGTGACGCAGAATGGCGCATTTCAGGTTCAACGCTTTTACATTGTGGCTATTGACAATGAGCGCCTCATCGACATGTTGCAGGGCGCGCCGGTAATTTCCACTCAAACAGTCCAGTTCCGCCAGGGAATAGAACGCTGCCGCGCGCCAGGCGAAATTCCAGGCCGCCCGATAATAGGAATCGTATGCTTTTTCCGCATGGCCCAGAGCTCGTTGCGCTAGAGCGAGGTAATAGTGCGCTTCCCCGTCCCTGGGCCGCGTATAATTGTGTGTCAGTCTCTGCACAGCCCGCTGTAAATGTATTTCTGCTTCCGCCCACATCGCCCTTTTGCAGTAAAGGATGCCAAGTTGAACGTTGGTACGACTGTCATCGGCGTCGCGTTTCAAGGCTTCTAAATAGTAAGGATAGGGATCGATTTGCGGATTATAGAGCTCGTCGAGACGCAAGCCCGCGAGGTACAACTCTTCGGTCGTCTTGTATTGTTGCGGCTGGTCCGGCGGCTCGACGGCCGCCGGCATCGTTTCACCCGCCTTTGCTCGCGGTCGAAAGGAGAGCAGCTCAACTCCCGCCGCCGTTTTTACGGCAACGACGATATCCTCTTCGCGCACATCAGCCGCCAGCCGTATGTCGGTTTGAAATGGCTTGTCCGGCCCGATATCGATTGTCTCTTGCCACACTGTTTTTTCATTTACAGCCAGAGTTAGCTGCGCGGCTTTCTGTTCGGCTGTCGTGATGATGTTGAGTTTGGCGTGGTGATTTTGCACGCGCAGATGGAGGGCGCCGTTGACGTTCGCATAGCTCATGCCGCCAAGATCGCGTATCGGAAACCAGGTCTGTTTGACGATTTTGGTTTCACAGGGCTGAATCCAGCTATAGTCAGGCTGATTATCCGAATAAGCGCCGGCCATCAGCTCCAGATAGGGGCCGTCCGAGTCCGTGAGCATCTTGTCCCACATGCGCCCTTCATCGCCGCATCCGAAAGTGAAAAACTTTTTGCCGGGGGCGATATGGATATCAGCGACATAAGCGACGCCGGCGTCCGCGCCATGGTCATAGCCGGCAAAATAATCGGACGAATGGTCCCAGGCAAAGAATGACACCGGCTTGGGCAGATTTTGCCACCAGCTGATATCGACATTTGCGTAATCATAACCGCCATAACGACCGTCCGCAATCGGCCATCGTGCAAATTCCCGTTTGGCGTGCTGGGTGACATATTCCACTTCCGGAGGAAAAATGACCTGATAGGTAGAATCCACATGCACCGCCGGATTGGCAAAATAGAGAAAGGAATGGACAAAAGGTGTGCGGTTGAAGAATCTCAGCTCTGCCTGCAGCACGCTGCACTGCGGCCAGATGGTCAATCCGATCAGCATTTTCATTCTGTGACGTTGCTCGATCTCCGTCAGCCACAACGTGACGCTGCCGTCCTGGTTTTCTTTGAGCGCATAGTCCATTGGCATAAATGTGTTGGCGCGATGGTGGTGCGGAAAATTCCACTCGACGCCGCCGGAAATCCAGGCGCCCAGCATGCCGATCAGAGAGGGTTTGATGACGCTCTGTTTATAAAAAAAGTGATAGCCGTTCGTTTTGTCAATGGCTTCAAAGATGCGGCCGCCAATTTGCGGCAAGACGCAGATTTTAATGAACTCATTTTCAAGATAGACAGCTTTGTATTCCTTTTGCACCAGCTGATTGGTTAGCACGTCTGACATGGGATAGGGGTATATTCGGCCTTGTGCGCCCTGATAGACTCGGCCGCTGTAAAATCGTGGATTGGGATCCGGTGCGTCAACGCCGTATGTCGGGATAGTGATGGTGGTTTCATGGATGGTGATGTCTGCCAGTACAGGGCACAATGGCAGCAGGAAAGCGAGCATGAGCAGCGTAAATCTCGGCAGAGGATTCAAACGCGTCTCCTTTCATAAATCGGAGTATGTGACATTTAGTACTAAAATAAGAAAGCCGGGGGAGAAAGTCAAATTGAGGATTGTAAAATATTTTGCCGGGGCGGCTGTTCACCCCGGCGCCATCGATTTTAGAGGTTAAAATCCAAGTCCACCCTGGTCGTGGACATCACATATAATTTTGCAGCTGCTTTGGCAACCGTGAGCGAACGAAAATGACCCTTCAATGTAGGCTCTCTTGACACCCAACGGGTCGCAGTAAGCTGGTGCATGCTCTCGACAGACTTGCGAATCATCGACTGTCTCTTGCGCTCCCAGGCACAGCAGCACGGCATGGGTTGCGACGAGATTGACGAATTGGCTCGAATTGCCGTTTGTCAAAGAGCTTCTGGCGACCAGAAAAGACACAAATTCACCCGTCGTAAGATTGGTCAATGTAACTTGGTACTTGGTCGGATCTGTTGGGTACAATGTTACGAAAATCTTCAAGACAAATTTGCCCAGATCGATGAATATTTCGCCCGGAAAATCTGCTGCGGCGTTCTTTTTACTGAGGCCGGCCATTTGCAGATTGATTTGCTTGACGAGATCTTGTGCCGCAGTCAATTCTGCTTCGCCAATGAGGGAATTCACTCCATCATAAAAAACGATCAGATTGGTTATCTCATTTCCATCAGCATTCCTGTACAGCTTTTGGCGTGTCGATATGCTGCCGTCCCCGATCGTTCCCTCGCTGCTGCCGAGGAACTCCCTGCCATCCCCCTCGTCATCCGGACAAAACTTGGTTGCGTGCTCACACGTCACAAAAGAGAGAAACAGCCCAAGAGCGAGCATATTGACCAGCAGGATTGCTATTGTTTTTACCTTTCGCAGCATAAATCCTCCTTCAAATCAAAAAAGAGCGTCGTGATATAGGAGCAGAGAGCATTTTTATCCAAATTGACTGAATCCGGTCTATTCACGCTATGGGATTCACTCTAAAATACATCAAAAAGGTTAAAGTGCATACTTGCATTTGCAGTAAAATATTGAAAATTCAACAATCCGCATTTACATCGCACTATTTCATTCACATAGAAATCAGCGCCGACATTGATATATTTTGTATCATATTCAGCGAGCAATGCGATGCGCCGGAAATGGATCGAGCGGAATTTTACGCCGCCAAAGAGACCGATGAGCTCTCGTCCGCGACTCTCGAATGCCACGAATCCATAGCCCATGGAGGTCGCAACGAGGAATTGCGAGCTCATGAAGCGCTTGCTAAGGACAACATAGGTGGCGCCAAAATGACGTGCGCCTCCCTCGGCAACGGTTGAAAAAACATCGTGAATGCCAAAGACGACGGCAGGACGCGCTCTTTTTTCGCGCAGCAGTTTAAAGCGCACGCTCGGCGAGCGATCCACCGTGTGCCCCTGAGCGGCCGATCGTCCCAGTTGTTTGGTGAAACGAAGATCGACCTCGATAAATGGCATGAAGGTGAGAGAGGAAAACAGCGCCAGGCCGTCGCGGTCGAAATTGCTATAGCCAAGAGTCTGGCGCGGCAGATAGCTGCCGCCGACATAAAAAGCGCCATCTCGCATAAAATCAGCGGTGGGCACATGGACGAGTCCCGGCATGCCGGAGAGCGATTGCGCCTGCATTGTGAATGGCGCGAGCGCCAGAAAGGCTAAAACGGATGTCGTTATGGCGGTTCTCATGGCGATTGCTACGGAGCTGCTGCCCGACCTATATTGGATTTGAGATACTGCGGATTATAACGCAAAAAAATGTCATCGATGATCTCATTCGCCTTCAAGGTTGTCCCGGCTGTCGTATCGTATCTGCCGGCGTATTCCAGATCAAAATAACTGGCGAGTCGAGGACGCCAATACTCCCGCGGTTTGTAGCGCGGTGGCGGCAAGGGAATCGAAAGTTGAAAACCGCCATTCAGCGAGGCGTCCGCATGAACAGCCCAAAAGCCGAATTGCAGCTCGTTGAAAAAGCGAAATATTTCAGCGCGAAGGCCCTGATCCTGATAGATGAATCGATGCACGGCGAGCGATGCAAAAAGCTGAAAGCGTTTGATGAAATAGAGAGCCGAGAGTGACCAGGTGAACTCATTGAGGTCGCCATATTTAAAGACGCCTCTATCCATGAGAGCGTAACCAGAAGAGCCGAGACGCGCATCGAGCAACAGGCCGCCGGTGGCAAGATATTTTTTCAATCCCAGTTGGGCGCCATAACGGTTGCCGCGAAAATAGCCCGCCGCAGCGTAGATAAAATAGTCGTTGCGGAGCCGGGTGATATAATTCAATGAACTCGGTCCCAGGCGATTGTAACTTTCCCACGCCTCGAAATCATTGTGCAGCGGCACTATAAGTGAGGCCGATAGAAAAAGACCCTTGTACAACAGTGTTTGAAATTCAGGAACGAGATTAAATTGCGATTCCATTGGATGATGATAGTTGCCGAAACGCATGCGCAGATCCGGATGTAAAATCAGATCCGTCTTCCATTCCGGTCTGTTGTACACAGGATAAATGGATAAACCGGCCGTAAGAGCATCCGTCTTCTCACTTATGGCAAGGCGTGGAATGCGCATGCTTTTTTGACGGCGCACGTTATAGTACGATGCGAAATCGCTATTTTCGAAAACGACAAACGGCACGCCATACTTTATGAGGGCAATGACCACTTTTTCATTCGATGCGGGTAACTGCATGCTCGTGCGGCCAATGATCTCTAAAAGACCGTCCATCGGGTAGCGATTCCTCGCGTCCTCGTATTGCACCAGGGTCACGCGCTCACTTGTGCGCGCGACGACACCTTCATATCCCTGGCGCACCAGCTCCTGCGTCAGCCGGGTGTGCGTCACGGTGCGCAGCTGTCCGCACAGCGGCAGAGCGAAGAAGAAGAACAGAACGACAGGAATGCCATTGGGCGATCGCTGCGGTCGATGGAGGCGATATCGTTTATTGTCTGACATGAAAAATAGAAAAGAATCCATTCTGATGTTTTGCCGAGCTGCATCATGATATTGAGTTGGTTCAGCAATTATAATGCCGCGGAACAAATTGAAAAATATAGGCTTAATCGAAGAAAAAGCGGTAAAAGTGTCGTGCGAGCGAAACAGTGTCTCATGCAAGAGACAGGGCGACCTGGCTTGTCGCGCGCTTTGTTTTTAACGGGTTATCGCAGCAGGATACATTTTTGCATCTGCACAGTATCTCCCGCATGCATGCGGATGAAGAAAGTGCCGGAGGCCAGATTGGCGGCAGCAAAAGTGAACTGATGCCATCCGGCATCGAGAATGCCGTCATGCAGGGTAGTCACCATACGGCCGCGGATATCATAAATCGCAATTTTGACCTGCTGGAGTGTCGGCAACGCCAGCTTGATGATGGTCTGTGCGTTGAACGGATTCGGATAGGCCGGGCAGAGGGTCAGCTCTGTCGGGATTGCAATTTCCTCTGCGACCTGACTGTGTCTATTCACAATGACCAAAACATTCTCTGTGCGGGTCAGCTCGCCATCGCTCGCGTGGACAAAAAATCTGGCGACGGCGCCAGTCGTCGGCGCGTCACCGTTGATCGCTTGCGCCTCCTTGTCCAATTCAAGCCAACCGGGCAGTCCATCAACGCTCCAGTCGATGCGGTTGTTTTGCGAGTCCGACAACGTTATTGAATAGTGGATTTTATCGCCGCCCCACCACAGAGAGTCCGGCAAAATGGTTATCGTTGGCGCCGTATTTTCAACTCGAATCGTCATTTTGTGCTCGGCCATCAGCCCGACATCGTCTCCTCTGTCGGATGCTCTCAGGGTGATCGGATAAAGTCCCGATTTGCTGGGCGTACCGTGAATGTGCCAGCTGTGACCATCCAGGCCGTCTGTCTCGAACAACAGCCCGTCCGGCAATTGCCCGTCGACAAGATCGACCGAGAGCGCACCGTTCAATCCTCCCCGTGCCGTGATAATATGGTTGAAATAATTTAGATAAGCGCCTGTTATATAGCTTTCTGCGTCGATCTGCACAGGCTCAAACCAGTATAATTTGGGCAAGCGCCGATAGCAGATGATGAAGGGCGGCTCCTGGCCGTACGTCCACACCACGTCGAAAAAGTCACGGCGGAATGTCTTGTAGCACACACTGGCATAGTGCGACGCTCCTGTCAGGCTGATATCCAGCGGTTCTGCTTCCAGGTCGCTGTAATGCGACTGACCATAATATATGTTGCCATTTTCTTCCCAGACCACTGCGCAGCTTCGAGGATTGAGGATGACGTCATCAACGCTCGGCCAGGATGGGCCCGAAACGATTTGCCAAAAGCCGCCGCGAATATCGATATTTTCGCTATCGGTTGTATAATCTATGGAATAGAGCCTGAATCTTTCCTGGACGCGATGGTCGCAGCCGAGGATGATATGATTCGAATAGGAGGAGCCATCTTCGGCGGTCCGGGTGCGAAGAGAAAAGGATGCGTTGGCGCAGCCGGCAAATTGCTGGAAAGAGCTGTTTATATGCGCAAGGTCTTCCAGCAGCAGCCAAAAATCTTCTTGCGATGCTGGCCGCGAGGCATAGAGTTTTGCCGCATCGAGAGATAGATGGTGAATGCCTGTATGAGCCTCTTGCTCTTCATTCCAGAACAAATTGACATAGTCGGAGCCGTACTCGAGGTCGGTTTGTAACGTCGGGCGGATCGCGTTCGCGTCTGCAGCGCTCACTGTGAACAGAGGCGTCGCCGGATCCAGATTGCGGTGAAACAGGCCATAGCGGATAGCCGATTTCGCATTGACATCTCGGCTTTGAAAAGCGAGATGCACAAAACGAGCACCGACATCCAGCACCGGAAACGCGTGGCGCGCGCTGGGAGAGCCGTAATAGATGTCAATATCACGAGCATGCGCCAGCGCCGGCAGATCGTCGGGCGCAAACACCATGACTTTGATGATGCTTTCATTCAACTTTGTATAGCATACATAAAAAGAGTCTCCGTCTGAGACCGCGATGCATGGCGAAAGGCCGAAATCGATAAAGAGCGGCCCGGTCCAGCTCACTCCGTCAGCGCTGTAGGTCATGTAAATGGTATTGAGATCACCGGCGACATCCTCATAGATGACGATGCGGAGATCCGCGCTCGTTCGGGCAATTTTTCTCGCGTTATTCGGGCCGGTTGCCACCATTAACTGTGATGAACCGATGGGAACGATCTGATCGGCAAAGCAGGGTGACAACGCTGCGGCGCACAGAATGGCTATCAAATATCTCATGATGCATCCCCTTTGTAATGGCAAGATTGTGGTCGATATGGAAAATTTAATGACTATTGTCAACTTTAACAAGAGTAAAATGCATGAGAAATGAATTCTTCTCTTGGCGCGGCCTTTGGCCGCACCCAAAAACATCTAAACCGCTGAGGGCGCCGAGAATCGCAGAGGGAAAGAAGCGAAATCGGACAATATCTCTGCGAATCTCGGCGTCCTCTGCGGTTGGCTTTAAAACTTTGCTAAAAAAGCAAGATGTCGCTGATTTGTATTACGGATTTATCAGCAAAAATGAGCGGTCGTCAATTTTAATGCCCGACGCACGGCAACTTTTTCGTCAACGACACTTCAGAACGCAAGACCGTGAGAATTTTGGACTCGTAGGGGTCTCCTATATTAAGAAAAAAAGGCTTGCGATTGTGGCGGATATTTACAAATTCACTATCGAACAGCAATTTTGTCAACGATGGGTCGCTATGTCGGAATCACCGCAATCCATTCTCAAGTCAGTTTTCGGCTATGACGAGTTCAGGCCTCTGCAAAAGGAGATCATCGCAAACGTCCTCGCCAGGCGGGACACCCTGGTCATCATGCCCACCGGCGGCGGAAAGTCGTTGTGCTATCAAATCCCGGCCCTGCTCTTCGATGGTCTGACCATCGTCGTCTCGCCGCTCATCTCACTGATGAAAGATCAGGTGGAGCAGCTCAAAGAGGTCGGTGTTGCGGCGGAGTTCCTCAACAGCTCGCTATTGCCGGAAGAATATGAGCGCATTGTCCAGGATGTTCGCGCGCATAGAATCAAGTTGTTGTATGTTGCGCCCGAGGGCTTGCTCACGCCGCGAATGTTCAATCTGCTCCAGTCGCAACAAGTGGACTGCTTGACGATCGATGAAGCGCACTGTATCTCCGAATGGGGGCATGATTTTCGTCCCGAGTATCGCCGGCTCGTCGATGTGCGGGCGCAGTTTCCCGCTGCCGTCTGCATCGCCCTCACGGCTACGGCGACGCCGCGAGTGCAGCAGGATATCATGCAGTCGCTGCATTTTGATCAATCCAATGAATTCATCGGCAGTTTCAATCGTGAAAATCTGTTTCTGCAAGTCGTTCCGAAAAACGATCCATCGCGTCAAGTGGTGCACTTTCTCGAACAGCATGCCGAACAATCGGGCATCATCTACTGCTTTTCACGTCGACAGGTGAATGAGCTGGCCGCGTTCCTGGCGGCTTACAACTATTCCGTTTTGCCCTATCACGCCGGACTGGCCGACGAGGAGCGCAAGAAAAACCAGGAACTGTTCATCCGCGATGACGTCCAAATCATCGTCGCCACCATCGCCTTTGGCATGGGCATCAACAAGCCGAATGTCCGATTTGTCATTCATTACGACCTGCCGAAAAACATCGAGTCCTATTACCAGGAAATTGGTCGCGCCGGCCGCGATGGTCTGCGCGCCGATTGCCTGTTGCTGTTCAGTTATGCGGACCAGCAGAAAATCCGCTATTTCATCGACCAGAAACAAGATGCGCATGAACGTCGTAACGCGCTTGACCATCTGGAGGCGCTCATCCGCTACGCCGAATCGGATGCATGCCGTCGCGCGCCCATCCTCACCTACTTTGGTGAAAATTATACGCAACAAACCTGCGGCATGTGCGATAATTGCCTGGCAGAAAAAGAACAGCATGTGGATATCAGCGTGGCAGCACAAAAGTTCCTCTCCTGCGTCAAAAGAACGAAAGAGTTGTTCGGCGCCATGCATATCATCGATGTCCTGCGCGGATCGGAGAGCAAAAAGGTGATGGATTTTGGCCATCAGCACATCTCCACCTATGGCATCGGCAAAGAATTTTCAAAACAGCAGTGGCTGCAGCTGGCACATCAATTCATTTCCCAGGATTTGCTCTTCAAAGAGGTGGACTATGGTAGTTTGAAAATCACCGAAAAAGGCGCTGATGTGCTCTTTCGCGGCAAAAAAGTCTATGGCCGCCTGGAAGAGTATGTTGAAACGAGAACGACGGGAATTGAGTATGACACGCGATTGTTCGACATCCTGCGCGCCAGGCGCAAGCAGATCGCTGATCGGCAAAACGTTCCCCCGTACGTCATCTTTTCCGATCGCTCATTGATCGAAATGGCAACTTTTTTTCCGCAGAGTCGAGATCAGTTTCTCGATATCAGCGGCGTCGGCATCAGCAAGTTGAATCGCTATGGTCATCTATTTCTGAAAATTATTCGCAACTTTTGCGAGGAACACAACATTGCCGAACGCCCCAAAAAACCACAGCTGTCGTTGCCAACTCACCAGGCGAGCGGAAAAAAACGCTTTCAACAGGTTGGCGAGGCATTTTGCGCCGGCCGATCCATTGCCGAATTGGCCCGAGAGTATAATGTAAAAATGCAGACAATCACACGCCATCTATATGATTATGTCAAAGCTGGCAATCCAATTCCATTTAAACAATTACTTGAAGGAATTGATATATCAGCGGAACAACAGCAGACCGTGCTGGCCGCCTTTGAGCGATTGGGAGTCGACTATTTAGCACCGGTATTCGAGGCGTTGAACGGCGGCGTGTCCTATGATGCGCTGCACGTCATGCGACTTTATTGCCTGGCGGCAAAGAACAGCAGGGCAGAGACGATGTGAGGGTGGGGTAATTATTTTGGCCGTTCTATGGCTAGGGCGTTATTGTGACAATAGCGCGGCGATAACTGGTGAGTGCTGGGTGGCAATCAATCCTTCAACGTCATATTCATTCGAATAGACGAGAAACCGCACCATCGATTCTTCATCATCCGGCTCATTCGAAATGTCGGTGAGGACGATTATTCGTTCCTTTGCTGTCGTGCTGAGCGCGATGAAAAAAAACAGCGCAATGATCAGGGCAAATCTGCTGATATTCATCTCTCGCTTCCTTTTGACATTTGTCTGCACTTGCTTCTTAATTTTCACTGATGCAATGAGCTGACCAGGCCCACCGCCTCTCGCCACCCTTTATAATATTCCTGGGTAATATTTTGCCGGTCACCCGGCACATAACGCCGCTGGGTGTGACCGATTTCTTTCAATGCGTCCAAATCCCGGAAAACGCCTCCTTCCAGGCCGGCGATATAGGCGGCGCCCAGGGCTGAAACATCGGCAATGCCAATATTTCGGACACTCACTTTCAGGAGATCCGCGATGAATTGCATGACAAAATTATTGCCGGTGATGCCGCCATCCGCATGCAATTCTTTCAATTTGATCCTGGCATCGGATTCCATGGCAGATATGACATCTTTGATTTGATAGGGGATCGCTTCAAGCGCCGCTCGAACCAGATGGTTTTTATCCGATGCAAATGAAAGGCCGGTGATGACCGCTCTGCTGCTCATCTTCCAATGCGGTGCACCAAGCCCGCTAAACGACGGGACAAGATAAACCCCGCCGTTGCTCGTCACCGACGTTGCCATTTTTTCGGTCTCCATGGCATGGCTGAACAGGCCGAGTTTGTCGCGCAACCATTGGATCGTGCCGCCGGCGGTGACGATGATGCCCTCGAGCGCATAGTCCGTGCGTCCCGCCAGGCTCCAGCAAATCGTACTGACCAGGCCATTGGCGGATTGCACGCATTTGTCACCCGTGTTCATCAGAATCGATGATCCTGTTCCCAGGGTCACTTTGGCATCCCCGGCAGCAAAGCAGGTCTCACCAAAAGCCGCGGCATGTGAGTCGCCAATCATCGAGGCGATTTTGATCTTGTGAGGAAAGAGACCATCAAAATCCGTCTCGCCATAATCAAATGCGCACGGTTTCACCTCGGCCAGCCTGAGATTTTGCAGTCCGAACTTGCGCAAAAGCACGCTGTCCCATTGCAGCTTGTGAATGTTGAAAAAGAGAGTCCTTGCGGCATTCGTCTGGTCGGTGAAAAAGCTCGCGCCTCTCGTGAGCCGGTACAGAAGCCACGTATCGACCGTGCCCCCATATGCCTTGCCTTTATCAATGGCAGTGCGCACTTTGTCATCATGCTCATAGAGCCATTTCACTTTCGTCGCGGAAAAATATGGATCGACGATAAGGCCGGTCCGGGCGATTATCTCATTTTCGAGTTTGGTGCCCTTGATCTTGTGGCAGATATCGACTGATCGTTTGCATTGCCAACTGACAGCGTTATGCAGCGGCATGCCGGATTTGTCCCACAGCAGAAATGTTTCTCGCTGATTGGTGATGCCGCAGATCTTTATTTCATCCAGTTCAATGTGGACGGTTCGCTGAAAAATGTCGAGACATTTTCTCACAGCGCTCAGCACGTTTTGATAGATCCCTTCCGCATCTTGCTCCACAAATCCGGGTTGCGGGTAATGTGATTCGAGCTCGGACACACCAGTGGCAATGATCTGTGCCCCTTGATCAAAAAGGACCGCTTTGGTGCTGCTGGTGCCCTGGTCAATAGCTAAAATATATGCGCTCACGATGGCAATCCTCGCTGGTTAATATCCTGTCTTGTTATGATTAAAAAGGATTCTGTCACATCCATTGCATATTCTGAGCATATCATCCCGTTAAAAAAAACGGCCTTGCCACTGGCGGTCATTTTTATTCGAGGCAATCTGATATTTGAAGCGCGCCTCCTCTTCGGTGATAAACCGATTGTAAAGAGCCACGTTGTAGAGCGAACCGTACCAGGGGCGATCGCCGCTGAGCTCATCCCCGATGATGAATTGTGCTTTGCTCTCCCACGGGCTAAAATCACCCTGAATATCTTGAATGTGCTTTTGCAAGACGCCGTTTTTGTAGACAAACAGGTTGCCATCACAATAGGAGACGATGATGTGCGTCCGGGTATTCACCTCAAGAGGGCAGAGGGTCACCTGCGGATCGATCGCATTTTTACCGGTCATTGGCGTTCGCAAGCGAAAAACGAGATTTTCCTTGTCCTGGCCGAAAGTGAAATTGCGGGATTGGGTGTCACTGGAAAATGTGATGATGCGAGACGGGCCGCTCTGTTCCAGATTATCCGTCTTGATGATGGCTTCTATGGCCAGCTGATTGGTTTTCTTGCACTCCTGCAGCTGCTCGGAGACCATTGTGGATGAAACGTTGCCGCCGCCGAGCTTGATGGCGCCATCCGAGCTGAATGTCACCCGGCCATCCAGAACCAATGCCGCCGGCTTTTTGATCTGACTCAGGTCACCCGCTTTTTGACCTTGCTTCCAATAAAAGAGCAAATTATCGCGACTTCCCGGCCAGTTGAGGTCAGCGTCAAAATGTTGCGGGAGTGCGGGGAGGGCATTGATAATGATAAAAGACATGGCAGACGCACCGTTGGCATCCCTGCCGGTGAGCGATATGATGTGTCGACCAATTGTGTTGAAAATGAAGGAAGTGTTGGATTCGTTGGAGAGCATGCCGTCTATTTTCCAGCTATAGCTGCTCGCTGTGCCTTCAGCCCGGAAATTGACGGCGAGCGGTACGCTGCCGTAGGCAATGTCCGCCTTTGCGAGGACGACGGGGAGTCGAGAATCGCCCGCCTTGTAGGCTGTGAACCGGTAAACTCGATCGGCAAACAGCGAACTGACCTCCGCGGCGTCGGTCGCTGAGCCAATTGGAGTGATTGTCATCTCCCATGGATCAATCATTTCAATCATATAGTCCCGCTCTCCCGCAAGCACGAACGTCACTGTTTTAGGCTTGTCCAGATAGGCAAGGTAAAATTCTCCCGATTTTCCGAGGAGGTAAAGTCCCTGGTCATTGCCGAACGGCACGAGCTCTTCAAAGAGCGGCGCCTGCGCCATGATGGTTCTGAAGAACGCGATTCGTCCCGGACTGGCGCCACGCAGCACGCCTCCTTTGGCCCACCACAACTTGTCTGCAGGATCTTGATACGTTTCACCATGACCGACATAGCAGCCACCCGTTGCACCAAGCCAGAAACGCGCGGTCATTTCTTGCGGCGACAAGTCACCCCAGGCCTGCGGAATATCGCCTTCGTATTGACATTCGTCATAGATGACCGGCTTTTTATACTGTTCGCGAAGACGAATGCCGGCTGCCATATCGGATGATTGAACGCTGACATGCGTGACCCACGATTTGCTGTGATCGTAAAAAGCGTGACAATTATGAATACTGCGCAAGTGGTTGTAAGGATCTTCCTGGACAAGGATCCTGAAAAAGCGATCCCAGTCCGCCAGGGTCTTGTCCGACATCAAATCATATTCATTTGCCAGAGACCACCAGACGTTGCGATAGGCTGATAATCGCGCTGTGACATAGCGGAGATAGCGCTCGTCGCTTTCGCTGTCCATGGACGCAAAGCCCCAGCGATCATAAGGATGAAAGAGGATGATATCCGCCTCGATTCCAAGGCGCTGCAAATCAAGCACGCGTCCCTCAAAATGACGCCAGAACTGGGGATTGAAGCGGCTGAAATCCCAATTCGTCAACGGCTTGCCTTCAAATGGATAGTAGACTGGCTCGTTGTCGTTATAGTCGTAGGATTTGGGAAACAGGCACATGCGCACTTTATTGAAGGGCGATTGTGCCAGGGTTGCAAGCGTTTGCAATTCCATCTCATCGCCCTGATGCGTCCAGGCGTAACAGGTGGTGCCGATTTGAAAGAAAGGGGCGCCATCTGCATAGCGAAAATGATACTCATTGTGAACATGGACTGGTCCGTGGTTGTTGAGAGAGGGTGGCGTGCAGGTGAATTTTCCCTTTTTACGACTGAGCTTTTTCACATTGCTCTGGGTGATATACTTCCAGGTGCCTTCCTTGTCCGGCATAAAACGAATTTTGTAGAGACCGTCGCCGTCATAAAAGCCATCGACAGCGTAGACATTATCACCGTTTATAAATGTGGCGCTCAACTCAAAGTCCGTGAATGGATTGCCGGCGTTTGGACCGCGCAGGAGGAGTTCAAAAACAGCCCATTTCTCCACTTGCATTGTCACCGGCAGTGCCGGGGAGGTGAGAGAGAACAGCACGGCCGTGCAAATGAAAAATTTATTCATATTTTGCATGCGATCTCTCCTCATTCTCGCAGACTTGTGCTCATCAATCTTGTCATCTGTATTATAGTAGAAGATTGTTTAAGTTTCAAGACAAAAATATAAAAAAGCTATTTCCATCCCCCGACAATGAATCGGATGGCGTCCAGACGAAGTCTTGCTCTGCGGATTGCCTTTAGCACAGCGCTCGTCTCGTCGTGCAGCAGATCAATCTCCCGCTGCGTCACATTCGGATTGATTTTGATCAGAGACTGCAAGCGCTGCATTTCTTCGTGCAGGATGGCGCTCGCTGTTGCACCTTTTTGCCGCTTCTCTGAGGCAGCCATTTTTTGCGCAAAATGCAAACACGCTTCCATCATTCGGGGTAGAATTGTCCCCTTTATCTTAACATTATGCAAAAGATCCGGATTCGACGCGTTGCTGATATTCTTATTGAGCATGGCCATGCTCAGCGTCGCGGTCATGTTTTCACCTCGATGATTGACAAGCACGCGTATGAGCGTCGGCGGAAAAAAGCGCTCAATATGCAGCCGCATCGGCGCAAGGCATTCCAAAATATAGACAGACTCGAGCAGCAGCTCCGGATGCTCTTTTTCCCAGGCAGCAAAAACCGCATTGCCTTTTTCCGAGGCCAGTAAAAGATCAATGGCGCCGAGGGCGCTCGGGTGATCCGGCGTCAAAAATTCGATCTCGTCGCGCGACAGCGCTGTTTGACGATCAAACGAGATGGCGACCCTCTCTCTGCGGAAGGCCGGAAATGGAAAGTCAGAATGGGTGTGGTGATCAATGCTCATGAGATGAATCGATTCTGCGAGCTCTTCAACAGCGACGCCAAAATAGTCGAACAGACGAAACATCAAATCCTGAAAACTCGAGTCGGCGCCAAGACTCTGGATCTCTTTTTTGAGAGCCGCCGCCTTTTTCTCATCAAAAGAATTGAGCTCCAGCAGTCTGTCGCGGCCTTTTTCCAGCTGAGCGGTGAGGGATGCGTGGTAGATCCGGGTGTCCGCGATGAGCTGATCCAATCTCGCGCTCTCTTTTTCGAGCGCAATTTTTCGAACTGCAGCGCCAAATTTTTCATAAAGCTGGAAAGCATCGCCGGCGTTCTGCTCAAAGGCATGGAAACCTTCGTGGCACCAGCGTACCAGTTTTTCCTGCGGCGAGCCGTTTTGATAGGGAACATGGATATGGATTGTCTCTCTTTGACCGATTCGATCCAGCCTGCCGATGCGCTGCTCAAGCAGTTCGGGATCGAGAGGCAGATCAAATAGAACGAGGTGATGCGCAAACTGAAAGTTGCGGCCTTCACTGCCGATTTCGGAGCAGATGAGCAGCTGCGCGCCATCCTTCTCGGAAAACCAGGCGGCACTGCGATCGCGCTGCAGCAAGGTCATATTCTCGTGAAAAAGCGCTGATTTTGCATTGATATGCTTTTTCAACGCCGCTTCAATTGCCGTCGCTTTTTGCACGGAATGGCAGATGAGAAGGATTTTGCTCTTGTGCTTTTTGATAAAGCCGGCAAGCCAGAGGATGCGCGGATCGTCCCTGAAATCATATTGCATCCTCACGTCGGCATTGCTATCTGCCTTGAATTCCTCGATGAGCCGGTGCTGATTGCCCGCACTTTCCAGCGCGATGAGATGCACTTTTCGCGGCGGAAAGTTGGGGATAGCCGTGCGCGTATTGCGAAAAATGACGCGGCCAAGGCCATGTCGATCCAGGAGATGGCGGATGATGTGCGGGCGATCCGCAGCAGACAAACGGCCCGCTGCGGCTGAGGGCTCGAGCTCTTGCAACAGGACGAGATCGGAGGCGCGCAGCGCCTTGTTGTCCAAAAGCCGCATCACCAGATTCGCAGTCTTGCGATAGTTCTCAGCCTCTCGCTTAAACTCGCTGTAATCATAATAACGCGCGGGATCGAGCAGTTGCAAGCGTGCAAAATGGCTGCGATGTCCCAGCTGCTGCGGTGTGGCGGTGAGCAGCAGCAGGCCAGTCGTCCGTCCTGCCAGCTGTTCGAGAAAGCGATACTCGACGCTCTCTTCAAGAATATGATGCGCTTCATCAACGATGATCATATCCCAGGCAGCCTGCAGCGCGTGCTGCATTAAAGATGGCGCATGGATCAAATAATCCAGGCTGATCAGCGCGAGCTGGTCTTCATCAAAGGGAGTGCTGTTCTGATCACTACGGGATGCCATATAATCGGCATCGATGATGCGAAAGACGAGATTGAAACGGCGGAGACATTCGACAAACCATTGGTGCACCAAAGTTTCCGGAACAATGATCAAGACGCGTTCGATCCTGCGGCTGAGCAGGAGGCGATGAATGATGAGGATGGCCTCGATGGTTTTACCCAAACCAATCTGATCGGAGAGCAAAACGCGCGGAATTTGCCGGCCGCTCACTTGCTCCGCCACATAGAGTTGATGCGGAATGAGATCGATGCGGCCGCCGATGAAACCAAAAGCCGGCGATTGGTAGTGTTTCGCGCGCCAGTGCAGAGCGTCGACGCGCAGCATGAACATAGCATTGGTGTCATAAAAGCCGCTGCACAAGCGATCTTGAGGAGAGGCGAGACTGAAGAGATCGTCCAGTTCTTCTTCATTTATGCGTTGCTCGGCGCAGCGATAGGTGAGTACACCGCCATTTTCTTCCACCGCATCCACGCGAAATTTCACCCCGTCGCGGCGTTTGATCGTATCGCCGCTTTTGAACTCGAGCCGTCGCAGAGGTGCGGTCCCGATCGCGTATTGGCGCTCAACCTCTGCAGCGGGGAATGACAGTCGAATCCTGCGCGTTGACACTTCCGTGATCAGACCGACGCCCAACTCCGGTTCCATCTCGCTGACCCAGCGCTGTCCTGCAGCAAAAGGTGCCATGTGTTCCTTATTTTTTATGTCTCAAACGATCAATTGCCACGGCGCCGATGATGATTGAGCCGATGAGAATGTTCTGCACATAGGTGGGAATGCCGACAAGATTGCAGCCATTGCGCAAAATAGCCATCATCAACGCGCCTAAAATGGAACCCACGGCGCTTCCTTCGCCGCCACTCAAAGATCCGCCACCAATGACGACGGCGGCAATGATATCGAGTTCGAGGCCGACGGCTGCCGTTGGATCGCCAATGGTGAGATTGGCGAATTGCATCACGCCGGCAATGCCGGCGAACGCGCCTCCCAGCGTGTACACCCAGATACGATGCAGGCGGACTTTGATGCCGCACAGACGCGCGGCTTGTTCATTGGAGCCGAGGACAAAAACGTATCGACCAAAGACTGTGTACTTGAGCACGATAAAAACAATGGCCGTCAAGCCAATCATCAACCATACCCCGGGTGCAAAGATGAGCCATGCCGGCTCGGGATCGACATTCATCAAATTGTTCAAACCGGTCATCGGCGCCACAACGGTTTGCTCATTCGCCAGCCATTTTGCCAGGCCGCGCGCGATTTGCATCATGCCCAGCGTTACAATAAACGGGACAATGCGCCATATGGCAGTGATAAAACCGTTCAAAAAACCGACGAATGAGCTGACAAGAATGGCCAGCAGCGCTGCACTCCATACGCCCAAGCTGCTGTGAACGTCGACGAGATGGAGGGTTTTAGCAATGACAATGGTGACAAGCGCGATGAGCGAGCCGACGCTCAGATCAATGCCGCCACTGATGATGACAAAGGTCATTCCCAGGGCGCCGATACCGACGATGACCGTCTGCGTGATGATGGTTTTGAGATTATAACCACTGATGAAGGATCGAGGCGATATGATGAGAAAAATGGCAAACACAAACAGCAAGCCCACAAACGGACCCAGTACAGCAAGTTTGTCTTTCAATCCCTTGATCATAAAATACTCCAGGCCTGATCAGGCTTTACCGGTGGTTGCCCAGCGCATGACGGCTTGCTCATCCCATTGTGAAATCGGTCGCACAGCGCTCATTTTCCCGCGATACATGACCGCAAGCGAATCACAAATGCCGAACAGCTCCGGCAAATAGGAACTGACCAGGACGATCGCCAGGCCTTGCGTCGCCAGTTCGTCGATCAGCGTATAAATCTCCACCTTGCTGAGGACATCGATGCCGCGCGTCGGTTCATCCAGCAAGAGGATACCACTGCCGTCGAGCAGCACTCTCGCCAAAGCTGATTTTTGCTGGTTGCCGCCGGAGAGTGAAATGACAGGATCTGTGATGTTCGCGTACTTGATGGCGACGCGATCAGCAACGCGCGTCACCGCTTTGGTTTCTTTTTTCAGCTTTAAACGGCCAAAGAGATCGCTGAATTTTGCCAGAGAGGAAAAAGAGATATTGTTACGAATTGGCAAATTGATGGCCAAACCCTCGTCCTTGCGATTTTCACTCATCATGCTCAGACCGGCTTTCAAGCTGCTTCCGGGATGATGACCGCGGCCAGGTTGAAATGTTTTATCGCGGACAGTGATCTCGCCGGCTGCGGCGTCATCGAGTCCAAAGATGAAGCGCAGGGTCTCGGTGCGTCCGGCGCCGACCAATCCGGCGACGCCGAGGATTTCGCCGGCGTGCAGCTCGAATGACACCTTGTTGACATGTGGCGGATGGTCAATGCCGCGTATGGCCAGGACGACGGCGCCAATTTTGTGCGGATGGTGCGGAAACATCTGTTCGAGCGGTCGACCCACCATGTGGGCGACGAGCCTGGGTATCGTTGTCTCGCGCATGCAGCCGGAAGAGACGCTCTCGCCATCGCGCAGCACCGTATAGTCATCAGCAATTTCCTGAATTTCTTCGAGAAAGTGACTGATATAGATGAAAGTGACACCTTGTTGCCTGAGGCGATTGATCGCGCCGAACAGCGCCAGGGTGTCCTCTCTGGCGAGAGAGCTTGTCGGTTCATCCATGATGATGAGCCGGGATTGCAGCAGGAGGGAGCGCGCGATTTCCACCAGCTGCTGCTGGCCGAGGCTGATTTCTCTCACCTTCTTTCTCAAGTCAATGTTGGCATGACCGAGCATGGCCAACGCCTCGGCAGCGCGTGCCCACTGACGTTGAATGATGCCGCCTCGGCTCAGCTCGACACCCAGAGTCATATTTTCTTCGACCGTCAGGTGCGGCGCGAGAGTCAATTCCTGATAAATCATGCTCACCCCGGCGTCACGCGCCTGTTTCGGGCCGTCGGGAGAATAGGGAGCGCCGCCGAGCGTCATGGCGCCCGCATCGGGCTTGAGGCTGCCGCTGAGTATTTTCATCAATGTGCTTTTGCCGGCGCCATTTTCGCCGATGAGTGCGTGCACCGTGCCGGTGCGAACGCTTAAATCAACGTTTTTGAGCGCGACGACAGCCTCAAACTGCTTAGAAATGCCCTCCATGTGTAAAAGGATGTCAGGCATCTATTTTTCCAGCCATCGGGCGATATCGGGCTCGGTGACAGCACGGATGTCCGGATCATCTATGTTGTCAGCAGTGACAAATATGACATCTGTCTTGATAATCGGTTCTGCGGCTTCTCCGCGCAGCACAGCATAGGCTGTTTTGACGCTTTCGTATCCCATGCGAAAAGGATCCTGAACGACAACGCCGGCGATCTCTCCGGCGCGGATGCCATTGGCTACGGCATCTGTATAATCGAATCCGACCAGGGTGATTTTGGCCTTGCCAACTGTCTGCAGGGCACGCATCAGACCAAATGTCGTCGTTTCGTTTGGGCAAAAGATGCCTCGTACATTCGGAAACTTGTTGAGCAGATTTTGGCCAGTCTGCAGCGCCAGCTCCATGGTTGCTCCCGAGTACTGGTCGCTCGAGACAATATCGATGCCGGGCGCATTCTCTCGAATCCAGGCCAAAAAGCCCTCCTCGCGCAAGCCGGTGCTGTTGCTCCCTTCATTGAAGCGGACGATAAAGACCTCGCCGGCGCCGCCGAGCAGCTCGGTCAACCGGCGTGCCGCCAGTTCGCCGGCAGCGTAATTGTCGGTGGCAATGTAGCTGGTAAAATCTCCTCCCTGCAAACCACTGTCCACTATGACAACCGGGATATTGCGTTTGACAGCCGCATTGACTGGACGGATGAGCGCCACTTCATCCAGAGGCGCTAAAACAATGGCATCGACGCCGCGACTGATGAAATTTTGGACAATATTGATTTGCTGCTCGCGGTCGCTCTCCTTTTGCGGCCCCTGCCAGATGAGTTTGATACCAAGCTCCTGCGCCGCTTTGGCGCCGCCGGCATGCAAGCCCTTCCAGTACATGAGATCCGTGCCCTTCGGGATGAGGGCAATTTCAATTTGATCGGAACGGGAACAGGCCAGCAGGAGAGTGGCGGCGAGAATGATGGGGCGAATCGTCATTTTCATCGGATTTATCCTTGATTTACAAAAAAGTGGGGTGCTGATAAATTAGAATTAATTGAGTAGAATGCAAGGAATAATAAAAACCGGTCGTATTACAACCGGTCTTCCTGCTACGGGAAATCGTCTTCACGATGCCGGCAGCACGAGCCGAACGATCTGACTGACTGTTTTTTCGATGAGGCCTTCTGCCTCGAGAATAGCTCGCTCGAGCGCCATCGGTCGATCGCAAATGCAAAACATCGACGACAAGCCGAGATCGAATAGAGCATCAGCGCTATCTAAAAGTGCGCCGCCAATGGCAATCACGGGAACGTGGTAAATGGCAGCTCTTTTGAGCACACCGGAGATCGTTTTGCCCATTGCCGATTGCGCATCGATCTGGCCCTCGCCGGTGAGTATGACATCGGCGTCCTGAATATGCTCCTCAAACCGGCAGGCGTCCAGCACCAGGTCGATGCCCGACGACAATTCGGCGTTGAGGAAAGCCATGAGGCCGGCGCCCAAACCTCCGGCAGCGCCGGCGCCCGGCTCCGTGCGTACAGGTCGAGTCTCTTTTTCAATGAGCGCGATGATGTGGTGCATGTTTTCTTCAAGCTGTTCGACAACGGCCGGTGCAGCGCCTTTTTGCGGCGCATAGAGTCGCGACGCGCCGCGCTCGCCGAGCAGCGGGATGTTGACATCGCACGCCACTTTAATGGTGACCTTTGCAAGACGCGCATCGAGGTGCGAAATATCAATGTCCCTGACTTTGTTCATCAGGCCGCCGGTCATATAGTCGGAAATCATCGACTCATCATCGTAAAATCGCACGCCGAGTGCCTGGGCCATGCCGGCGCCGCAGTCGTTTGTCGCCGAACCGCCAATGCCGACGATGAGCTCGCTTACACCATACTCCAGCGCTGCCTGCAAAAGCTGACCCGTCCCAAAGCTTGTTGTATGGAGGGGATTTCGTTCATGAAGGGGGAGCAGCGGTAATCCGGACGCCGACGCCATTTCGATCACGGCGGTGGCGCCATCTCCCAGCAGCCCGAATTGAGCCCACACGGGCTTGCCGCACGGTCCCACCACCTGCTTTTTGACAAGGCTGCCATTTGTTGCTGAAACCAATGCATCAACAGTGCCTTCGCCGCCGTCCGCCAGAGGGCATTTGACGATGTTCGCCTCCGGCTGAAGCCGACGAACACCTCTTTCCATGGCATCGCACACGCGCGCCGCGGAGAGACTCTCCTTGAAAGAATCCGGAGCAAGGATGATTTTCTTGCGCATCTCGATTTTAGCGAAACGGCCTGAATTTCAGGCCGGTGTGAGCTCAGACAGAGACAACCTGTTGTATATCGGGCAGGTGCTTGCGCAATTCGCGCTCAATGCCCATGCGCAACGTCATTTGCGACATAGGGCAGCCAACGCAGGCGCCCTGCAGTTGCAGTTTGACGATGCCGTCCTTCACATCCACCAATTCGACATTACCGCCATCCGCCATCAGGGCGGGCCGAATCGTGTCGAGGATGTCATTGACTTTTTCGAATGTAATTTCCGACATTTAAACCTCTATAGCTGTTTTTCAACCGTTTCTTCGGCGACGACCGCCGGTTCGGGACGCGGTATCCGCACGACATAAGAGTGGGAGGGACATTTTTCAAATGCGACGTAGAGATCATCGGAGTGAATGTTCTTGATGACCGGCAAGTTGCCGGACATTTCAATTGCTCCCTCCGGCGTGACTTTGGGTGTCACACAAATTTTGCAGGCAAAGCAGCCGACCGTGCAGACAGATTTCACCGCTTTTGCTTTATCTTGCGACACGCAGGCAAGAAACACTTTCTGACTGCGAGGGATGAGCGCCATGATGCCGCGCGGGCAGGTTGTGACACAAATATTGCAGGCGGTGCACTTTTCCTCAATGACAACAGGCAAACCGTTGTCGTTCATATACATGGCGTCAAATGGACAAGCTCTGACGCAGGAGCCCAGGCCAAGGCAACCATATGAGCACGCTTTGGCGCCGCCGCCGACCATTTCGGCGGCACTGCAATCCTGGATACCCTCGTAAATATACTTTTCGATCGCTTGCTCTTTACCGCCCTGACATTGTACTACAGCGACTTTGGGATCAGCTGCCTCGGCAGTGACGCCCAGAATGGCCGCGATCTTGGCCGTCACCTCGGCGCCGCCAGGAGAACACATGTTCGGCGGCGTCTCACCCTTGACGACCGCTTCAGCATAGGCGGCGCAACCGGGTCTGCCGCAGGCGCCGCAATTGGCGCCCGGCAGAACAGCAAGAACTTGCTCAACCTTTGGATCAACATAAACGGCAAATTTTATCGACGCATAGGCCAAAGCAGCGCCGAACAAGAGTCCAAGACCACCCAGGACAATAACTGATGATAAGAAGAGCGGATCCATATTTGTCTCGGTAGTGAAAGTAAAAGCTTTTTTAGTCGTTAAATTTATTAATAACTCGTTTCAATTGCAAGCGAAAAGGATTTTGTGATGGAAAACGGCAGTTACAGGTGGGAGTTAATCTTTATTGACTTGATGATATTTACTGACACATTTTCTGAGCAAGTGAAGTAATCATTTACTTTTTTTTACGAAACAGCAGCTGTAATGCGACAAGTGGCCCGAGGATGCCGGCGCTCACCTGCATGCCGATATTGCCTATCAGCTGCAAACCCAGTTGATTCTCAAAAGGATTATCGTTGATGAGATAGGTCCATGTCGCCGTTGGCGCTTTGATGCCGTATTTTTGCAGATCAATGTCTCCGTCTGTCATCGCGAGCGAATTGAACAGGATGAGCAATTCATCATCCAGCCCGTCCAAAAGCGCATCAAAAATCTGCACCGCCAGCTTTTGAAATTCGATATATGGATCACGACCGCCGAGACGTTTGAGGTGAATCCCTTCCCGGATATCGGCGATCTCGGCGAGGTAACTCGCCCACGATTCATCTATTTTATGCAGGACGATCATTCGACAGATGGACTGCAGTTTGTCCTCGCCGAGCGCTGAGAGCAATGTGATATAGCGGTTATGCGAATAGTGCCGAAAAAAGTCCGCAGCATCATCGAGGGCATCCTGGCGGCGCTCAAACAGGATGACGCGCTGTTTTTCCAGCAGATCCGAATATTTGCACAGCGTTTTTTTGATCTCCAGATTTTGCCCGGCGCAGATGCGCTGGATTCGCGCCACTTCCTGGCGCACGACAGGATGGTCAATTTCGCCATCCCCGGCATCCACGAGCTGTTGCGGCAACAGCTCGCGCAGGCGATATTTGATCATCAAGTCATCCTGCAGACTGATGAAGAATCGCGATGCACCCGGATCACCCTGGCGGCCCGCGCGACCGCGGAGCTGCTGATCGATGCGCACTGTTTCATATCTGTTGGTGCCCAGCACATAGAGACCGCCGAGCTCGACGACGCGCCGCTTTTGCGCTTCGTCGGCGCCACCCAGCCGAATGTCTGTTCCGCGCCCGGCCATGTTCGTCGAGATGGTGACGGCGTCCAGAACGCCGGCCTGCGAAACGATCTCGGCCTCACTTGCATCATGTTTTGCATTCAAAACCTGGCAGGGGATGCCACGCTCTTTCAGCGCCGTAGCGACGCGCGCGGATTCCTCTACGCTGGAGGTCCCGACTAGAACAGGGCGATGCGCGTTATGCACTCGCATGATTTCTTCGAGCAAGGCGGACTGTTTTGCCTCTTTCGAGATGAAAATGACATCATCATGATCCTGGCGAATGCAAGGCACATTGGGCGGAATGACGGCGATGTCAAGATTATAAAAACTCTTGAATTCGATCTCGCTCGCCTGTGCTGTCGCCGTCATGCCGCATACGATCGGATAAAGACGGATAAAATGCTGCAGCGTTATCTGATTGAGGATATTGCCCCTGGATTGAATGTCGATATTTTCTTTTGCTTCCAGTGCGGCCTGCAGGCCGTCGGGCCAGCGGCGTCGGTCGGCGACGCGGCCGGTGAATTCATCGACGAGCTCGATTTTGCCATCGCGAACGATATAGTCCACATCACAGTGCAGCAGATATTCGGCGTGCAATGCATTGTGCAGGCTTGTTATGATAGCAAGGTTCGCACTGGCGTACAAGTTTTTACATTGCAGCAATTTTTCCGCCAGCTTTTGACCGCGCTCGGTGAGATGAATGTTGCGAGCATAGTCATCCAGTTGGAAATCGATATCCGGCTCCATGCGCCGGGCGACATCGGCCATGACGAAGGAATCGGCGACGATATCGTCGGCCGAGCCGGCAATGACGAGCGGGATGCGCGCTTCATCGATGAGTATGGAATCGGCCTCATCGATGATGGCGCAGTGCAATTGTCGATGGACAAGATCTCTCACGTCATAACAAAGGCTGTCGCGAAGATAGTCAAATCCCGCTTCCTTGGCAGTGACATAAGTGACATCTGCACCATAAGCGCGCTGCCGTTCGACGATCGTCATACCTTCCTGCACAAATCCGACGGTCAGTCCGAGGAATTCGTAAATCGGCCCCATCCACCGGGCGTCACGGCGGGCCAAATAATCGTTAAAGGTGAGAATGTGCACGCCGTCGCCAGGCAGGGCATGGAGAAATGCCGGCAGGACAGCGGCCAGAGTCTTGCCCTCGCCGGTCGGCATTTCAGCCAATTTGCCGTCAATCATGGCGAGCCCACCGAGTATCTGCACATCGAATGGCCACATATTAAGGGTCCGATGCGCCACCTGGCGATACAAAGCGCCAGCTTCCACCAGCAGTTCGTCACGGCTCATCGTCGGCTGCTCTGCCCGCAGTCGCCGGGCAGTCTCTTTGAGCTGCGAATCCGATTTGCTTGCATAGGATGGCCCGCGCTCAACGATGTCTTTCAGGATGGGCTGGTAAAGGGAGAGTGTATAATCGATAGTGCTGCCATTCCATCGCCGGAATGTGCGCCGGATATGCTGTTTGAAAGATACCATTGCATAAAATAAGGAACTGACAGCAGAGCTGCAATTGTTTTGTTCTGCTCACGGGGCGGCCAGAACCAAAATTATTTCAAAGTGCAAGTTATTACTTGATTTTCACTTTATAATTAGATTTATTGAACCATTCCTACGTGAAAGAAAGGAGGTGAATGAGAATCACCTGCGGCATCAACATGTCTTCTTCTTCAACCATCTTATCAACAGGAGGTCAAAAGATGAAAAATGTCAATGTTTTGGTTTTGCTGTTCCTGATTTGCGCTACGGCCATGGCGCAGATCGATTTGGCAAACGGCCTCGTCGGCTGGTATAAATTCGACGACGGCCAGGGCGACGTCGCGGCGAATTCGTCCAGCAGGGAAATCAAAGCGCCGGACGGCCTGTTGACGGCCGATCCCACCACCAGCGATCTTCCGGAATGGATCGACACGGGCGTGAGCGGCGGGGCACTGCTATTCAGCTCGCAGAGTCAGGCGCACGTCGCGCTCGGCATTTACGATCCATCCGAAGAGACCGATCAACTTGCCGTTTCGTGCTGGATCAACTGGGATGGCGGCGACGGCACCTGGCAGCCCATCGCCGGATTGCGCGATGGTTGGGATCCGCCCCTGATCGGGTGGAGCATGGTGCTGGATCAAACCAGTTATGCTTTACAGTTTGAGACAAACACAACGGCCGGCAAAGTCTTCATCATCACCGAGGAGCCCCCGCTCCTGGGAGAATGGATGCATGTTGTGCTCAACTTTGACGGCGAGTACGCCGAGTACTTTTTTGATGGCGTATCTGTCGCGGATGGTGCAATGGTTTTTGGCGAAGGACGATCGACGTCGCCGTTGCGCATTGGCGCAGGCTGGACGGATGGCAACGCTTTCAATGGCGCCATCGATGAATTCCGCTTTTATAACCGGCTATTGACGCTCGAAGAGATCGCCTTTCTGCGCGCCAATCCGGGCGGCGTAGTGGAAGCGGTCAAGTCGGATCCGCTGCCGCGATCTTTTTTGCTGATGAACTATCCCAATCCTTTTAATCCGTCGACAACCATCTCGTATACCATCCCTGTTGCAGCGCCGGTCACTCTGCAGGTCTACAACATGCGAGGTGAATGCGTTGCCGAGCTGGTCGACGAGGTGCAGAATTGCGGCGTCTACGCAGTACCATTCGATGGCCGCGAATTAGCTGGCGGCATTTACCTCTGTCGTTTGACGGCTGGCGATGCGACGATTGCAACAACCAAAATGGTGTTGCTCAAATAGAGTTCATTATTAGCTCAAAATATGCAAGCCCTGCCTGCGGTCGATGGCGGGGCTTTATTTACTCAGTTGCGCATAAATTTTGGTTCTTCAAAGTATTTCGTAGTCAGATATTTGTGACAATGCCTTTCTGTACTATAAAGTGACAACATCGTGTTTTATTAGCAAGTTTTTTACTTGAAAGATAATAACTATAACCAAAGGCTCTTTTTTCCTCGGTGGTTCTCGGCGATCTCTGTACTACAAATCTGCAACATTGTGTTTTTTTAGCAAAAGTTTTTGTAAGGATATTGACTAGATCGTTCGGCATATCCATGTCCCTTGCGGGATGTACCGGACGGGCGATGTACACGGACATTCGTCCGAGTGGGATAAATATCCCGCTCTATTGTCCGCCCAGGACGGATGTCCTGGGCGATCGTGCAACGCAGAGACGCGGAGAACGCCAAGATTCACTAAGAAATGATATTGATTTTTCATTGCCTCGCTTATCTCGAGAGGTTTACGATATCGCAGCACACCCATTTTTCTCTGCGAACCTCTGCGGCCCTTTGCGCCTTTGCGTTTAGTTTTTCGTAATTGTTACATTGTTTGGTTGCTGCCAAAGGCCGCGCCAAGATCTCGGTAGTATAAAGTACGCATTATTCGGATGAGCCCAAATTTACTGCGTTTTCGCCTGCCGCTCCATGCGCACAATTTATGCTGTGCAAAGATCGTCCTCGAATTATTTGAAATTTATCTGTATATTTCACACCGAGTTGCCATGCGCTCCGAGAGTGGCTGGCAACAATGTCCGGAGAAAAACGCGGAGATCCTCTCTATGCCCTTGCCCAAATTTTACGATCCTGAGCGAATCGGCACGCTCTTTTACCCCGATGTCGCCGAGATTGCTCGTGATGCTGAAGCAGCAGGCTTGCAGCCGGTGCAGCGCGACGCGACGAAAATTCTGTTGTTGCTCGTCGACATGCAGGTCGATTTTTGCCACCCGAAGGGAACGCTCTTCGTCCCCGGCGCTCAGCAGGATGTACAACGCAGCGTCGAATTTATCTACCAAAACGCCGATAAAGTGACAACCATCATGTGCTCACTCGACTCGCATTACCCACTGCAAATATTTCATCCGGCGTGGTGGCGCAATGAGAGCGGCCGTCACCCGGCGCCTTTTACCGTGATCTCTGCTGCAAAAGTCGATGCCGGCGTATGGCAGCCGCTCTATGAAGAGGAGTGGTCGAGGCAGTACGTCAATGAGCTGCAGCAAAAGGCCAAAAAGCAGTTGATTATCTGGCCTTATCATGTGCCCATCGGCGGCCTCGGCAATGCGCTGGATCCGGAACTGTGGTCGGCTGTGTTTTGGCATTCAATCGCACGACAGAGTCAGCCCATCTGGCTGTACAAAGGCAGCATTGCCCAGACTGAGCACTATTCCATTCTCAAGCCAGAAATTTCTGTGGATGCGCCACATGAACAGTCATCCGTTGATCGCATGACGCAGCTTTTAATAGAGTATGACTATTTTTACATTGCCGGCGAAGCGGAAACTCACTGCGTCCTGGAGACCATCAAGGATTTTGCCCACATTTTTCATGATCAACCAGCTTTGTTAGGCAAAATCGTCGTTTTGAAGGACTGCATGTCGGCTGTCGTTCATCCTGACATCGACTTTCATGCCATGGCGCAAGAAGAGTTTCGAAAATATGCGGCACAGGGCATTCAATTTATCGAAAGCAGCGATCCGCTGCCGGTGCGAGGTCAATGATGAAAAAACGTCTGGCGAGTCACATATTTGATTTACCAATCCAGGAAATACGCCGCGGCTATCGCAGTGACATCTATTTCTGGCGAGAAAAAATTGCGCTTGAAGGACATAACCTTCATCCGCAGGTCACCATGCAGGTCTTTCAAAAAAAAGATGCCATATTGTGCGGCATTGACGAGGCGCTCGCCATTCTTCGCGTCGGCGCCGGCCGATTCAGCGATTATCTTCAAGCTTACAAGCTGTTCGATCGATTCATCGACATCAAGAGCAACGCGCGGGAATGCTTTTCAAGCGATAAAAGCAAGTATATGCAGCTCATTGCCGATAAAATGAAAGTGTCGGAAGAACTGGACAGCCTGTGGGTGAGTGAATTTGATCAACTGGACATTCGGGCGCTGTTCGATGGCGATCCCATCGCGCCGTGGGAATCGATCATGTTAATCAGCGGCGATGCCGCTTCCTTTGCCCATCTAGAGACGCTCTATCTGGGCGTGCTGGCGCGTCGGACCAAAGTGGCGACCAATGTGCACAATGTGGTGCAGGCGGCTGCCGGCAAGACGGTGCTGTTCTTTCCGGCGCGATTCGACCACTGGTCGGTGCAGGGCGGCGATGGCTACGCCGCCTATATCGGCGGCGCCGGCGGTGTGTCAACCGAAGCGCAGGGAGAATGGTGGGGCGCCAAAGCGGCCGGCACCGTGCCGCACGCCCTGATCGCCGCCGTCGGCGGCGATACGGTGCGGGCGGTGCACATTTTCGGCGAGACCTACCCGGATATCAACCTCGTCGCGCTGGTCGATTTTGATAACGATTGCGTCCAGACATCGCTGCACTGCGCGCGAGCAATAGGAGAAAAATTGTGGGGCGTTCGACTCGACACATCGGAGAATATGGTGGATAAATCGATCATCCCGGAGATGGGGACTTTTCATCCCAATGGCGTCATTCCGGAGCTGGTCTACAAGACGCGTCGGGCGCTGGACAGCGAGGGATTTCATGCCGTTAAAATCATCGTTTCCGGCGGTTTCACACCGGAAAAGATCGCATGCTTTGAACGCGAGGGCGTGCCGGTGGATGCCTATGGCGTCGGCAGCGCCCTGCTGCAAGGGGCCAACGATTTCACCGCCGATATCGTTCTGCTCGAAGGCAAGCCCGGCGCCAAGAGCGGTCGGCACTATAGACCAAATGAGAGATTGATCAGAGTTTAAGTTGGTGTGATGGGGGCCCGAAACGCCGCTCAGCCGCGTCAGAGGCTGCTCTATAACATTGCTTTTTTAAAAGTTTTTGAGCATAGAAGAAAAATAATATAACCACCGAGAACGCCGAGGGCCACAGAGGAAAAACAGACGTTTTTTTACAAAGATGTACAGTTTTGTTTCATTTATTTTCTCGGTGGTCTCGGTGCACTCGGTGGTTTGGATATTTTTGCTTGCGGCCAAAGGCCGCGCCAAGTTACTTCTTTATCTCTGCAGTTCGCTTTTACCCGCTCAGAAAATTCTCGAGCCAATTTTTTAATTGGATTTAACAAACATTTTTCTAAATTTGTTCGCAAAAAGATCGGCTATGGATCAGGGCCAGCGTTAGAAAATCCCCCGTTTTCTTTTATATCACCTCGCAGACCACATTTGTCGAGCTGCTGATCGTCGGGAACAAAAGCCAGAAATAGCCATTAAAAGCAGTGTCCTGCAAATCGAAAGTACACCTATCATCATCGCATGAATTATGCATCGAGGAGCTGGAGACCGTAGATTTTTACAAGATAATCAAGTTGAAAGGCGGACGTGTGAAACAGCTATTTTTCATCGCGGCAATTATTGTCCTATGTAGCAGCATAGAGCCAATACAAGCGCAGGCAGTTGATCATTGGGAATCGGTAATCCTGGCGAATGATCTGTGGAAATATAGAGTCGGCACCTCAGAACCTCCCTCTAACTGGCGGGCATTGGATTTTGACGATGCGACGTGGAGCGAGGGCAGAGGCGGCTTTGGCTATGGCGATGATGACGATGTAACCAATATACCAGAGGGGACGACGTCGTTCTATTTGCGCATTCGCTTCGACATCGTCGATTTGACTGAGATCGGCGCTGCGATGTTTCACATTGATTATGATGACGCATTCATTGCGTTCATCAATGATAAAGAAGTAGCCAGATCCGCCGGGTTGAGCGATGAGCACCCACGCTATAATACACTTTCATTGGCGCAGCATGATGCAGTGATGTTTGAGGGTGGTATGCCAGAAAGCTACAGTCTGCAGATGAATGTCTTTCAGCAAGGCGCCAATATCCTCGCCATACAGGTACACAATGCCAGCGTCAGCTCGACGGACATGTCAGCCATTCCATTTCTCTCACTTGGCATGACGACGAGCGAACGATCCTATCGTCCCACGCCCAACTGGTTCCAGGCGCCTTTCGTCTTCCAGTCATCGAATTTACCCATCGTCTCTATCAACACCAACAGCCGCGAGATCCCCAATGAGCCCAAGATCACTGCCCAAATGGGCATCATTCAGCATGAGGCTGGCCGGAATTCGCTGCAGGATGATTTCAATCATTACAATGGCTTCATCGGCATCGAGCGGCGCGGCAATGCCTCGCAAAGCTACGATGTTGTGCGCGGAAAATGGTCCTATACGATCGAAACTCGCAATGCCGACGGTTCAAACAATAATGTCGAACTGCTGGGCATGCCAAAGGATAACGACTGGATATTGACCGCCGATTTCATCGACAAGACGTTGATGCGCAATGCGCTGGCCTATCACATGTCCCGTTCGATCGGTCGCTGGGCGCCGCGCACCCGGCACGTGGAGCTGGTGCTCAACGGCAACTATGAAGGCATCTATCTGCTGGTGGAAAAGATCAAACCGGACAATAATCGCGTCAATATCGCCAGAATGGACAGCAGCGACATCAGCGGTGAGAACGTCACCGGCGGTTACGTCTGGGACATTCAGCAGGCGGATGGCACCGACATCGACTTTGGCGAACGGCGCGTCCTCAAATATCCCAAAGCGGATCAGGTGCAGCCCGAACAGCTCGCCTACATTCGTAATTATGACGACGAATTCCGCAGCGTCATGCAACGATCCTATTACGCTGACCCGACGCGCGGCTATCAGAAATATATCGATGTCAGCAGCTTTATCGATGAGATCATTGTCCAGGAGGCGACAAAGAACTCGGACGCCTACGGCTGGAGCGG
>JAFGJB010000060.1 GCA_016929295.1 Candidatus Zhuqueibacterota bacterium | reverse complement strand
CTTCATCGCGCTGGCCATGGGGCTGCTGACAACCGGACTGATGTTCTATGCCGATATCGATCTGACGCCGCTTGGGGAGACGGGTGAATATGTGCTGGAGCTATTCGTGCGTTCGCTCAACTCGTGCTGTTGGCTGGTGACCATTCTTGGCTTTGGCAGCAGATATCTTGGCTTCAACAACAAGCTCCTGCATTATGCCAGAGAGGCGGCAATGCCATTCTATATCCTCCACCAGACGATCATCATCACTATCGGCTACTTTATCGCTGACTGGGACGCTGGCGTCCTGCTGAAACTCATACTGCTCAGCGTTTTGTCATTTGCGATCATTATGGTGCTCTATGAGCTATTGATCAAAAGGATCCATTTCTTGGGATTTCTTTTTGGAATGAAGAGAGCCACATCACCCCACTGACAGACCAGGGACGGTCTGGCCATTTAATTCAGGCGCAAAAAGGAGCCTATGCCATCATCTCAGAAATGGAGGTCGTATGTTACGAAAGATGATCTTAATATCCACCATCGCAGTGTTGTTTTCTGCGGGTGCGCTTGTCGGTTCGACAAAAATTATCGCCCACCGCGGTGCTTCCTCGGTGGCCCCTGAAAACACGCTGGCGGCCTTTTCGAAAGCGGTCGAGTTCGAGTCCGATTATTTTGAACTGGACGTGCAGGTTTCAGCGGACGATTCCTTGGTGCTCATGCACGATGAGACGGTCGATCGCACGACCGATGGCGCCGGCAAGGTCAGCTCTCTGTCTTTTGAGCAACTGCGCAGCCTGGATGCGGGATCATGGTTTGCTGCGGAATTTGCCGGTGAGCGAATACCGACCCTGGCGGAGGCGCTCGACCTGGCGCTGGCGTCGTCCTATCGCGCCGGCGTGGTCATTGAAATCAAGGCCAACACGGCGACCATCGTCGAAAAAGCCGTGGCCGAGGTGGTCAAACGGCAGATGCAGGACAGAGTGATCGTCAGCAGCTTCACCTTTGACCATCTCTCCCGGGTTAAAAACGTCGATGCAACCATTCCGGTGCAGCTGTTCGGCACCATCACCGAGAGCCATATCGATCAGGTGGCCGGCATCGGTGGCGAATGGGTGGGCACGGACGGGGCGATCACTCAGCCATTCCTCGCTGCTGCGCACGCGAAAAATGTCCTGGTCAATAAATGGACGGTGAACAGCGCGGCCGAGATGAGCTCTCTCATGCAACTGGGGCTTGACGCGATGACCACCAACTATCCGCAGACCGCCAGGGCGCTCATGGATACTACGCCGCCTTCGGACGTTCAGTTGAGCCAGACGGACGTCCAGATCACTCAAGTCACGCTCACATGGACGCCGGCGGAAGATCCGGAGAGCGGCGTTGTGGCTTATGAAATCTATCGGGATACATCACCGAATGCCGCCCTCCTCATTCAAACCGTTGGCGACACGACGACTTATATCGATGACACGCGAAAAGAAGCGGCGACATTTTATTATCGCATCAAGGCCAGGAATTTAGCCGGACTGACCAGCCTCAATTTCAGCAATGAGATCATGGTCGTCACGGGCTCGGATGTCGAGCCGCCGAAAGTGACTTTTATTTCTTCCTTTGGCGAAGCGAATCGTGTGATCGTCGGATTCGATGAACGGGTGGAAAAGACGTCGGCCGAAGCCGCGAGCCATTACCAGGTGGACGGCTCGACGGTGAGCGAGGCGCATTTGTCCCTCGATTCAATGTCCGTAATCCTCAAGACAGCGGAATTATCGGACAACACCCCCCATGTCCTCACCCTGAACGGCCTCATCGATCTGGCGGCAGCTCCCAACACCCAGACGCAATCCGTAGACCATCCGTTCGTCCATCGTCACTTTCTGCCCCAGACGGCTGCGGCCTGGCATCTGGATGAAGGCGACGGCGCCATCCTGCGCGATGCCTCGGGCAATGCAAATGATAGTGACCTGTACAACGGGGCGTGGGCCGCCGGCTATACGGGCAATGGCGTGCTGCTCGATGGCATCGATGATTATGGCAGAATTCCCAGTTCAAGTTCGCTGGACATCAGCGGCAATGGCGTCTCTGTCTCCCTCTGGACCAAGCTGGCTCTGCTGCCGAATGAGCTACCCGGCAGCTATGGACCGATCTATGATTCGGAAAGCGACAACTATGTCATCTATGAGGATAAGAATAGCAACGAGTTGCGCTTCAAAGTCACGACCACAGCCGGCGCCGAACGCCCGGGGATTCCCGGCGCAAAATTGCACGCGCATGAGTGGCTGCACGTCGTCGGCGTCTATGACGGCAGTCGCGCCATGATCTATCTGAACGGCGAACTGCAGGATTCTCATCCGCTCACCGGCACAGTGCGACCGGGGCAGACCGCCCTCATCGGACAGAGCGCGGGATCCTTCTTCAAGGGTTGCATCGATGATATTCAGATTTTCAGCCGCGCCCTGAGCGAGCAAGAGATACAATTTTTGTACAGCGGAGCAAAACAGGCCGTCGCTGTCGCCGAACAAACGGAGCTTGCGCGGGATTTCTGGCTGGCGCAGAATTACCCCAATCCCTTTAATCCGATGACGACCATTCGCTACAGCATTCCCACGGCCGGATTTGTCAGCTTGAAAGTCTATGATGTCCTTGGACGTCAAGTGATCGATCTGGTGCATCACTATCAACGTGCGGGATCTTATTCCGTTCTCCTCGATGCATCGCAACTCGTTGCAGGGATGTACGTCTACAGACTGCAGCTGGATTCACACGCGTCCGTGAAAAAAATGATGCTGATCAAATGAGGAAAGATCCGGCGCGAGCAAACATGGAGCAATTGATTGTCATGAAAACAGTGATTATTTACGATTCGGCTTACGGCAACACCGAACAGATAGCCCGGGCGATTGGCGCGGCTGTTGGTTCTGCAGAGGGCGTCGCGATCATCAAGGCGAGCGATGTCAAGGCTGAACAGCTGTCCGGATTAAAGTTGCTGATCGTCGGTTCGCCGACGCAGAAATTTCGGCCACTGGCCTCGACAACCAGATTCCTGAAAAGCATTCCGGCGAACGCTCTGCAGGGCGTCAAGGTGGCTGCATTTGACACCCGCCTGACCGAGAGTGAGATCAACCGGGTCCGCATCCTGGCATTTTTCGTCAGCTTGTTCGGCTATGCCGCCAGGCCCATCGCGGACAAGCTGGTGAAAAAAGGCGGCGAGCTGATCGCATTGCCGGAAGGATTCTACGTCAAAGGCACAGAAGGCCCGCTGCAAGAGGGTGAGCTCGAACGAGCCGCAGTTTGGGCGAAACAAATCGCGGCAGACTTTTTATCCGATCCCTTGCTGGCACGGTGAGAATGGCGCGGTCGATCTCCTGAGGGATCAGGTCAATGATTTGCTGGGACCGCGTAAGAGGTCAGTTTCTGGTAGGTGCGATCATAAGAATGTTTCATTAAAATATTATTTTTTTCACTCACGCAAAGTCGCCAAGCCGCAAAGGATACGCAAAGAAAAAAAATAATATTCTTCTAGTGGCAAGCGAACTGACAATGACACATGTCAGATTGTTCAGTCGTGCTCGAATAGTATATGTTAATAATAAACTTACGATAT
>JAFGJB010000002.1 GCA_016929295.1 Candidatus Zhuqueibacterota bacterium | reverse complement strand
TAATACAATATATTGATGTTTATTTTATATAAACGTCAATATATTGTATTAATTGTTTATCTTTTGTCAGTTTTCACACAGTCTGTCCGCCTGGAATCCCATTGCATCGACGCGGCGATAAAAAAAAGAGGACGAGGCTCTGCCTCGTATCACCACCCAAGATCCTCCTGGTTCCAGGCTCCGCCTGGAATCCCACCGTATTGATGCGACGATAAAAAAAGGGCGCGAGGCTCTGCCTCGCATCACCACGCAAAATCTATCTCAATCAGCGCATCCATCCCTGCATAATTCCGCGCACTCGAATACAACCAGTGAACCGGATCCTCTACATAGCCGCGACAGAGTGGATTTTGATGTATGTAGTCAATCTTTTGTGCCATCATCATCTCATCTGTCAATACCTGCGGATGACTCCCCTCCTGCCAAACCTGATAGTCCTGATCTGTTTTGTACTCTTTTTTGCCAATCTTGAGAAGGCGCAGATAATCAACCGCACGCTGTTCTTCCAGATAATCAACAATCTGACGTGCAGTATAGGATTTAAAATGTCCGACCTTTTGCGACAGTTTTTCTCCTGCAGCAATCATATGCAAATGGTTTTCCATAATCACGTACGCAAAAATTTTGACGTCTCGATTTATTCTCAGAAAAGTCAATGATGCCGCAATGATGTTGACGATATGAGGACTCGCAAACAATGGCAACCAGTAAACTGTGGTGCAAGTCAGAAAATGTGGGTAATGGTTCTCTGCAAATTTATAACGGCTCCGAGCCATTTTATAACTCTCAAGGTGATATAAATTAAATGCTGAATATCTCTGTGCGAATATATTTATTACGCGATCAGCTCGAACGCGTCTGGAGAAGGGGCTTATTGCTATTAATAGAGACCTCCTTCGTCATTAAATTCTCAATCTCAAACAATTGTAGTTCATGTCTTGAAGCGAGGAGTGTCTCCGGCACTCGATGGTCTGCCTTGTATCTTGTTTCTCCGTTGAAATAATAGGTGATATTCATATCGAGGCAGAGCCTCGTCCCTTTTTCGCGCGTTGCATCGATACGATGGGATTCCAGGCAGAGCCTGGAACCAGGGAGATTCCAGGCAGAGCCTGGAACCAGGGGGGCCTGCATGACACTTCCCCTACGCCTTGAAGACGCCAGGCAACGCCCCGTTCGTTCAGGGATTCTATCTATGGACGGGAAATGAAACAGGGCTTCTCGCCCTCCCCTGCTGAGATACTCCTTAGCAGAACCTCACTTTTTCCGACCACTCATCGCATGCGATCGGTTCCCGTACGAGCGCCTGCAGACCAGGTTGTCGGAAATTTTCTTGCAGCTTTGCTGATAAATTCCGATCTTGAACCTGACAAAAGAGCTGCCGAATGTGTTGCACAAAAGAGCCAAATCGAGACCAAATGACATCGTCGCCAAGCACAAGAAAAGCTCACCGCCCATGAAAGATTCGACAAACAACAGCAACAGAAATCATCAGCCTCCTTCGCCATCTCTCCTGTCAAGGAATAAGAAAAGAGCTTTTCACGCGATCCTTCTCCTCATACCGATTCTTTTCATCCTCATCGTGGAGTTGGCCTTGCGCGCGGCTAACTACGGCGGCGATCTGCATCTCTTTATCCCAGGACCCGGCGTACTGAAAAACCACTACATCTGCAATAGGAATATCGGCCACCGCTATTTTGTCAACTTGAGACAGATGCCGACGCCGGCGAATGACTATTTTCAAAAGCTCAAACCAGCCAATGGCCTGCGCCTTTTTGTGCTCGGCGGTTCAACGGCCAACGGCTATCCCTTTGGCAGCAATCTCATGTTCTCCAGAATCCTCGAAGCGCAGCTCAGTGAATCTTTGCCACATCGCGTGGTCGAAGTCGTCAATGTGTCCATGACAGCTATCAACAGCTATGCATTGCTCGATTTCATGGATGAAATCCTTGATAAAGAACCGGATGCCATCCTGATCTATGCCGGCCACAATGAATATTACGGCGCGTTGGGCGCCGCATCCATGATTCACGTCGGGCAGCATCGATTTTTTGTCCTCGCCTATCTCAAGCTGAGCCGACTCAGAACGTTCCTCGCGATGCGCGATTTGATTTTGTGGCTCAGGAGCACGGGCAAAAGCGACGAAATCCGGCCGTCGGGGACACTTATGGAACGGTTGGCAGCACAGCAATCCATCCCATTGCACAGCCGGCTATACCAGGCGGGCATCGACCAATTTAACGGCAATCTGAAGAGAATCGTGGCAAAGGCAGCAAAGAAAAATGTCCCCGTTTTCCTCAGCGATCTGGTGAGCAACGTCAGCGATTGCGCTCCATTCATCTCCATCGATGAACCGGCATCTGCTGAAACCGCATTCAAAAACGCAGCTGATTTCGAAAACCGTCAAGAATACGAGCTGGCAAAAGATGAATTCATCAGAGCGAAAGATTTGGATGCGCTACGTTTCCGCGCCCCGGCAGAATTCAATCGCATCATTCATGACATCGCCGCTGAGCACCATATGCCGCTGGTGGCAATGGATTCCGCATTTGCGGCAGTCTCGCCGCATGGTCTCATCGGCGATAATATAATGATCGATCATCTGCATCCCACGATACAAGGCTATTTCATCATGGCCGGTGCTTTTTATGCGGCAATGCGCCGCAGCGGACTTGTGCCATCTCCGGCTCATCAACAACTTGATTTGCATACGCGACAGCGAACCTGGGGTTACAGCCGACTCGATAGTCTTTATGGCGACCTGAACATACGCATCCTGAAAGCGGGCTGGCCCTTCGCACTGCAGGACGAACCAAATATGGCGCTGAATAACTTTCAACCGCACGATTACGTCGAGAAAATTGCGCATCGCGTGGCGAAATTCCGCAATGTCTCAATTCGACAAGGTCATGAGATATTGGCAGACTATTTCACCGCTGCAGGCGATCCGGAGAGCGCGTTGCAGGAATACAAGGCGCTCGTGGCGCTCAAGTCCTATTCCGCTCTCCCCTACTTGAAGCTGGGTGAGAGTCTCGTCAAATCCGGTGACGTCGCGCCTGTTCCCTATCTCATGCGCCAATCGCTGCTGTTCGATGAGTCACCTCTGCCCTATATTCTCCTCGGCGAAGCTTATAACGGACTGGGGCGATACCTGGAGGCGATCACCGCATTCGAGCGCGCCCAACAAGTGGGAGCACGCCCGGACGATCCTCATATCGTCGTCGGCTTGAAATACGCCTATAACGCCACCGGCCAATTCGCCAGAGAAAAACAGCTTGACGAACGCCTGCAAACATCGCCGGCGCTTTTGCCAGGTGATCAGGTCGACGCAACGGTGAACAGACTTTTGCAAACCGCCGACCAGCTCATTCGCGAGCGTAAATTTGACCAAGCGCTGCTCGAGTTGGAAAAGTCACTGGCCATTCGCGAAACCAGCCAGGCTCATATGTGGATCGGACAAATCTACCTGGAAAAAAAGCAACCAACAGCCGCTGTCGAGCATCTCGAAAAAGCCCGCCGGCTTGGCGCAAATGAGCCACTGCTTTTGTACAAC
>JAFGJB010000059.1 GCA_016929295.1 Candidatus Zhuqueibacterota bacterium | reverse complement strand
CTCGATGCTGTCGCAAAACAGAGCGCGCAGCCCATTTCCCATCGAACCGCCGAACAACGGATTCAGAACGTCCGATATTCTGTGCAAGTATTTTTCGACGGCTTCTTTGTTAAAGTGGTCCAATGCCGGACCGTCCGCGCCCTTAGCCCCGTACATAACGTCGCGGAATTTGTTACGCCAGGTGACGATGTACAGATTCCACTCGCCATGCGGAATGTCGGCTCGCAGAATGTGTCCTTCTTCAAGATGAAAAAACAGGTCAATACCTTGATCAATTGCAGTGATCTTGAGCGGAAATAGCTTGATTTGCATAATTTTGCTGGCGGGATTGTCGTCGATATTGATTTCTTTTTCAAGAGAGATTGGCCCGTTGATGGTTTGAACCTCGACGGCAATCCCCTGAATGGTCTCCTGTTCGTTGAGGAATTTTCCGCCAAATGGCCAGCCGGTGCCGACAATCAAATCGATGATCATATCGAGCTTTTGTGCTTCATCCACCGCAGCGAGCAGCACTTGATTCCATTCGCGACTCAGCCAGGTGAGCTTTTCGCCGGGTAGATTTTTATAAATGTCCGGCAAGGCGATGGGATTGATCTCCACACCACCGGCGCCCTGCGCTGCCATCAACTGCAATTCGCGCCGGACCTCTTTTGCCGTCACCCGATTGTCGTTCCACCACCAGCGGTAGAATGGTCTGGCGGTCGCTTTGGGATGGAGGAAATTATGATAGAGCGAATCATCGGGGGAGCGCAGCTGATCGGCGAATTCATTTTTCTTGCTGTCGCATGACAGCGCCATCGTCCCCAGCCCGATGGGAATGGTTTTGAGAAAGCTCCGTCTTTTCATCTTGCGCTTTTGCATAAATCCGCAGGTAAATTTTATTTCCCGAATAGCTCTTGCGCCTGTTTATAGCTGATGAGCTGAATGTTTCTCTTTTGAATGACTTGTTTTACCTTTTCAGACGTGAAGGCCTTGGTCACGCCATGGCGATGCGCGGCGACGTGCTCGTAACCCGGATGTCCGTGCCCCCGCATCTCCGGTGTGTCGAGGCCAGGGTGTTCGATGATCACCGTCAAGCCGTTCTGCTGCGCTTCCAACATATCAATGAGCTTTTGTTCGCGCGTCGCCGCATCGTCCTGCGTGTCGGAGCCCCATCGACCGTATGTAGCTCCCAAGCCGGAGAGATCGATGTCAAGGTCATACTCTTCCGCCAGTCTCTTTTCGAGCGCGCGCAGTTCATCATCCAGTCCGGTGACGCCCATGTGGCTCGACAGATGCGAAACCTGCGCGATGTGCTTGAGCGCCATCTCTATTTGCGCGCGCAGCTCGGCTTCGACCTGTTCGATGTCCGGTCGGGCGTCATAAAAAGCATCATGACTATTTTCATCACTCCAGATCTTTGCTTTAGGATAAAAGTAGCCATTCGAGTCCACTAACGACGGCGCGCAGGTGAGCGGCCGCCATTTGACATTCGACCACTCGCTGGTGAGCGTCAGATGCACACCGACGTCATAACCGGGATTGTCGCGCAGCATGGCGGCGGCCTCCAGAAACCAGGGGCAGGGCACCATCACCTCCACCGAACGGGCGATGCCCTGCTGATACGACTCGATGCAGGCGAGGTTGGCGGCATGCGACGAGCCGATGTCGTCAGCTCGAACGATCAGGTAAATGCCATCCGTGGGGGAGGCTGCAAACGTCCAGGATGCGGCAAGGATGAGACTGCAGAAGATAGCTTTCATATTTTCACTCCATATTTTGTCAGCGGATAGAAAGTAGATATTTTAAAAAAGAGACGCAAATTCTAATTAAAGCGCCCACCACTGCATCGCCCCTGTCATTTTGTTTTGTTTGTAGAAGAAAAAAGACTATTTTATCGCCTTACGAGATCGAGGTTTCGGTGCTAAAGTGTGAACGTTGACATGGCAGATATCGCCAAATACATCACGGCCGACATATGTGACAGCATGCGCGCCGCCATTGCAGAGGCGTACGGCAACGAGGTTTTTTTCGTCGGCTGGATCGATGAGGATATGCTTGTGCACGACGTGCAGGTTGTGGCGCGCGGCAATGAGAGCGCCGCGCCCGCCATCATGAAAATCGCGCAAGAAGCCGATGTGGTGATTCATAACCATCCCTCCGCCGTTCTGAAACCGTCCGCTGCCGATCTCAAGATCGCCGGTATGCTCGAAAAATTCAGCGTCGCATTTTTCATTGTCAATAACAATGTTGATGATATTTATGCTGTCGTAGAGCCCTATGCGAAAAATGACATTCAAGCCCTGCAAACCGACGACATTAAAAAGCTGCTGCTGCCCGGCGGGCCGGTCTCGCGCAAGCTCTCCGGCTATGAAGATCGTCCGCAACAGATTGAAATGATCGACTATGTGGCAGAGGCGTTCAACGACAACAAGATTTCGACCATCGAAGCCGGCACCGGCACGGGCAAAACCATGGCCTATTTGTTGCCCTCTATTTACTGGTCGGTGAAAAACAGGCAACGCATCGTCATTTCCACGAATACGATCAATTTGCAGGAACAACTCGTCAAAAAAGACATTCCCTTTCTGCAAAAGGTGCTGCCAGTCAAATTCGAGGCCGTGCTGGTGAAGGGACGCTCCAACTATGTCTGTCTGCGCAAGGTCGATGATATCGAAGGTGAATTTGATTTGTACACCGAAGAAGAGGAGCGCGATGAATTGAAAGCGCTCATCGGCTGGGCCAAGTTCACAAAAGACGGCAGCAAAGCCGATTTGGCCATCATGCCGAAATCGACGGTATGGGAAAAAATTGCCGCTGAAAGCGACACCTGCACCCATAATCGCTGTGTACACTTTCGCGACTGTTTTGTCAACAGAGCCCGACGACAGGCGAGCAGAGCGCAGATTCTCGTCGTCAATCATCACCTGCTGTTCGCGGATTTGGCGATTCGCCACCAGACGGGCAGTTTCCAGGATGCCGCCGTCCTGCCGCCCTATCAAAAAATCATTTTCGATGAGGCGCACCACATAGAAAACGTGGCGACGAATTACTTTGGCAGTCAAATCACCCGCGCCGGCATTATTCGCATCCTGCATCGCCTGCATCGTAAACAAAAGTCAGTGGAAAAAGGTTTTCTGCACTCTCTCCGCTTCAAGGTCCTGCAGCAGCGGCAAGATATCCCCGACGATCTGGTTGAAAGGATTATTGACAAAATTCGACTGCAACTGGCGCCGGCTGTGGAACAACTGGTCCAGCAGACCGATACGATCATGGACCTGCTATTCAGCGCGCTTCAACATCATCATACGGGCGCCGTCGACGCTGAAATTAAAATCCGCCTCTTGCCACACGTCATTGACGCTCTCTTTCATGGCGAGGGATTGACCGTTCATTTCAAGGACTATATCCAGACAATCAGGCTCTTTGTTGCGGATTTGCATGACCTCATCGCTCTGGCGAAAAAGTGTCGCGGACGCAGCGAGGATAATTGGCAATCGCTGATCATCGAGCTGCAAGCGCAGGCTGAACGTCTCGCCGCCGTGGGGGACGTGCTGCATGAGATCATTTTCACCTGGGACGAAGATCATATTCGCTGGATCGAGGCGCGACCCGGCTGGCGCGGCAAAAGCATCATCCGATTTCAAATGTCGCCGCTGGAAATCAAAAACACCATGAAAAATGCCGTTTACGAGGCGTTTGACACTGTGGTGATGACCTCGGCGACGCTCACGGTTGAGAGCTCTTTTCACTTTTTAGCTGAACGCATTGGACTCGATTCTGTGCAAGCCGATCGGCGGACAGAAGTCATTCTGCCGGCGCCGTTCGATTATGAGCGGCAGGTTCTTCTCTCCATACCCATGGATATGCCCGATCCGCGGCATTCGACATTTGCGCAGGAACTCGGCAAGTCGATATTCAAGGCTCTGACGATCTCCGAGGGACGCGCCTTCATTCTGTTCACCTCTTACGGTTTGCTCAACATGATCTATCGTCAGCTCGAAGAGTCCCTGCGCATGATCGGCATCAGCGCGCTCAAGCAGGGGGCTGAAAATCGACACGAGCTGCTGAAACGATTCAAACGCGACAAGACCTCGGTATTGTTCGGCACCGACAGTTTCTGGGAGGGCGTCGATGTCGAGGGCGACGCCCTTGAATCGGTGATCATCACCAAGCTGCCCTTCAAGGTCCCGAGTGAGCCGATCATCGAAGCGCGTTACGAAGCCATCGAAAAAAACGGCGGCAACGCCTTCATGGACTATGCCGTGCCGCTCGCCGTGCTGAAATTCAAACAGGGATTTGGCCGCCTGATACGCCGCAAGACCGATCGCGGATCGGTCATCATCTTTGACAACCGCGTCATTCAAAAAAGTTATGGGAAAAAATTCATCAGCTCGTTGCCGACCTGCCGAACCGTCGTGGGAAATCGCGAAGAGGTCTTTGCCGAGCTGAAGGCGTTTTTCATGTGAGCCCACTGATCGATGCGAATGTAGGAGCGGTGTGCGCGGCGGGAGGCTTGCCTGAACTGAATGCGCGGTTTCAGATTATATCAATGATCTCGTCGTAAAGTTCGGGACGAGATCTTTGGCGTAGGCGGAATTTTGTGCAGTGGTTAACGAAGATGTGTTTGACCGCTGACATTTTAATTCCCATTCCGCCGCGTTGGGTATTGACTCGCATACCCGATAATCAACCAGAAGTAACTATTTTTTGTCGGGCTGTTAAACTCAGATCAGAAGCAGAGACACTTAAAATCTCTGCCAGTATTGACTTGTCTGCAGTGAGAATGTCTTCAATTATTTTTTTTGAAATCGAATTAATCATCAGTTGGATTGTCGCAAATTCTGCAAACAAAATCCCCTAAAGGGAACACGCGGTTATTTGCAATTCGTGTGAATATATCATTGAAATCAGGGACTCTGTTAACAAATAAACCCGAACCCCAAGAAACATCCTTGCCACAATGACTACAAATTTCAATGATAATTTCTTCTTTGTTGTCAATTTCATCCATATCATCACCACCTTAAAAATGCGTAAATGGTTAATGAGTTGCCCGCAGCAATGTGAGGAGTAGAAGCGGAAAACCCAACCCGAGCGTAGCGAGGGACACGCCCAAATACCAATTCACCTTCATGTGTGAAAAGCTCAATGATCCTTTTTGATAATGAAATTGGAAAAGTAGCTGGATGAAGGTTTTTATCGCGAATGTCCCGCGCCTCATAATTGAATTGCCACACTCCCAATTGGTTTTTTAGCCACTGTTTGGCGGACAGGCAGTTGATATGAGAGGCTTCGCAATTGCAGGTTCTTTCATAGTTGATTGCCAATTTCTTTCTCGTTTTTTCGATTACCTCCACCAGCAGCTCCTATTATCTTGTGCTATAGATACTGTATAATATACAACAGTGAAAAAATAATCGAAAGCAAAAACTTGATCGCTCCCGTCACCTGGCATTTTGGACCAAATCGATCTGATAAAAATAAACCTTGATTTTTACCTTCCTGAGCGCTAAAATACATGCTCAATTTTTTGCATTCATCAACAGGATAAATGAAGTTAACCAAAGAACGCATACGACATCTCTCCGGCAGCGACATCTATCGCCGCGGTGAAAAGTGCTTTCACGACCAGAAGGTCAAGCTGATCACGATTGAACCGGACAAGTTTGAGGCTGAAGTGCAGGGCGCCGCGCCCTACCGCGTCAGCGTCCAGGAGATCGGCGACAGTTTGTATTCGAGCTGCACCTGCCCCTATTGGGCCACCTGCAAACATGTCGTCGCGGCGCTTTTGCAGGCCAAACAGTGGTATGATGAAAACGTCGACGATCTGTCCGCGCACAGCCATCCGCAGTGGAAACGGTTCTTTGAAAAGGTCATCGATGTCGAGTCCGAGGTTTGGAAAAAACAGATTCAGCAATGGCGCGTCGTCTATCTGCTCGATTTGAACAACGAGTCCTGGTCCATTGCACCGCAAAAGGCATACATTAAAAAGAACGGTTTCCTGGGTCGTTTTTCCAATATTGGTGAGTTTGATCTGAGCGGCAAAGACCTCGTCTTTTCACCGAATGATCCGATCGTTGTCTCGCACATCCAAAAGATTGAACAACAGAGCAACTCCTTTTATAACAATCGCTACTTTGGTCGATTGTCCTTTAACGAGCAAGTCTATCACTACCGCTATGGCAGTCGCCTTGGGCCGCTTTTTGACCTCTTGTGCGACAGTCTTGTCTACCTGAGCCCCTTCGAAGAGCAGCTGTCACCCCTCAAATTTGCCAAAAAAGGCGCCCGCATCCGCTTTGCCTTTGAACGAAAAAGCGGCGATTATTGTTTGATCCCGTACATTGAGTTCAAGGGACGGGAAGAAAAGGTGGATTCACGATATAAGGTGCTCACTGAACAACCCATTTGGTTGCTCATGAACAGGACCTTGATCAAGGTCGAAAATCTGGATCATGCCAATTTGCTCGTGCCATTTACAAAATCCGATATTACGCTATCGATTCCGGAAAAAGAATTTCCGCTTTTTCTGGAGAGCGTCTACCCTCGGCTCATCAAGACCACTCCCGTACCGCTGCCAGGATCTCTCAATATTTCACTGCTGAGCCAGATCACGCGTAAAAAGATTGTGCTGCAGGAGAGTGAGCGCCACCTGGAGGTCTCGCTTAAATTTGATTATGGCCCGTTGGAAGTGGATTTTTGTGCGGCACAGGAATTGTACTTTAAGAATGATGGCGCGACGATCGCTCAGATTATTCGCGACCGGGAAGACGAGCTGCGTGCTCGCGAGCAACTCGTGCAGTCGGGCCTCAAGGATGATCCCAAGGGTGGGCTGCGGATCATCGATGCAAAGGCATTGAATTGGCTGTTTGTCAATTTGCCGAAACTTGCCGCGGATGGCTTTGACGTCATTGGTCGAGAACAGCTGCAACGTTTCAAGGTGCGAACGGGTGAGCCAAACCTCCGCATCGGCATCACGTCTAAAATTGACTGGTTTGATCTGAATCTGCAGATCGATATTGACGGCGTTCCCCTCTCTCTCAAAGAGTTGAAAAAGGCTGTCCGGCAAAATTTACGTTACGTCAAGCTGGCGGATAAAAGCATCGCGCAACTGCCAGAGTCGTGGTTTGTCAAATTTCAGCATTTGTTCAATTTCACCGAGACCGATGAGCAGCATGTCAGAGTTTCTGCGTACCATGCGACGCTCATCGATAAACTTTTTGCGCACGTCGATGATTTTCAGGCGGATGAAAAGTTTCGTACCAGCGTGGAAAAACTGGGATCTTTTGCCGGCATCGCCAGCCAGCCGCTCTCACCCAAATTGCAGGGAGAGTTGCGTCCGTATCAAAAGGCCGGCTACAATTGGCTTTACTTTTTGCAGGAATATGGTTTTGGCGGCTGCCTGGCCGATGATATGGGACTTGGAAAAACGCTGCAGACGTTGGCCGTACTTTTGTCTGATAAGGAACGCGTGCGCCAGGCGACATCGCTCATCGTCTGCCCCACCTCCGTTGTTTACAACTGGGAAAAAGAGGTGCAAAAATTCACCCCTGACTTGAAGGTGCTCATCCACGTCGGCTTGCAGCGCGACAAAGAGGCCTGCCGGTTTGATCAGTACGATGTTATCCTGACAAGTTATGGCGTGATGCGCCGTGATATCCTCTTCCTCAAAAAATACCCTTTTCATTATGTCATTCTCGATGAGTCGCAAAAAATAAAGAATCCGGCATCGCAAACGGCAAAAGCCGCTCGACTCCTTTCTTCGCGCTTTCGCCTCGTCTTGACCGGCACTCCGGTCGAGAACAATACCATCGAGTTATGGTCGCAGTTCGCCTTCCTCAATCCGGGACTTTTAGGATCGCTTTACTATTTCAAGCGGGCTTTTACCCATCCCATTGAAAAGAAAAAAGATGAAAGCGCTGCGGCGTTCTTGCGCACTCTGATCTTTCCGTTCGTCCTGCGCCGCACCAAGGAAGGCGTCGCTAAAGAGCTGCCGCCCAAGATTGAGCAGACTTTTTATTGTACCATGAGTGCCGAACAGGAAAAGCTCTATCTTTATTGGCGGGATCATTACCGGGCAAAAATACTTGACACCATCGACAGCGTGGGCATCGACAAGGCGCGCATGAGCGTCCTCGAAGGATTGGTCAAACTGCGACAGCTCGCCTGCCATCCGTACCTGGTGGACAAAAGTGTCGAGCAAGATTCGGGCAAATTCGAGTCGCTGAAAGAACTGGTCGAAGAGATCCTCGCCGGAAAGCACAAGGTGCTCATATTTTCGCAATTCGTGAAAATGCTGCGGCTCATTCGCGCTTTTCTCGATGCAAATGGCATTTTGTACGAGTATCTGGACGGCCATACCACCCATCGTATGAAACATGTTGATCGTTTTCAAGCTGATGAGAATATCCGCGTTTTTCTCATCAGTCTCAAAGCCGGTGGCGTGGGGCTGAATTTGACCGCTGCGGACTATGTCATTCACTATGATCCGTGGTGGAACCCCGCCGTGGAAGTGCAGGCGACCGATCGCGCCCATCGAATTGGTCAGGATAAAAGAGTCTTTGTCTATCGACTCATCACCAAAGACTCTGTCGAGGAAAAAATGGTCGAGCTGCAGGCGCGCAAAAAAAAGCTCGTCGCCGATCTGATCACCACGGATAGCAGCTTTTTTAAATCGCTCACCCGCGATGATATCAATGTTTTGTTTGGATAATATCCAACCTTGAATTTTCATCCATGCCATTGTGTCTGCTCAAAGTATGTACAGCGCAGCCTTTGGCTACCAATAAAACCTAGTGCAGCATAGCTGCAAGTCAAAAGTGAAACCTGAAAAGTGAGATGTTTTATAGCCTGGAACGAGCCTATTGTAACGTTTCACGTTTGACGTTTCACGTTTCACTCTTTTGACTGTTCAAAAGATTGTCAAAATAACAAAACTTTTCAGAATAATATGGCAGATTTGCAGTGCGGAGAGAGGAGCCGTCAATGTACATCCGCTCACTCGAATTTTGTTTGAACGAAACTGACTTGAATCGCCTCGTCTCTGGACATGCACCGACAAAGGGCGCAATTGCCAATATGGGCGCCGCTTTCGAGGAGGATCATCTCGTCTTGAGCGGGCATGTACAGGTTTTGCTTGCGGTGAAATTTGCCGCCTTTTTTGAACTGTCACATACATCCTCTGATATCATAGCGCGTCTCGTCACGATCCAGCCAATGAATGCATTCCGGTCAAAATTTTTATCAAAGATGGTCGAATTCATCCATTTCGCTACGCTCGACGCCGGCAACCAGTCGATCCGCATCCACATCGATTCACTCGCAGCACACTATGGAGTCATTTCGCATCTCACTATTGAGGATTTGACAATCACCGACAATTCTTTGACGCTGAAATTAAAGGGTGGCGTCACTTTATGATAAAGAAGAAGGGAGCCCGCACCGCGACAGCCCCGTGGCAGCCAAACAACAGGAGTGAAAATGAAATATGTTAACTTTCTCCTTGTCCTGACTATATTGAGCACTCTTTTTTCCTGCGCCCCATCCGTGCAGTTTTCCGGAGAGATGAAAAAGTGGCATCGCATCACCCTCACCTTTGCTGGTCCGCACTCCAGCGAAGCGGCGACGCCGAATCCGTTCACCGATTACCGTCTCGATGTCGCTTTCCGTCATGGCGAAAAGAGCTGCATTGTGCCCGGTTTTTATGCAGCCGACGGTCATGCCGCTGAAACGAGCGCGACCGCGGGCAATAAATGGCGCGTCCATTTTACCCCCGATGAAGCGGGCGAGTGGAGCTTTGAGGCTCTGTTTCGCACGGGCGAAAACGTGGCGATGAGCCTCGATCCGCAGGCCGGCACAGCGACCTCATTCGACGGCAGGAAAGGACGCTTTGTCGTCAGCGAAAGCGATAAAATCGGCAGAGATGCTCGCGCCACAGGCGCACTGCGGGCCGGCGAACACTATCTGCGCTATGCTGAAACCGGCGACTGTTTTCTCAAGGGCGGTGCCGATAGCCCGGAAAACTTTTTAGCTTACTTTGAATTTGATGATTCTGAACGCATGGCCAAAGAAGGCGAGGCGCGCGAGGGAGAAGCGCACAAAGTGTTACGTGGCGGATCGCACGAATACGCCGCGCACGCCGATGACTGGCGATCGGGTGATCCGACCTGGCAGGACGGCAAGGGTGTGAACATCATCGGCGCGCTCAACTATCTGGCGAGCAAGGGGATGAATTCCGTCTATTTCCTCACCATGAATGTCGGCGGCGACGGCAAGGATGTCTGGCCGTGGACGAGCTATGATGAGCGCTATCGCTACGACTGCTCCAAACTCGACCAGTGGGATATTGTTATGGCGCACATGGACGAGCTCGGCCTGGCGCAGCACATCGTTCTGACCGAGACGGAGAACGAGGCGCTGTTCGAGATCAATGAAGGTCTATCAACTTCCAGCGGTTTTGCGAACAGCCGTAAACTATACTATCGCGAAATTGTGGCGCGCTTTGGCTACCATCCGGCGATCGTCTTTAATATTGGTGAAGAGAACGGCTGGGATAACGCGGACGTCGCCTACGGCGCTGCCAATTCCGATGAACAACGTAGGATGTTCGCCGACTGGCTGAAAGCCATTGATCCCTACGACCATCCGATCGTCGTGCACACCCTCCCCGGGCGCTACGATGAAATTTATGCGCCGCTCCTGGGGCATCCCTCCATCGAAGGCCCCTCACTGCAGATGGGCGATCAAAAAGAGACGCACGCCGAGACGATCAAATGGCTGCGACATTCCGCCGAATCCGGCCACAAGTGGTTCGTCGCTCTGGATGAAATCGGTCCCGCGCATACCGGCGTCAAGCCCGATGCCGATGACTATTGGCACGATGATGTGCGTCGCTATTCACTCTGGGGCAACCTCATGGCCGGTGGCTCGGGCTGCGAGTGGTATTTCGGCTACCAGTTCGCGCACAACGATTTGAACTGCGAGGATTGGCGTTCGCGCGATCATATGTGGGACTTGACGCGCTATGCCCTCGAGTTTTTCCATCACTATTTGCCATTCTGCGAAATGAGCACAGCCGATGCCCTCACGCCGGATGTGCATGATTATTGTTTTGCCAAAACCGGCGAGGTTTATGCGGTCTATCTCCCTGAAGGCGGATCGACAAAAATCGAGCTGGCGGACGGAACCTATTCAGTCAAGTGGTATAATCCGCGCCAGGGCGGTGAGCTGATCGAGGGTGATGTAAAACAGGCGCTGGGGCCGGGATTGCAGTCGCTAGGCTGGCCGCCGGCAGATAGAGGAAAAGATTGGGTGGTTTTGCTGAAAAGAATATGAAAATTACGAATGACGAATGACGAACAATGAAAAAAAGCATGAGCGGCCATTCTTGACGTCTCGTATGAATTTTGCTTGAGAATATGGTATGACCTTTGAAATCGAAAACCTCGTTTTTCATAACCTCAATCCCGTCTCCCTGCACCTTCCCGAGTCGTTCTGCATCGGCCTCTTTGGGTCGTCCGGCGCGGGCAAAACGCTCTTTCTGCGGGCGCTGGCGGATCTGGATCCGCACGGCGGTTCTGTCTCGCTCGATGAAAAGCCGGCGAACGACTACAAGCCGCACGACTGGCGAAAAAAGGTCGGACTGCTGCCGTCGGAGAGCCAGTGGTGGTTCGACACGGTCGGCGAGCATTTTCACGACTGTGATGGCGACGCGCTCGGCAGACTCGGTTTTGATAATGACGTCATGCGCTGGCAGGTCAGCCGTCTCTCCAGCGGCGAGAAACAGCGCCTGGGGCTTTTGCGACTCCTGGCGAACCTCCCCGCTGTCCTCTTGCTCGATGAACCGACCGCCAATCTGGATCCGCGATTTGTCGGTGAGGTTGAGGCCATTCTCGATCGCTATAAGAAACAGCGCCCGGCCTCTCTGATCTGGGTGAGCCATGATCGCGGCCAGCTCGAGCGCGTGGCGGATCGTATCTTTGAAATCAGGGATCAGCACCTGCTGGAGGTGAATCGTGGCTAGCGAGATCATTGCGCTGTCGCCGCTCGATTTGGCCCTGGCGGCCATTCTGCTGGTGCTGCTGGCGGCATTGACTATCCTTTTGCACCTCGGCTTATGGAAACAGATCATCGTCGCGGGGCTGCGAACGACTGCCCAGCTCTTTCTCATTGGTTTTGTGCTGAAATGGATTTTCGCACGATCGGATTTTATCTTCATCACAGCGTTGGCTCTTGTGATGCTTTTAGCCGCCGGCCGGGAAGCGGCGCTGCGACAAAAGCGGCGATTTGTCGGCATATGGGGCTTTTCCTTCGGCGCCGTGGCCATGTTCTTGTCCTCCTTCACGATCACTTTTCTGGCGCTCGTCTTTGTCATTCACAATGAACCGTGGTATCTGCCGCAATACGCGATTCCGATCCTTGGCATGATGCTCGGCAACACCATGAACGGCGTTGCCATCGGCCTGGACCGGTTGACGACGATCGCCTGGCAAGGACGAGCCGTCATCGAAGGACGACTCATGCTCGGACAGACGTGGAGTCAGGCCATCGGCGATATCCGCAAGGACAGCATTCGCAGCGCCCTTATACCGATCATCAACGCCATGTCGATCGCCGGACTCGTCAGTTTGCCCGGCATGATGACCGGCCAAATTTTAGCCGGCAATCCGCCACTCGAAGCGGTCAAGTACCAAATTCTCATCATGTTCATGATCGCTTCCGGCACCGGTTTTGGCAGTTTGGCAGCCGTCTATTTCGCCTCGCGACGGTTGTTTGATGAGAGGCATCGGCTGCGGCTGGATCGGCTGCGGAAATAGAACGCATGCGGGGCGTAAAAGGAAGCGAGCCAATCCCGGCCGTCGGACAAAATCACGGAACAATCGCCGCTTTACAGATGTTAGATTGTGTAATTTGATTATTGACATTGAAATGATTATCTTTGGAATATGCTAGAGACGGGAACAATTATTTCACTTGACGGACAGAAAGCGATCATCCAACTGCATCGCGGTGATCAATGCGATGGCTGTCATCTTTGCCACGCTTTTGGCGAAAACAAAATGCAGCTCGAAGCGCTGAACTCTATCGGCGCTGCGGTTGGAGACCGGGTGAATGTGAGCATCGAACCGAAACTTGTGGTGAAAAGTTCGATGATTCTGTTCATCTTTCCGCTCGTCGCCATGCTCGCCGGCTATTATCTGGCCTTACGGTTCGTTCCGCCTTTTTCCGAAAGCGTCGGCATTGTTGGCGCCTTCTCGGCATTTGTAATCGCATTCTTTATCATAAAATTGACCGAAAAACGTCGCTCTTCCGACGATTTCAACCCGGCGATCGTTGTCGATTACGCTCCGGAAATGGAGCGTTAGAAAGGGATCGAGTTCATATGCGCAAAGCTCTTTTATATACATTCGTTTTGCTCGGATTTTTAGCGCCCGCTTTTGCGTATGCGAATCAGGGCATTCGGGTGATTTCCTCAACAGCGGCACAGATGATCATTGAATTCGAGCCGATGAACTGGCGGATTCGCGACGTCAAGAGTGGATCTCATCTGTATCACGAGTTCTCATTTGACGGTGCAGTGATGCACGCCGAGCCTGGCGCACCGCAGATTCCGGTCAAGGCCGTGCTCATCGCAGTGCCCGAGGGCGGTGATGCCCGCGTGCAGGTGATTGATTCCGAGTTCGAAACGCATGAGAATATAGACCTGGCCCCGCTTCCTATAATCGTGCGCCAGGAAATCGGCTACCAATATCTCTTTGAACAGGAAAGTACAAGCTACCAGACGAACCGATTCGAACCCGAAAATCTCGTGCGCGTGAGTGAGCCCCACTCTTTTCGCTCGCAGCGCGTTGTGAAAATATACCTGCAGCCGCTGCAATATCATCCGCTGCAACAGCGCGTGCGGAAATATATAAAGATCGTTCTGCAAATCAATTACGCCGGCAATACGGCGGCGACAAATACGCTGCCGGATAGAGAAGCTGAACTCTATGACGGCCTGCTGTTGAATGATGAACAGGCGAAAGTGTGGCGCAGGCCGGCTGACAGATCCGCCTTGCGAAAAATCGACAGGGGCTTTTTTCAAGGTGACAACTGGCTCAAAATAAAAATAACCGGCGCTGGCGCGGGCGGCAAGGAGGGTATGTACAAATTAAGTGGCGCTGCACTGGGCCAGGCGCTGGCGAAAAGAAATATTTCGCTTTCATCGATCGATCCGTCAACCATTCAACTTTATAACAACGGCGGCCGCGAGTTGCGTTTTGATCAGGCTGCGAGGAATGACACGCTCATCGAAAATCCGATCCTGGTGGTCGGAGAGTCCGATGGCAGGCTGCACAATTCCGACTATATTCTTTTTTATGGCCGTTCCCTCGAGGGCGTCGATTTCGACGCAACGCGAAATCAGCTAAAACATTATATCAATCCCTACGGTTATGACAATGTCTATTGGCTGACGTTCAATCGGGCGCCGGGCAAACGCATTCGGCCGGTTTCCTCGCAGTCGACAGCCGGACGGACAGCAGAGCCTTTTTTCAATGATCTGGCCTGGATCGAAGAGGAAAAGTATAATGTCTATAAATCCGGCATCACCTGGCTGGGGCGCGAGTTGCGGCGAGACGATAATGCCTATTCCGTCACCTTTCATTTGCCGGACGCGGTTGCTGCGGAGGAGACAACAGTGCGGACGGCTGTTTCTTCGCTCACCACGGGCCAACACTATTTTTCCGTCTATGTCAACGGCAACAATCTCGGTCAATTTGATCAATATGGCGGTTCGACGAGCTATTCTCTCATCGAGCGTCTCTTCAGTGCGGACGGCGTTCTGATGCAAGGAGACAACACAGTCACCATCAACTATAATGTCGCCTCGGACTTGTCTTTTTCATACGTCGACTATATTGAACTGGAATACAAACGCCGGTTCAATGCCGTCGACGATCTGCTTTTATTTCATTCACCACTGAGAAACGATATCGCTCGTTATCAGATCAGCGGTTTTTCGCACAACGACGTGCGCGTCTTCGATGTCACAGATATATCAGATATTCGCGAGATCGCTGATGTAAACTATGCCAACGGCGTCATCGATTTTGCCGATCAGGCCACGACAATCGACGCCAGACGCTATGTCGCTCTTGCCTCGCCGGCATACAAAAATATTGAAGAAGCTGCCATCTCCGTCGAGAATATCACCGGCTTGCGACAGACAAAGGATGTCGATTACATCATCATCACCCATGACGACTTTCGCCAGCAGGCGGAACAACTGGCAAGTCTGCGAGAAAACTGGAGCCCGCAAGAAAAACTTGATACCGAGGTGGTTGACATCTCTGATGTGATTAATGAATTCGGTTGGGGACTGAACGATCCGGCGGCGATACGGAATTTTTTGGGCTATGCAAAAGAAAACTGGGGAAATCCCGGCTATGTGTTGCTGTTTGGCGATGGTCATTTTGACTATAAAAATATTCTCAAGAACAATGTCCCCAATCTAATCATACCCTATGAAACGGGTGGCCAATCGGAGACCAACACGCGCGTCACCGATGACTGGTACACCTATCTCAATGGCGACAATAGCGGCATGCAGATAGCCATCGGCAGACTGGTGGCGCAGACCGTGGATGAAGCGCAAAATGCGGTTGACAAGATCATTGCGTACGAGACCAATCCGGAGTACGGCGAATGGCTCAAAACGATCACCATCGTCGCGGATGACGAGTACACTAACGACACGGACTGGGAGAAAATTCACACCGAAGATGCCGAGGACCTGGCCGAGCGGCATGTCCCCGAGCTTTTGGATGTGAAGAAAATTTATCTGATCAATTATCCACAAGTGCGCACGGCCAGCATTACCGGACGCGAAAAGCCCGCTGCAACGCTCGATTTGCTCGAACAGATAAATGCCGGCTCGCTGCTGATTAATTACATCGGCCATGGCAATCCCGATTTATGGGCGCACGAACGCGTGCTGCTCAATACGCGTGATTTTGGAAAAATACAGAACGGCAGACGCATGGCGTTGTGGGTGGCGGCCACCTGCGAATTTGCTCATTGGGATCAACCGACCTCACAGAGTTTTGCCGAGGATATCCTCAATGCCTCGGCGCGAGGGGCGGTTGCCATGGTGTCATCCGCCCGTCTGGCGTACGCCAGCGACAATGCTGCATTCAATAAAAGCTTGTACGACCAACTTTTTCTCACCTATGACAGGAGCGGCCTGACAGCGCGTCTTGGAGATGCCGTCATGCGTGCCAAACTGGCGGGCAGCGGCAACAGCATCAATAATGAAAAATACAATCTTTTTGGCGATCCGGCCATGCGTCTATGCGCTCCCCGCTATCGGGCCGTGATTGATGACATCCAACCCGACAGCATCCAGGCGCTCAGTCGGATGATGATTCGCGGCCATGTTGAAGACCAGGGCCGGCTTTTACAGGATTATACAGGTAAGATACTGGTGCGCACGCTGGATACGCGCAAAAAGTATAACTATAATAATCCCGGCGGCACCAGTGCAATTACCGGTCTGTATACGACCGGCAATACCATCTTTCGCGGCGGTGCCACGATTGTCAGTGGTGCGTTCAATGTGCAGTTCATCGTGCCAAAAGATATATCCTACGGCGGGCGCGACGGGCGGATCAGCCTCTATTTCTGGAATGATGCCAGCTCCGGCACCGGCGACCGACGCGGCCTGGCGGTTGGCGGCACAGCGGTCGACCTCATCGACAAGGACGGTCCCAGGATGAATGTCTATTTTGGCAGTGAAGATTTTATACCGGGTGACTATGTCTCTTCGCGGCCGACATTACATCTTGCCATCTCCGATTCGGTGAGCGGCGTCAATACGGCAGGCGATGTCGGACATCAGATTCTTCTCACCATTGATCAAGACTATAACAACTCTATCGATATCACGGAATATTTCACCTACAACGAAGGCAGCTACACCGACGGCACACTCACATACACGATTCTCGACCTGCCGATCGGCGAACACACGGTTCAGGTTAAGGCCTGGGACAACTCGAACAACTCTTCCATCGTCGAGACTCATTTTGTCGTCATCGATGATTCCAGATTGGAGATCCGGCATCCCCTCACTTATCCCAATCCGATGTTGGAAGAGTGCACGTTCCGTTATGAGTTGAGTCAGGACGCGGAGGTGTCGATCAAGATTTTCACCGTGGCCGGACGATTGATAAAATCCTTCGCGACTCTGCCGGGGCGAGTCGGTTACAACGTCTTCCCGGAGCAGTGGGACGGCCGCGATGATGCGGGTGATCCGGTGGCCAATGGCGTCTACCTGTACAAGATTTCGGTCAAATCGTCGCGCGGGGAAGAGACGTTGACGGCGGAGATTGTTGAAAAGCTGATTGTGGCGCGCTGAATGTTTTAGTCTGCAGTTCCTATTAGAATAAATGGCGCCCATAAAAAGGGGTGGGCGCGGAATGTCTTATCCTTCGGTGCACTGATATATTCAAGTTTCGCATCTCTCAACGCCTCGACTTTTCTTTTGCCTTTTTTCAGATTTTCATAAAATGAAATCATTAACTCGCCAGTATATTCATCAATGCTCCATAAGCTCACAACAAGAGTGCGTGTTCCGGCACACATAAATGCTCGCGTCAAACCTATCAGTCCCTCTCCACGATTAAAGCGGCCAAGGCCGGTTTCGCAGGCGCTTAGAGTGACCATGTCTGCATTGAGCTGCAGATTAAAGATTTCAAAAGCGTGCAGCAAGCCATCATCCAGTGAGTCTTTTTTTTGTGCGAAAACGATTTTTGAATAAAGAGGTTGAGATTCTTCGACAACACAATGGGTCGAGATGTGAATGTTGGGATAATTGCTGGCGTATAGCTTAAAGTTTTGCTCTTTCGCCTCAGGTCCCAGGTAATAAACAGAAGGTTTTATTAAATTGCAGATATTTTTTACTTCTTGCTCGGATTTTGGCAAAGGTGTATATGCAAAATTTAAAGCTGAACGTAACCGGAGAGCACTGTATTGCGCTTCAATGACGTCGGCGTCTTTTTGTTCTCCGCTAAAATCTGGATTGCCAAATGCGAGCAATTGGCCACTGTATTCGAGCTGTTCATCTTGTTGGCGTGGCAGGAATAGAATGGTGGCAGATGGAGTATAAGATATATTATAGTCATGGATGAGGTATTTTGTTTGGCGATAGACCTTAAGGTCATCACGACTATGTCTCCTTTTTTTGACCTTTGTCACCAGGCCCTCAAAGGGGAGGTAATGTAATAAGCCATCAGGTACGATGATGACGTGTTCTCTTTTTCGGAGAAAAATCTCAACAGGTTCAAAGATTTGCATGTATAAATCGTGCGCCACTTGACAATCATAAACAATATCAACAAGATTTTTTATGTTCCCATCTCTGGCATCTTTCAATTGATTTAAAAGCAAAGTCACTAGGCTGTCAAGTCCATGCTTTTTAACATTCATACTGACTGTTTTGAATTCATTCGTTCGAATAATCCAAACGAATGTTTGTTCTTCTCCGACGAAATATTCGATGAGAACAGTGCTTGCCGGAAGAGCTTTTTGCACCTGCGGCAAATGCAGTGATGTTGCCGACAAGTGTGAAAGAGTTGGATTTTCGATCTCCATATGATCAAGCCATTTTTCATATTTATTTTTTACGGCTTGCAGGCTGTCTCTCAAGCTTTGCGCATTTTTCTCAATGGCCGTACTATCACCACTCTGGGAATAAGCCTCAGCGATGGCATTATGAATGTTGGTTATCTTGTACTCAAGCAGTTGCTTCCGACGCAGCTGCTCGGGTGGTATGCCTCTGGCAATTTTTATTTTGTCGCGAGAGAGTATATCGAGCAGGTTTTGTGCCTTTGCTTTTTCCAGATATTCAAAAGCCTCTTCTTCCTCACCTAATTTAAATAGTAATAAAATGATGGCCTCGTACACTCGATATTTTTCTTCCATGAACGATTCTTTGAGTGACGTGGCTTTGATTCGCATGCGCATGGATTCGATTTCCGTGATCGAGCTATCATAATAAGCGACTGCCTGATTCAGTTTATTCTGTTTTTCGGAGACCTGTCCCAAGCCAAAGTAGGCTTTCCAGATGAGCTCGGGCGCTTGAATTTTTCGTGCAATGTTAAGTCCCTCCTGATATCGATTACATGCTTGCACGAGGTCATTTTGTTGCAGGAAGAGTGAGCCGTAATCGATGAAAAGACGCGATTGCTGTCGCACATTATGAATCTCTGCACATATTTCCAGTGCTTCATCCCAATAGGCTTTGACGTCGCCGTATTCACCTTGATCAAAACAAAGTGAACCCAGATTGGCCAATAGTGAACATTCGAACGAGATGAGTTTTGCCTTTCGCGCTTTGATCAGAGCGACTCTATACAACGAATCCGCCTTGTGAAAGTCACCCGATCGTCCATAGTTGACAGCGTAATTGATCAATGTTTCCAGCTCGGCGCCGACATTTTGTGTCTCTCGATGGATTTTTAACGCCTGCTCGTAATAGGGAGCTGCTTGTCCATATTGTCCGACATCCGTGTATAAAGTTGCCAGCTCACTCAGATTCTCTCCTCTGACAGGTTTGTGATTGAGCTGTGCGGCGATATCCAATGCCTCGTTAATATATTTGAATGCTTGCGCATAATCGCCCTTTTTCTTATTGCAAATGCCGATATTGCCGTTGATGTAAGCCACATACTGCAACTCGCCGAGTTCTTTTTTAATTTTGACCGCGCGCTCAAAATTACTGATCGCAACGTCATAGTCGGCTAAAAAATCCATATAGATATTGCCAATATTATTGAGAATGTTCGCCTCTTCCGAGTCATTGCCGATTTCTCGTGCCAACGTGAGGGCGCGTTCGTTGTACTCGAGCGCTTTGTCGATTTCTCCCCTGTTTTTATAATAGATAGCGATATGGGCGGTGGCGATGCCTTCACTTTTTCGATCTTCGGCTTGTTGAAACATGGGGATCGCCCCTTGCCAGCGCTTAAGCGCTGTGCTTGCATCGCCCCTAATATAAGAAACGACGCCCATCTCGCGAATCGCATCCGCTTCGAGCGCTTTTTCGTCGATGGCGTGGGCGATTGATTTCGTTTCTTCGAAATAGCGCAAGGCAGGATCAAACTGTCCTAATTGTCGATAAGCGTAACCGATGTCTTTCGAACCGCGCGCGACCGCGAGGTCGTGGTCGAGCTCTTTGAATGTCGTTTGAGTTTTTTCCCATACATTGATGGCGTCCTGGAGCTTGCCAGCTTTGCCGTTCTCTAGCCCCACTCTCACCAGCGAATCGGCGCGCACTTTGGCGCGTTTTTCGATGGCGGACCAGCTTTTATAAAGTGCTACACGCTCACGCAGGATAGGCGTTTCATAGATCTGATGATACAGGATGGCTAACTTTTCAGCCTGCTCTATTTTTATAGTTGCCGAATCTGGGCGTTCTTCGAACCAGTCTTTGATTGAGCCGTCCAGGAGTTTGTTTGCGGCATGGAGGGTGGGATAGCGATGCTGTTGGATGAGCTCCTGAATTTTTAAGCTATCATTTTTTTGTAGAGTTTTAAGGAGTTGAAAAATGAAAGTTTCCTCTGTTATAGGATGCGTATCGTTTGCAAAGAGGTTGTTCGAAATGCTTTGCGATAAAATCGAGATTAAGAATACGGGCACAATAAATGAAGTTAAAAAAAACCGGCTTGTCATTTTGAATCCCTACAATTTAGATGTTGAATTCTATTCTGATGATTTCATCTCCAAGGGCTATAAGAACAAATCAACTAGTACTGTGATTTCCCTCTCGCAATTATTATATTAACATCCAGCGACTATTGCCTTTCGCCCACTTTATAGCTATGCTAATTTAATTAACCAGATCCAAAGATCAATCATTTAGAGAATAGGCTATCATGGCATCATTCGACAATTCATAAAGTATATCATTTTCAACATCAAGAGTGGTTGTAATGATCCGATTTTGTCGATCTTGCTTATCATGTAGTTTCATATTGAATTCTTTATTGCCATGTTCATCGAGTACAAAAAAGTCTTTGCCATCAGAATAATACAAGCGAAAAGGATTTTCTTTTACCCATACTGGAAGCGCATCGTTTTTCAATTGATTTCTCCAAGAGATTTGTATGGTATTCTTGTTAATCGCCACAAGTTCTTTTGACTCTCTGTATATATAAAACTTGGGAGTAGAGAGAAGGTATTCTCTATTTCCGCTATCATGAGAGGAGTATAGCAACAGTTTTGTGATGATTTGACCGGAATATCTATCAATTAGCACTAAATTATTTTCATCAATTAAAGTTATTTTATCTTTGTCAATTATGGGTGATGTGCTAAAGCACCTTTTATTCTTAAAGTCCCAAAGTTGTTGACCATCTATCAAATTTATTGCTTTTATTATTTTTTCACCGAAATAGAGGAGGTAATTGTCAACAACCAAAGTCGTGTTATAACAACGCCCACTCAATGGCTTTTTTTGAGACCATAATAAATCTCCAGTTTCATTGTTTAAGCACTGAATACAAGCCTCTGTTTCTATGATAATTTTATCATAATGATTATTGAGATTAATAAATTGGACATTTATAATGCTATCAAAATCCCTTGACATCCATTTGCCTTTGCCTGTTTTGATATCTATGGAAATTATATTTTTAGGATTTTTAATGTACAAATTTTTATTCACGTTATTATACAAAAGATTAGGAGTTATTACATTATTTACAGGCCATAGACTCAGAACATTATGTGTATAGACATCTGAAACATCGATGAATGAATTGCCGGAAACAAATGAATATAGATCATTATAATAGTATGTGATTTTATTTTTATATGGCTTCAATTCATGCGTCCATAACAAAGAGTCTGAAGCTAAATCAATAGCGACTGTTATGAAATTATTAACATAGGGGTAGCCTTGAGAGGCTGATAGAATTAAAATATTCTCTGCTATCTCATAGTCAAAAAGAAAAGCTTGGCCGAAATAAGGATAAAAAATGACTGCTGAGTAATTATCGATTAGCCACTCTTTGTCTAATTTGGCAGGATATTCGAACAATTTATCCAATGTTAGCATCGCAGAGTCATACTTTATTGCATAATAGCAAACATTTTTCTCTTCTTTGCCCACAACGCAATAAACTTTATCATCGAGAAGATAAAGTCCGACAAGCTCAGCTTTGAGTGTACATTTCCACTTTTCTTGTCCATTTTGAGTATCAAAACAAACGAGATTATTATTTTTATCCAAAGCAATAATCTCATTCGTATCTTTGAATAATTTCAAGAATTTGGTGAGATGACGATCTATATTGGATTTCCAAAGAATTTCTTCTGGAAGCAGAGAACCCGAAAATAAATAATAGCAAAAAATGAAAAGTAATACAGTCCTATTGTTTCTCATTTTCTATCCCCTTTACATTAACGTTTCTTCATGAAATTAATTTTTCGTGATTTGCTCTTTTTGTTCAAGAATATGTGAACAAATTGCAGATGCAATGGCTTGTGATATTCCATTTACGCTATTTCCTTTTCCACTAGCGGAGCCTGACAAAATTTCTTTATTCGTTGATAGATTATAAAGGGAATAATTGCATTTAATCGGATTCTTGTTGTCTATCAGCAAGTCTAATGTATTTTTATCATATTTAAAATTCTCCAGTTCTGCTTTGAGAACAAAGATATGATCGGAAAAGCAGTCTTCGTAATTTCCTTGCTGTGATGATATTGTGATTCGGTCAAAAAAGTTTTGCTTGTCTATTTCTAGGCTATTTTTCACTTGTCTTGGTATTCTTAAATTTAGAAAGCTATCATCGCATTCTTCGTTGTTTAGGAAAAACTTTTCAATTACTAGTACTTTGCTGGGACCTTGAATTTTTATAGAATTTTTGTTGCCCATCCTAAGCGATGAGATTTGATTAAGCTTTTCTCTGGCAACGGCAGAAGAGTCACCTATCGGAAAGTTTGCTAAATATTCTTCATATGCTTCTTTCGTATTTAATTTTTTTGCTCCCATCCAGGACAGATAACAAAATTCGGCCTTAGAAATCCAGTGCTCTTTATACTTATAAAGTCCAAGTTGATCTGGATCCTTCCAATTGCCCTGATATCTAACAATCGTTTTTTTCTTGATCGATCTAAGATTTACGGTTGTGGTAATAGGGAAATATATAGTAAAAACGCCCGCAGCAACTTTCCATGTATCCTTTTTTGCCCCCAAAAGAGCCGCTAATCCACCAAAAGTAATGACGGCCATGGAAGAATATAAAAAACTATCCTTAGTACCAATCAATAGAGTTTTTGATAAAGAATAATAAATTTCAGGTTTTTTTGTAAATGTGTTGAGCCAATATCCTTCATCAAAATAATATCCGTCTTTTTCCTCCAAGTCTATTTTTTGTAAATTACACTCTTGACCTTCTATTTTTGTCAAGGGAGCTATTGAAAATATAAGCGAGGTTATGATTACAAAGGCAAGATATTTCCGATAAACGAGCCAAAAAAAACAATCTTTCGGTTCCATTTGCATCTCCTATTTAAAAGTTAACTTCTTTCAGGCAAAAAGTTCAATATTAAAGGCGGCAAGATCATCGTACTAATAAAATCTTAAGCCATTTTTTGAAATCTTCCGCCTCCATCACCACAAAATAGACACCTGTCGAGTACTTAACAGCATTCCAAGTAATCGAATAATATCCCGCCTTTTCATGTTCATCAACAAGCCTCTCCACTTCTTGTCCTAACGAATTGAAAAGAGTCAGGGTGACATGCGTATCTTTCGGCAATTCATACTTGATCGTCGTGCTCGGATTAAAGGGATTGGGGTAGTTTTGATTTAGACAAAAATTGTTCGGTCGGTTTTTTGCCGTTGAGTGCGGAATGCTTGATTCTGCAACACCAGGAATTTCAAGATATGCCTCAAATTCAGAACCCCATACAGTCTGAATTGGACCATTCCCTATCGCTAACGATAGAAGAAATTGAACTTCTTCACCTTTTTCTGCCGAAATCAAAGAATCTGTTTCAACGAGCATTTTATAGGCTTGCAAAGATTCATTCGAAATTTGAAAAAGCTCTGTAAAAATTTTGTTTTTTCCAATTTGCAGGTATGCCATAATCCAATTTGGTGCCGCTTTGCTTCCATTTGCCAAATGGACATTAAATTCAAACTTTTTGCCTTCAATGCGATATGGAAGAAAATAGCCATGCCAAAGTATGGATCGGCCCGTTCCGGAGCCGGGCGCTGACCAAAGATAAATCTTGTTTTTAAATTCGGGATTTTCAGAGAGCTTTGGCAGCGTTACATATTCGTACAAATTCATTACTTTGCTCTTTTTTGAAAAGCCATTTTTTAAATACAAACGGATTTTCTCTTTCAAAGATGATTGTATCGGTGAAGCATGCCAGCCGTCTATTTGTGTTCCATTCATAAAGTATTTACCTGCAAAGATATTCATAGAACTATTAAAAGATCCCCAAATGCTATCTCCGTTGTTATTAGCAAACGAAAAGGTCCAATTCTCACTATTTTTATTTATTGCTGTGACATCGAAAAAGGCAAGCGTGGGGAATATTTGGAAATCTTCGATGGTTGAGTCTGACATTACAAAGAATGAGACATCCTGGCCACTATCAGTTTTTCCCACCCATTCGCCGGCATAGTTGGCTAGTATATTATGCGGTGAGAAAATCAATATAAAAGAGAATAAAAAAACTAGTGCATGTTTTTTTGTTTTCATCTCATAGCCTCCTCATTCGTCTGTGAGTTTGGATAAAGTACCTTTTCGGTAACTTGTTTATCGCATGAGAAGCAATTTTCGTGTTTTGTGAAAATCATTTGATTGCATCACAATAAAGTAGACGCCGGTTGGTTTATCTAACGCATTCCATTCGATTTTATAATAGCCCGCTACTTTATTTTCATCCACAAGCCTCTCCACTTCCTGTCCCAGGGAATTGAAAATAGTCAAGGTGACATGCGCCTCCTTAGGCAGCTCATACTTGATCGTTGTGCTCGGATTGAACGGATTGGGATAGTTCTGGTGCAGCGCATATGTTTTCGGCAGTGCTGCCGACGCTTCGACAATGTTGGAATAAGTGCAAGAGCCATTTGTATCGATCTGTTTCAAACGATACTGGTAAAGCTGTCCAGCCTCAACTTTTTCATCCACAAAAGTGTACCGGTTCTCGATTAAGGGTGTGCCAAATCCTTTGATAAAACCGATGTTCTGAAATTCAAATTGAGCACTTTTTCGTTGCACCTCAAAACCAAGATTATTTGATTCGCTGCAGGTTTTCCAATTGAGGATTATTTTAGTATCCGCAACTCTCGCCTCAAAAACGGCAAATTCGACGGGTACGGACAAGATATAAACGATATCAGACAGATCCGACCAATTGCCGGCATCATCCCCCACTTTGAGGGCAAAATAATACACCTCGGCGGGTGTGAGGTGTTTTATGACCACGCTATCGCGTTGACCGGCCGGAGAGGGCGCAGGCATATTCATATGTTTTTGTGCGTTTTCCCACCAGACTAATGTATCAGCCGCCGGAGGCTTTGTTTGAAAACGCAAATCGTAATAGCTCGCTACACCGGTGGTGGAATCATCGCCAGTGGCGGTCCAGTAGAGGGTGACGGTGCTGTCCGAGGTGCTGGCGAGTGACAGGTCTGTCACGGGGTAAGGCCGGACAAAATCACCGCCAGTGGGATTGACGTTGAGATAGACGGGGATTTTGACCGTCGCCTGATCATTGTCGTTGGATTCGATGAGGATGGATGCATTGTATGAGCCAGGATTAAGATAATGAGTGGAGATTGTTATGGGCAACTCTACAAACTCTCCTGGATCTAGATTGTGCCTTTGTGGCGCAAGTTCCAACCATTCAGCTCCCTGAAATATTCTGATGGATTGATTACTATGAAGGAATTCATGGTTGTAGACAACCTGTAATCCGAAATAACCGCTGTTATTTTGAATTCCGACGGTACAGTTGTTTGGCGAAGTGATATTTCTATAGTTGAAGAGAATTGAACCATTTTCTTCAAAGATTGTTTGAAATGTTTCGTATCCTAACGAAGTATCAGCATGCAATAAGCTATCGTATTGCACAATGAATCTTTTATTTTTTTCATCAAGCCAAAAATATATTTTGCTGACTCGATTACCACCCGAAGCATCAAAATCATCCCAAAATGTAGCAACTAAATTTTTCGGCCCAAGTTCAAAGGGGATTGGATGATTCCAACCACCGTGATCATTGTCCATAAAACTTTGAAAGCCCTCTGAGCAGATTCGAATAGAAGAATAAATGTAGTCATAAAAAACAAAATCAAATCCCAACGGAAATGGGCCATAATTTTTGCCAAAACTGCTATACCCAAGTTCTGTACCAACATTTTTTATATCAATCCATTCAAAATCAAGTTTTGTATCATTGTCGCTATTGATCCATGAATAGCCATATTCGTCTGGTGTACTATCATCCTCGTTATTAAATTCTGATTTGTCGTAGATTTTAAATCCGAGCGATCTTGTACCTTTATTAGAAATAGAGATCTGCAAAGTTGTATCAATATTTTCATCAGCATGAACAATTATCTGATCTCTTGCAATCTCTATATCCGCAAGATCAGCATGATGAAAATAAAATGAGCCAATATCTGCTCGTGTACAATCGGGATCTAGAGAGAGATTTGGATCTCCTGCATCAATACAGGGAGAATTTGCTGTTAGATGATAATCATGAGAATCTACATCAATGAATTGAGGATCGTCACTATTGTTTCCAATGCCCGGATATCCACCCTCAATACAAGAATATGAGACAATGAATTTTTTAGCACCGGAAGAAGCGACAGTGTTACCTATTACCACTTCATCCTCCCTGTGTCCCCACACAATATTGTTTTTTAATGTGATCGGATTGCTGCCACTTTTATAGTATATCCCGCTAATATTACCGGGCATATCAACATTGTAATTGTATGCAATTGTGTTATTAATGATTTCAGCACTTCCCCAATAAAAACTATCCAGATGAATGCCGCCAGGGGTTGGAATAACAAAGACATGGACTTTATTCAATGCGATGACATTATTTTTGATAACAGCATGTACCCCGCCGATGCCAATACCTCCCGCATTACCAGCATCGTTTCTGATAATTAAATTATCCAGAATTAATATCCGAGGCGGCGATAGTGGATTGCTGCTGTATGTGTACCCTATCCCTCCACATTCACTGCCAGTCCGATTATCCCTTATTATATTTCCGATGATATCCACTTTTGAATCGGCGCAGTAGATACCGCCTCCATAACCACTATTCCAATACTCGCTATGAAAAGCACTATTTTTTTCTATTATGTTATCAATTATTTTCATGTCTATAATGCCCCGGCACAGTACTCCTCCACCGGCGACTTTATCAGAATTGTCCGGTGAATAACTTGAGTTCCAACCGTTCCTGATCGTGAAGCCTTCGAGAGTACAGTAATTGGCTCCCAGCATTACCAGATTCGTCTGTTCCGCGTCAATAGTCGTATTTTCTCGACCATCTTTACTCATTAGCACTACATTGTCCGCCATAACAATGGGAAACGATTCTCCATTTGCCGATGGACTGTACGTGCCAGGCCACACCAGCACTGTATCACCCTGATCAGCGGCGTTCATTGCATCTTGAATTTTTAGAAAATCCCAGGGAACGCGCAGCACCGATAAATCGTGATGCTCAGGTTGAGCAGAAATATGAGCAGGTTGTGACACCATGCCCGCTTTGTCAAAAACAAACACCGAGTAAAAGTATGTTTTATTATTCACCAAACTTGTATCTTGACAGATCGTTCGCGCTCCAGAATAGATAGGAAATCCATCGCCTGGATTTTGTGAATATGATGTTTCACCGCGAACGACGAGCGTATAATCATAGTCGATAATATTCGGATTGTACCAGCTCAATGTTATTCTCTGATGACCCGCGTTCGCCGTCAAGTCAGTGACGCCGAGAGGTGGTGCATCCGTGCCAAAATAAAAGACACCTACATCCGCCCGCGAGTTGTCGGGATCGAGAGGCGCGGCTGGATGGCCGGCATCAATGCACGGCGACGAAGAAGTGAGGTGATAATCAAAAGGTGAGCCGCCGATGAAAAGCGGATTCGCAGAAAAGTCACCTAAACCTGGAGTCGCATCAATATAATTATACGGCTTGTTGTTCCACACGTCGTTGTATTGAATGATCGAGCTCGAGAGGTCAAGTATACCACCTCCATTCGGACTATTTATCACAATATTATTAATTATTTCCGGTTTGGCTCCAGGGAAGATGTAGATATTTCCTCCATACTGCGGATCGGCGACACTATTGCCGTCAAGTACGTTGTTACGAATGATCGGTGTACATTTGGCGCCGGTTGTCGCTGCTCCTTCCGTGAAAACTCTAATCCCGCCACCCCAGGTTGCTGTGTTGAAACGGATGATGTTGTTATAAATGCGACATTGCCCAGGTCTATTGTTTGGATCTTCGTAAATGTGAATTCCCCCGCCGCGATCGCTCGAGTTGTTTTCGATCAAGTTGAATTCAATCACCGGATCGGCATAATGCACATCGATGCCGCCGCCTTCGCCGATATGATTTTGCGTCCCGCTATCAGTATTATTCAAAATGTGGCAAAAGCGAATCTTTGGCGATGCATCATAAATGTTAATCCCGCTTTGATCCGAGTGTTCGATGCGGCAGAATTCGAGAGTGCTGCTATTTTTGTCATTATAGATGCCTATCCCCGCCCACATCGAGCCCTGGTGATTATTGGAAAATAAAATGGAATCTGTTTTTGTCCCCACCGCATACAAGTAGCCATCGGCACGCAGTGAAAAATGACCATCAAAAAGGATTTGAACACCTGGTTCGATGAGCAATGAGTCATCTTTTTCTATTTTGATATTATTTGTAGCGATATATGGTGAATTATCCAAAGTCCATGTTCCAAAGACAGATCCGGAAACCTGCGTTTGCGACTGGATCGCTGATAATGCGAGAAAAATCAACATAAATGAGAACGTCAATTGTCTCATGATTCCTCTCCAATGAAATGTTATTCATAAAATTTTCCAAGTTTTACTAACGACTTTTAAATTGAATTCGCAGTGCACCTGCCTGCTCGATTAACTCCTTGTCCCAATAATCGTCAAGCGGCACCATGAAAAACTTTAAATCAGGGGTTTCGGCAACGAATTGCGGATTCCCGATAGCCCTACAACTTTTTTCTTGTATCCCGGTATTTTCAGCAAACTCGGAAATGCTCATATTCATTGCCCAAAAACCCCACTGGCTTGAGTTCGTTATATCCTCAAATTTACTCAGCGGATTTCTGCTAAAGGTATAGAAGGCAATTTTGCGTTTTTCTTTTACTTCGAGCTCGGCTAAATAATCCAACACCTCTTTTTTTACATAGATCGTTTTCCATAGCATGGCGCCGATTTTCTTTTGCGCTTCTTCGACTAACTCGCTTCCTGGATATTTCGCTATGAATTCTTTGTAGGCTTGTTTGGTGTTATTTCTTGATGCTTCATCAAATGATATTTTTTCCATCTTTTTCCTCGCATCCGGCACCAATTCACTATCGGGATATTTTTCAATGAAATCACGACAGGCTTGTTCGGTGGCTTTTCCCGCAGCCTGTTCGAATGCGATACGTTCTACATTCTTTTTTGCATCAACAACCAGCTCACTCTCTGGGTATTTGTCAATGAATTCTATAAAAGCTTGTTCAGTATTACTGCTGATGGCCTTTTCAAAGGCCAGACTTGCAATTTTTTTTCCCGCAATATCGGCAAATTTGCTGTTTGGATATTTATCGACGAATTCCTGATAGGCTTTGATGGTATTTTCTTCCTGAGCTTTTTGAAATTTTTGTTCTGGAGTTGTGCATGTCATTGTGATAATCAATAACACAGATACTGCTAAAAAAAAGTTTCTCATGGCTGATTCTCCTTACATTTTTTTATCCTCCCCATCATCTTATCCACCTTCCATCGCTCTCCGTCAAGCTCTCTCAACGCTTCGAATTGCTGTATTGCCTTTTCCCCATCTTCCTCGAGCAAATAAGCATTGCCGAGATACCAATAACTCTTGTCTAGATAAGTGACATCGCCGGATTGGATCACGTTGTTCAAATAGACGATCGCGCTATCTACGCTGTCCGCCAACAAGTATGTTAGGCCCAAATAGAATTGCTTTCCCATATCCGCAGGATCGAGTATTTTTGCCGAGTCCAATGAGACCAGCGCGGCGGTGTATTTTTTTTCGTTGTACAACTCCATGCCTTGTTCAAAGAGTTTATCCGCTTTATCTTCATCCAATTGGCCTCTCGTATGCAAAGCGTAATATGGCCACGGCTCAATGCGGGCTAAATCCGCGAACGTTTGCGGCCCACTGATCCATGGACGAATGATAAACAGTGCGAAAACCATCAACACCGCGACACCCAACGCCGGCTTGAAAATCCAGCGCCACCCCCCGGCTGGACTCGGAAAAAGGCGATACCTCTTTGCTCGTTTTTCCGCCCCCCCTCCGTCTGGCGCTGGTAATAAATCACTGGCAAAAACCTCCTTTTCCTGTCGCATTAATGTGACGACAGGAGATAAGGCATGCAGGCTTTGGAAACAATAATCGCACTCGAACAAGTGCTTTTCAAATCTATGCCGGTCCGCCTCGGATAGCTTGTCAAATTCATATAAAAATAGCAGTCGGCCTGTTTTTTTATCCACACATTTCATCTCTCATAACCCTCCAGTTTCAGCATGTCGCTAAAATGGCGGCGGCAGCGATGAATGTCCGAATAGATCGTATTCTTTTCCTGATAGTGAGATTGTTTTTCGATATAGTCTTTTTTGCTCTCGTACAACAGAGCCTGGATGATCTTTTTACATTTGTCTGGCACCCGCGCCAGTGCTCGCCCGATCAGGCGGTGCAGCTCTTTCGCTTCTAACACCCTTTCCATCTGCTCCTCGTCCAGTAGCGGATAGGGAATGTCCTCCAGAGATGTTGTCTTTTTTCTTCGGAAATAATCCACAATTCGTCGATTCATGATGGTGAAAATCCATTTTAGCAGATCATCTGTTGGCAATTTATTTTTTTTGTATTGATCATATAGCTCCATCATAATTTGCTGTAATAAGTCGCGCGCATCTTCTGTGAGTCCACCTCGCGATCGACTCGCCCCCCATATTTTATATCGGAGAAGGTTGGAAATTCTTGCGCGAATTAATTCAAAAAGTTCATCTTCGCTCGATTTGTTTCCCAGATATGCATTCTTGAGCAGATCATGAATACCTTGTAACTTTTCCATATTGTCCTCGCTTTGCATATTTTGGCATGCTGTGAGCGTGGTTATAGCTGTTATTACACAAAGGTGAAAATGCAACGCATGTGGGTCAGGGTTGGGAGAGAAAACCTTGTCAGATGAGAAAGTGCGTAATAGAAGAGTCGTATTTCCTCTAAACCCTCATTATAATATAGAATATAAAATTTTGATATCAACATTAATTTGGTGGGAAAAGGGAGGAGGAGTATGAAGGTGCGGCGACCGGCGGGGCTGGTTTACTATGTCGACATCAATGTATCATCTCCGCATCCCCCAGCCGTTCCGGTTCTGCGGGTGGCTTTTCGGTCAGGATGAAAACAAACAGCAGCAGCATCCCCACCGTTATCGCCGCATCCGCCACGTTGAAGACCGGCCAGCGCTGCAGGGCGTAGCCGGGGAAATGGATGAAGAGAAATTGAAAGGCGGGGATGGTGATATCGAAAAATTCAACATCGAGATAATCAACCACCGAGCCCCGAAAGAGACGATCTCCCAAATTGCCGATGGCGCCGCCGAGGATGAGCGCCATTGAAAGTCGAGCGATAAATTTTTCACCCTTCATTCTGAAGAGATAGAACATGATCGCCAGGCTGGCAATTGCGGCAAAGACAGTGAAGAATCCACCATGCGCCATTTTGATGCCAAAGACTATTCCCTTGTTTTCCACATAGGTGAGGCGTATAAAATCACCCAGCAGACGAAAAGACTGGTACAGTTGCATCGATCGACTGATGTAGATTTTCGTCATCTGGTCGATGGCGACGATGATCGCGGTGATGATGAGAATTTTCAGCGACTTGATCAATATTTGCTTTTCGTTAGTTCTTCTTTTGCCTTGCAGTTGATGCACAGGCGCACATGCGGCACGGCTTCGAGCCGGTCGCGTCCGATTTCCTCTCCGCAGCTAATGCATTTGCCGAACTCGCCTTTTTCGATTCGCTCCAGGGCCATATCCAGGTGGTAGAGATAATTCTGTTCCCGCGAGGCAAACATGTACTGCTTTTCGCGTTCCATGGTGTCCGTTCCCTGGTCCGCCATATGCAACGAATAGGTCGAATGATCCCCGGAAGAATCACTCACGCTGCTGTTCAAGCCGCTTTCTTTAAGCTTGTCGAGTTGCTCGACGAGCTCACGACGTTTTTGCAGAATGATTTTTTTGTAATGATTCAACTGTGTCTTATCCATATTAACCTCTCAATCACCAGCAAAATGGCTGTCGATTCATGGGACAGCCTGGCGTTTTCATTTGACAATTGCGATTCCAACTGAAGCAAGCAAGTCATCGATCTTGAACTCTTTTTGAAAATCTCCATCGGTGGCGCCGTGTTCAATCTTCAGGCAGAGTGTTTCATTTTTAATATAATCCGCCTGACTGATGAGTGCTTTCGCCAGCCTTTCCGATGCCTTGACGGAAATATTGATACGATCCGTCACCTCAAAATCGGCGTCTTTACGCATGTTTTGAACGCGATTGACAAATTCGCGCGCCAGCCCTTCGTCCAGGAGTTCTTCTGAAATATCTGTTGTCAATGCTATTGTCAAATCACCTTCTGACGCTGCAGCGAGGCCGGGTCTATTTTCGGTTTTTATAGCGATGTCATCCGGCAGAATCATTGCTTCATGCCCATCTAAAACCAATCGTTCACCGCCATTATTCAATATATTTTTTATCTCATGTTCGCCAAATGACTTGATGGCCTGAGCTGCCTGGCCGATCAGTTTGCCAAATTTCGGACCGAGATTTTTGTAGACGGGGTCGGCTCTTTGGATCAAGAGCGCACTCTGATCTTTGACAAACTGAATGCCCTTGACATTTAACTCGTCGATGACGAGATTTTCCATGCCCTTGATCAACTCGGCGCGACGGCCATTTTTATCAACGACGACTATATTGGCCAATGGCTGGCGCACCCGCACGCCCACATCATTGCGTATGGATCGACCCACTTCGACAATTCGGCGGACGAGCTGCATGCGTTCTTCGAGCAGTGCGTCGGCGTAATCGAGCGGCGCAGCGTCGATTACGGGATATTCGCCCAAATGAACGCTGCTGGGGAAATCATCCGTCTCCTGTGTCAAATGACGGTAAATAGCCTCCGAGATGAACGGCGCCATCGGCGCCATCAATCTGCACACTGTCACCAGACATTCATGCAGCGTCTGGAACGCTGCCCGCTTGTCATCGCCCATCTCCGACTTCCAAAATCGGCGACGCGAGCGGCGTACGTACCAGTTGGACAGATCATCAACCACAAAGTCGGAGAGCGCGCGCGCTGCTTTCGTCAATTCAAACTCCCCAAGGTTGCTGATGATCTCCGCCGACACACTGCGCAAGGCTGCCAGTATCCAGCGATCGATTTGCGCGCGTTTCTCGGGCGGGACGCGCTCCGATCGCTTGTATTCGAACTGGTCAATGTTGGCGTACATGGCGAAGAATGAATAGGTGTTGGTCAATGTTCCAAAAAATTTTCGGCTCACCTCCTGCAGACCATCCTCGTCATATCTCGTCGGCAACCAGGGCGGACTAACGGTTAAAAGATACCAGCGCAAGGTATCGGCGCCATATTTTTCCATCTGTTCAAAGGGATCGACCGTGTTGCCCTTTGACTTGGACATTTTTTGGCCCTCTTTGTCAAGTATCATGTCGACGGAAAGACAGGTCTTGAAAGACGGCTGATCAAATAATAGTGTACCGATGACCAGCATGGAATAAAACCAGCCGCGGGTCTGGTCCACGCCTTCCGAGATAAAGTCGGCGGGGAATTTTTTCGCAAAAACGTCCCTGTTTTCGAACGGATAGTGCCATTGCGCCACCGGCATGCTTCCGGAATCGAACCAGCAGTCGATGACTTCGGGCACGCGTTTCATGGCGCCGCCGCATTTTTCGCAGGTCATGACGATTTCATCAACAGATGGTTTGTGCAGGTCGAGATTTTCTGCGACGTTGATGCCCTTCTCATGCAGCTCGGCCACGCTGCCGATGCAGATGTCATGTTCGCATGCTTCACATCGCCAGACCGGCAGAGGGGTGCCCCAGAAACGATCGCGCGATAATGCCCAATCGATGTTATTTTCGAGCCACTCGCCAAATCGGCCGGCGCCGACCTCTTTCGGATGCCAGTCTATCTTGTTGTTATTGGCGATGAGCTTGTCTTTGATGGCCGTCGTTTTGATGTACCACGATTTGCGCGCATAGTATAACAACGGAGATTTGCAGCGCCAGCAATGCGGATAACTATGGGTGATCTTTACGGAGCGATAGAGCAGGCCCCGATTTTTTAAATCGACGATTATATCGACATCGGCATCTTTGACAAAACATCCGGCCCACGGTGTGATCGTCGTGTCAAATTTGCCGCTTTTATCGACGGGATGAATGATCGGCAGATCATATGCGAGTCCTATCTGATAATCGTCCTCACCAAAAGCCGGCGCTATGTGGACGATGCCCGAACCATCCTCGGTGGTGACAAAGTCTGCCAGAATGGTGTAATACGCTTTCTTGTTCGGCTCCACATAGGAGAAAAATGGTTCATAGTCCATATCAGCCAGGTCAGAGCCCGTGAATGATTCGACAATGTCGTAATTTCCCTCGAGCACTCCCAGCCGTTCCTGCGCCAGTATCAAATAGTGCTCCTGATGACGCACTTTGACATAGGTGACATCCGGATGTAATGCCAGCGCCACGTTGGAGATGAGCGTCCACGGCGTTGTCGTCCAGACGAGAAAGTAAGTATCGTCCAGGTTTTTGATTTTCGCCTTGACAAAGATCGACGGATCTTTGACTTCCTCATAGCCCTGCGATACCTCATGGCCGGATAATGGCGTTTCGCAACGGGGACAATAGGGTAAAATTTTGAAACCCTGGTAGATGAGGCCTCTGTTCCAGAACTGCTGAAGAATCCACCACACCGACTCGATGTAATCATTGGTGTAGGTGATGTATGGATCATCCAGATCAAGCCAGTAACCCATGCGCTCGGTGAGCTGATCCCACTCCTTTTTGTAGGTCCAGACGCTCTCGCGACATTTTTGACAAAATGCCGCAACGCCGTACGCAATGACCTGGTCTTTGCCGTCGAGGCCGAGTTCTTTTTCGACCTCAATTTCGACGGGCAATCCGTGCGTATCCCAGCCCGCTTTGCGTTCCACGCGATATCCCTGCATCGTCTTCAAACGGCAGACGACATCCTTGACCGTGCGGGCAATGACATGATGGATTCCGGGGCGGCCATTTGCGGTCGGTGGTCCTTCATAAAAAATAAATGGATTTTCGACCGCTCTTTCGTTGACACTGCGTGCAAATGTTTTGTCTTGTCGCCAAAATTTGAGAATTTCTTGCTCAAGCTCCGGCAGCTTGCTGTTGTTGATCGTCTTGTATTTCATCTTGTGCTCTATAGATATTTTTCCAGAATCGGTCGCAGTTTTTCGACGGTCTCGGGCGGCCATAACGATTTATCCGTGATGAACGAGACGGCGAGGGCGTTTTCGCAGTCGCACTCGGCATCGGTGATCTTCGGTATGGCATGTTGGATGATCTTTTTAGCGGTTTCAGTATTCTGCTGCATGATTTCAATAATGCCGTTCACCGAAACGGTTTCTCCACTTTCTTCCTCATGCCAACAGTCAAAGTCCGTGATCTGCGCAATGGTCGCATAGCAAATTTCCGCTTCTCGAGCCAGACGGGCTTCGCTCATCTGCGTCATGCCGATGACGTCCATGCCCCATTGTCGATAGGTTTTCGATTCTGCCAGCGTCGAAAATTGCGGCCCTTCCATATTGAGATAAATGCCGCCGTCCTTGACGGATGCCCTGGCTTCGTGTCCGGCTTTTAACAGAACTTGACGCAATTTATCGCATACCGGGTGCGCCATTTGCACGTGGGCGACGATGCCATCGCCAAAAAATGTATGTGGCCGCGCCTGATTCGAACGGTCAAAAAAATTGTCGATGATGATCGAGTCCGTTGGCCTGTAATCTTCTCGCAGGGATCCCACTGCCGAGACGGATATGATGTGGGACACGCCGAGTTTCTTCATGCCATAGATATTGGCGCGATAGGGCACCTCCGTCGGCAGCAGACGATGTCCGCGGGCATGGCGCGGCAGGAATACAACATCACAGCCTGCCAGTGTTCCGGTGATGTAGGCGTCTGACGGCGGACCAAAAGGTGTTTCGACATAGACTGTCTTAATATTTTTAATACCTTCAATCTGATAGAGTCCAGATCCGCCGATGATTCCGATTCGTGACATCAGATTAAATCCTCTTTATGATTTCTTCGACAAGGAGGTTAAAAGTTGGCGTTATTTCTTTTGCCACTCTTGAAACTTGTTCGTGGCTGATCGGCTGCATTTTTTCTGGCAATGCCTGATCGGTGATGGCGTTGATAGCCAGGACGTCCATGGCTAATTGCCGCGCCACCAGCACTTCCGGCACGACTGACATGCCAATCGAGTCAACGTTAAAAGCTTGCAGCATGCGAATTTCCGCACGCGTCTCAAAATTCGGGCCGCTGACAGCGGCATATATACAATCAAGCAGCTCAATGCCTAAATCATCCGCCGTTTTGTGCGCCAAATCACGCAAAAGACGGCTGTACGGTTCGCTCATATCTGGAAAGCGTGAGCCAAGAAACGTCTCATAAGGTCCAATGAGCGGATTGTCACCCATCAGGTTAATATGATCATTGACCAGCGCCAATGTCCCGGGAGCGAACTCTTGGCGAATGCCTCCGGCCGCATTTGAGATGATCAATGTGCGTATTCCGAGCTGGTACATGACGCGAACGGGCAGGGTGATTTCGTGCATCGGATAACCTTCATAATAATGAAAACGGCCCTGCATTGCCAAAATCTGCTTGCTCCCCAACTCACCGGAAATTAATTTGCCGGCATGAAACTGTACAGTGGATTCCGGAAAATATGGAATTTCAGCATAAGGGATGACAGTTTTTTGCTGAATTCTCTCGCCGAGATCGCCAAGGCCGGTCCCCAGAATGAGGCCGATGTGAGGCGCCATATGCAAATGCTCCAATAAATAAGAGGCGGCCTTTGTTGTTTTTTCTTTCAATGACAAAAAATTCACGCTGTACTAATTCTCACCTTTTTTTGCGGGTTCTTCGATGTTATCCATTTCATTCAGCAATTGATCAATTTCAGCTTCCATTTGCATTCGCTCTTCAACGATCTCCTTGATTTTTTGTCGAAGCATGATATCGTCATACTGATCGGGCAATGAAATTTCATATCCCGGTTCTGTGCGCGAGAGAAGGATATTCTCTATCGCCTTTTCGCGATCTCGGCGCGCACCAGACTGGGCGAAGAGCAATGTTCCAACCGTCAATCCGGCTGTGGCGCCGACATAGACGGGTGCGTCGTTGTCGATGTTCAGAACCTCGTGCGTCATGAGGCTGGCAGCTAAATAACTCAAGCCGCCGGAGATGATGCCGCCAACAATGGCATAGACCGTGATATTGCTGTTGGTAAGAAATGAATCAATCTCCGCTTCGCTCACAACGATGCCGTTACCATCCAGAACCGGTTGCGGACCCTTGATCGTGACGATATTTTTTGTTAGAAATCCTCTCTCCTCTCCATAGCTGTCATTTACCAGCAAGGCGTCGGCGTTGGCAAGAACGACGATACCGGACACTTTTTCGCCCTCTGCCGTTTCAAATAGCACTGTCTGATTCCGGTGAAGCTCCTTTGGATTGAGCAGGACATATTGGCTGCTGCAAGAAAACAAAAGGGTGCAGAGTGCAAAGAACAGTCGGACAAATTTTTTCAAGCCGTTCAAAACAGATCCCCGTGAAGTTGCCAGGATGATTCAACCATTTGGCTCAAGACGGCATATCCTTTGGTCGCGATGGCTGCGGGTGATCGAGAGAATTAGCATCTTTGGATAAATTCCCGGCCGGATTTTGAGATTGAATGATACGCGGCTTGCCATCTTGACTATATTCCTGACGACCGGATACGGGCGGCTGCGATGGCAGCCCTCTCTTGATCGACGGTTGTAGCCTTGATTGCTCAATTTTGTCCGCGCGTCGCGGCTCAAGATTTTTAAAATCCTCAATTTCCATCACTTCCAGCATCTCGAGCTGAGATTCCAGCATATGACGAAGCCGTTTGGCAATGGCATCTTTTTGCGCGCGCAACAAGCTGATTTCGTGACGAATGTTCAACAACTCCTCGCGCGATTCTTTGATGATGTTGTCCGCCTGAATCTCGGCTTCGTGAATGATGATCTCGGCCTCACGACGCGAATTCGTGCGCGAATCCTCAACGGTGCTCTGTGCACGCACCAGCGTATCGCGCAGGGTGCTTTCGACTCGCTGATAATCCTTGAGCTGGGTTCTCAGTTTAATCAGCTCATCATTGAGCTGATTTTTTTCACGAATGTGAAATTCAAGTTCATCCGCCACCATGACCAGAAAAGCTTCGACTTCTTCAGGATCAAGCCCGCGCATTGTGCGCCTGAATTCTTGTTTTCTAACATCCAACGGCGTCAGTTTCACAATGACTCCCCGCAATTAAAGTGAATGTACAAGATTTCTCAATGTGGAGACGAGAAATCTGTCAATGAATAGAATAGCAAAAATGACGACGACAGGCGACAGATCCAATCCGCCTATCGGCGGTATCAACCGACGCACCCGATCGAGCACCGGGTCGGTTATTTGATAGATGAATCGAACAATGTTGCTGTAGGGATTCGGATTAAACCATGACATGACAGCCCGCGCAATGATGACATACATGTAAAGCGTTAGAATGAGATGTATGACGGATGCCAGCGCGGCAAAAAAATTAGAAATTATAAACATGAGGCGCTCGAATTGAATCTGTTTATTTATAAAAGAACTGATGCCATTATCAGTAATCAGATTATAAATATAGTTCAATAGAGCATAAAAATCAATTAAAATGTTGTTAGCAAAAGGAGCTTGTCTATCCAACAATTTTTCACTAATTTATAAAAAATCTGGATGGACAAGAGTATGAAGGGACTTCCCCTGTGGCTGAATTCAAACCGTACATCTCTGTTGAACAAAAATTGCGTGATTTCAGTTTCAGGGCGATATGCACCGGAATTATTTTCGGCATTGTCTTTGGCTCGGCAAACGCCTATCTTGGACTCCGAGTTGGACTGACAATATCGACTGCCATCCCGCTGGCTATTGTTGCCGTTGCCATTTTCAAGCTCCTCAGCCCGGTCCTTGGGCCTTCGAATGTGCTGGAACAGAACATCGCGGCGACGACCGGATCTGCCAGCTCATCTTTGGCATCCGGCATTATTTTCACAATCCCCGCGCTTTTTATCTGGGGTTTCAATCCGCCGCTTCTGCAGATAGGTACGTTGGCGCTGCTCGGTGGCGTATTGGGCGTTTTATTTATGATTCCGTTGCGTCGCTTTTTAATCGTCAAAGAACATGGCTCGCTACCATATCCCGAAGGCACAGCCGCTGCGCAGGTGCTCATCGCCGCCGATGTCGGCGGTGCACGCGCCAATAATGTTTTTCTTGGTCTCGGCGTCGGCGCACTCTACAAGTTTTTCACCGGTTTTGTGAAATTATGGCCGGAATCGCTTCATGTCCGGCTGCCCGTTTTGAAAAAAGCAGAATTGGGCCTCGAGGCCGGCCCGGCACTCCTGGGAGTGGGATATATCTTGGGTTATCGCATTTCTGCCATCATGGTCGCCGGCGGATTATTGTCGTGGATCGGCATCATACCCATCATCAGCTACTTTGGCGAAGGCTTGGGCAATCCCCTGGCGCCGGCAAATGAACTCCTTTTCAATATGACGCCGTACGACATCTGGTCCAGCTATATAAAATATATTGGCGCCGGCGCTGTTGCATGCGCCGGCATCATTACGGTTTTTAAATCTATCCCGACAATGTATAAATCGTTGAAAATTGGCATTCAGGGGATTCGGCGAAAATCCAATGCTGAATTCATCCGACCAGTGCGTACAGACCACGATGTGAGCATTCATGTGGTGTTGATTGGCGTCATGCTCGTCATGCTCGGCGTCGTCATCACGCCGCATGTCCTCGGCATCGGTTCATCGCTGATGATCAGGATTGTCGGCGCCCTCTGCATCGCCGTTTTTGCGTTTATGTTCGTGACAGTATCCTCGCGAATTGTCGGATTGGTCGGCGTGTCATCCAATCCGACGTCTGGTATGACGATCGTCACTCTGCTCGGCACAAGCCTGGTCTTCGCCGCTCTTGGTTGGACCGATGATTTCGGCAAGGCAGCGGCTCTCACGGTCGGCACGGTCGTCTGCATAGCATCGTCCATTGCAGGTGACATCTCTCAGGATTTAAAAGCCGGCTATATCATAGGTGCGACGCCGCAAAAACAGCAGACTGCCGAGCTCATCGGTGTGATGACCTCGGCATTTGGCATCGCTGCCGCGGTATGGTTGCTCGGCAGAGTCTATGAATTCGGCTCCGCCGACCTTGCCGCACCGCAGGCGACCTTGATGAAGACAGTTATCGAAGGCGTGCTGCATGGCAACCTGCAATGGAGTCTGGTGCTCAGTGGGGTAGCCCTGGCATTGACTGCCGAACTGCTCGGAGTTCCATCACTGCCATTTGCAGTTGGCATTTATTTGCCATTGGCAACAATGACGCCGGTATTTATGGGCGGCGTGATCAGACACTTTGTTGAAAAGTCATCCAGAAGCAGTGAGGAAAGAGAGAGCCGCAAAGAACGCGGCATACTGCTTGGCTCAGGGCTCATCGCCGGTGAGGGGATTATTGGTGTGCTTGTCGCTGCTTATGCGTTTTTTTCCGGCAAGCCGGAAGGATTGGATATCAAGTGGCCGGGGATTGGCGGAGAAATCATTTCCCTGCTCATTTTTGTTTTATTGGGAGTTTTTCTTATCAGTCGGTCATGCGGGAAAAGGCTATAAGTTGATTCCGAGAAGGGTGATGCTGATCTGCTCTCCTTTGGATTGAGGTAGAAGAATGATCCCGCTTGGCAGAATTGCATCATCAGTTTTGTTTTCATAGCTATTTTATTAGTCACAGTTGCCGGTGTATCTGCAATATTTTTCACCGGATGAAACTACTTTTTATCACAGGAGATGCTATGAAAGTCAATTTTTTAGATCTGAAATCGCAGTATCACTCGATCAAAGCCGAGATTGATCAGGCAATATCGGCTGTTTTGGAAAAATCTGCATTCGCCTCGGGGCCATTTGTCAAGGCGTTTGAAGAAAATTTTGCCCGCGCTCACGGGACAAAATATTGCGTGGGCGTGAATTCTGGCACAGCCGCGCTGCACGCCGCCCTCATGGCTCTAGAGATCAAAGCCGGTGACGAGGTCCTTGTGCCGGCGAATACCTTTTTTGCCACACCTGAAGCCGTCAGTCTAACCGGCGCTACGCCCGTTTTCGTCGATTGTGAACCGCACTACTATAATATCGATCCCGATGCCATTGAAGCGGCGATTACGGAAAAGACAAAAATGATCATCCCTGTGCATCTGTACGGACAACCGGCGCAGATGGACAAAATGATGGTGATCGCGCAAAAACATAACCTTCTTGTGGTGGAGGATTGCGCCCAGGCGCATATGGCGACCTCGAACGGGAAATCTGTGGGGACGTTCGGCATCTGCGGCTGTTTCAGCTTCTACCCCGGAAAAAATCTCGGCGCCTATGGCGAAGGCGGGGCGATTGTCACGGATGATGAAGATCTTTGTCGAAAATTACGCATGATTCGCGATCATGGTATGGCGCAAAAGTATCATCATGATCTGATCGGGCATAATTATCGTCTTGAAGGCCTTCAGGGCGCCATTCTCGATGTTAAATTGAAGCATCTCGACGAATGGACCACTGTACGTCGTATCAACGCCGATATCTATCGCCGCTTGTTGAGCGATTGCTCCGAGGTGAACACGCCGGCGGAGATGCCGGACGCCCGCCATGTCTATCATTTATTTGTCATTCGAACAAAAGAGCGGGATGAGCTGCAAAAGTATCTGGGCGAGCATGAAATTGGCACCGGCATCCACTATCCGATTCCGTGCCATCTGCAAAAGGCATATGCGTTTTTGTCATACAACGCCGGCGATATGCCGACGACGGAAGAGTATGCGGATGATATTTTATCATTGCCCATGTCGGAACAACTCAAAGAACACGAAATTGAGCATGTTTGTTCAATGATCAAGGAATTCTTTGCAAACCATCACTGATCACAGAGATAAACGAATGACACAGCATAATTATCACATCGACTCGAACTGCACAGTCTACGACAATGTGGAGATCGGCAGCGGCGCCGAGATACAGGGGCCATCCGTCATCGGCAAGCCGCCGCGCGGGGCACAGGCGGGCGAGCGGCCGCTTTTCCTGGGCTGCAATGTCATTGTGCGGCCGTTCACAACGATCTACGCCGGATCGGCCATTGGCACTGGTGTACAAACAGGCCAGGGCGCCTCTATCCGGGAGAACAATATCATCGGCGACAATGCCAGCATCGGCACCAACGCCGTCCTGGAGTTTGGCAACCGAATTGGCAACCGCGTCCGCATCCACTCGCTCTGCTTTTTGGAGATGGTCACGATTGAAGAAGATGTGTTTGTCGGCCCGCACGTCGTCTTCACGGATGACCCACATCCCATGGGCTGCCCGCGCTATCTCGACTGTCGCGGCGGCGTCACGGTCAAACGACTGGCGCGCATCGGTGCCGGCTCGACGATATTGCCAGGCGTGACGATTGGCGAGAACGCATTTGTTGGCGCCGGTTCGGTTGTGATCAAAGATGTCCCGGATAATGTGGTGGTCGCCGGATCGCCGGCAAAGATAGTGAAGCGCGTCGATGAATTGAAATGCTTTGCCGGCTTTTATGAAAAGCCCTACTGCTGGCCGCCGTATCAAATGGCATGAAAGCGGTCGATGCATGCGAATTTTGCTGATCACCAATTTTTTCCCGCCCACGAATATCATTGCCTCGCACCGCATGTACAGTTTTGCGACGCACCTGCCCAATTTTGGCATCAAGGTCGATGTCCTGACACCCCGGCGGGACGGCAGCTTGTCGCTCGACATATCGGGCATCGACGTCCACTATCCGTTGCACTTGCCGACTTTTTTCCAGTACGCCACTGAGAGCACTATCGTCAAGCAGGTTTTAAAGCAGACTGGCATCCGAGCCTTTCGTCATTACCTGACCAGCGCTTTTTATCACAGCTCGCTAAAATATGCATCCAGGCTTGACAAAAATCGATACAATGCGATTTTGGCGAGTTATCCCCTGGAAGATAGCCTTCGCATCGGCTATGCGCTTTCGCGGCGCTGGGAGAGGCCCTTGATCATCGATTACCGGGATCTGTGGCTGCAGAACGGCTATGCTGACTGGACGCCGATGGATGCGCTATTCGTACGCGTCCTGGAGGGACGAATCAACCGGCACGCCTCTCTCGTCATTGCGTCCACCCGCGGTGCTACGGAGAAATTACAAAAACGCTTCGGACATAAAGTTGTCACGATATATAACGGTTTTTGGGACGCGGCGCCGCTCGGAAATCGCAACAGAGATGCCGCTGTGAATCAAGATCGCATCACCTTCAGCTACTGCGGCAGTTTGTACGGCGGCAAAAGACCTCTGCAATGGCTCTTCCCACTCCTGGCGCAGGATAAAAAATATCACCTCAAGGTTGCGGTGCTTGAAGAGATTGACGCGAATTTGGTCAAACGATATGCCGAGACCTATGGCGTAGAACAGCAGGTTGAGCTTTATGTTGGTTTGACCGCTGCAGAAGCTGATCAGCTTGAGGTCGATTCTGATGTGCTCATATTGCTCAACCTGCCTCATGCGCGGGGCAATGACGTCATCCCGGCCAAGTTTTATCGTCATCTTTTAAAAGGCAGATTCATCCTGGGATTGGGGCACGCGGACGATGAAGTGGGCGCCATATTGCGAGAGTTGAACGCGGGTATCTATCTCTCACACCGAAATGACATTAATCTGTTTTATGGCGCTTATACTGAATGGACTATTGACAAACGGCGTGACATCGGTTTTTATTCTCGCAAAGCACAAGCTCAGCGCCTGGCTGCTGAAATTATGAGCCTCAAGTATTAATCTAGTTTTTCCGGAGACGATCTGTTTACTGGTCGGACGGCCGCTCTTTTTCTCTCGTCGCGGCCAGGGCACAAATGAGCCCCGCAGCAAGCCAGATGCTCTCGTTGCCGGTGATGTCACCGCTCACCTGTGCATTCCAGAGTGAGAAAAAGAAAATCGTCATGATGATAATATTTATCTGCCCTGTCATCCGCGACGCTGCCAGACGGATGTTTTTCAATCCGCGCAGAAATGATGTGAGAAAAAACATGCATAAAGCGAACAGACCGAACAGTCCGTTTTCACTTGCGGCTTCCAGGAAGATATTGTGTGGCCAGATAAAGGGGACAAACGGAAAGTCGATGAAAAAGCTGCCCGTACCGATGCCTTTGAGTGGATTCGCTTTAAAGATGTCGACAGCTTCAATCCAGGCGAGAATACGAAAGGCGGCGCTCGCCTCTTCGGTGAGTGGCGTCTGCAGCCGCGACAGTATGACATTTGATGTCACAGCCAGCATGACAAATCCTGCGATGGCGATGAACAGGCCGCTGATCAATTTGAGGCGCCACGAAATTGTCGGTTGCAGATAAAAAAATACAATCAGACCTAAAAAAACGCCTAATAATGGGCCGCGTGACCATGAACGGAGAATCGGGTAGATGAAGACGGGCCACGTCGCCAAAATGAAGAGTTTGAGACCTCTCCGTCTGACTGTCGCGATCAGAAACAACGATGCGATCAGCGAAGCGCCGAGACTGCGCGAAAACCAGATGGGATTGACATTTTCGCTCGGTTGGAACCGGTAGATGGCGGGCGACGCCAGTGCTAAAAATGTTGATATGATGGCGAGAGCGAGCCCGAGTATATAAGTTGTAACCAAAATACCTCGTACCTTTTTCTCGGAATCTACGATGAGTATCGGAACGACGACCAGCAGCAGATTGTGAGCTGCAAAGAACATCACTTTTTGTTTGCCATAGCTCATATTTGTCGAGTATGTGAGTCCGATGAGCAAAATGATAAAGATCGCAGTCGTCCAAAAATGTGGCGCATAAAATGTCACTGGCCTGACGGGATTCTTCAGATAATAAATGATGACGCCGCTCAGCACAATGATGAGATGGCTGGCTAAAATCGGAAAAGGCAGCTCGAGCGAAAGGTTGTCGAAAAACAGACCAATCAAAATTCGTCCGGTCAGCGCCATCGCCAGACCAAATTCGGGTTGATGATAGACGTAGAAAAAGAGCGGGAACATTATGAAACAGATGAGCGAAATCTCGGCCGATTTGAGCACAATGAGCAAGAGCACAATTTCCAGGCAGATGAAGATGGCCAGCAGCTGCTTTGATGTGATATATTCTTTTTGGGTCAACGTTGCCATGTCATCTGAATTTTTTAAAGCCAAACATCATCAAGTCATCCTTGTGCAACTCGCCGAACATGTGCAGGATGCCGGCATACAGTATCAGGCCGCTAAAAAAACCGCTCAACAATTTCAGCATAAGGGGCAGATCAAATCTCAGGGTGATCTTGATCGCCGCCACCATGGCGGACGAGGCGATGACCGTATTGAAGACCGTTCGGAGCGGTGGACGCCAGGGCATGATTTTAGAGACGAGAAGAATGGCCATGACAAAATAGCTGCAATAGGCGAGCAAGAACGACATGCTTGCGCCAAAATAGCCGAAGCGTGGAATCAGGATCACGTTCGACGCGATGGCAATGACGCCTGAAGATAGCGCGATCATGGCGATTCGTTTGCTTTTCTTTTGCAATTCCAGGCCTTTTTGAACGTACATTGCCAGGCCATAAAAATAAAAGCCAATCGAAATGAACGGAATCACCTGGGCACTTGCGACAAAGCGCTTGTCGGCTAAGATGAGGACAATCTGTTCGGGCATTGCCGCCAGGAGGAGCATGAGCGGCGTTATCAATAAAATATAGCCACGGCTCATCTCTGTGATCAGATGCTGGGTGGAGTGCTGATCTCTGTTCTCAAAATTTTCAATGATGATGGGATATGCCGCCAGCATCAGCGTCATGTAGGTGAATTGCAATGTTTTTTCCGGAATGGCAAAGCCCACGCCATAGAGCCCAACCTCTTCACTTGTTCGGAATATTTCGATCAGATAGCGATCGGACAGCGATAATAACCAGATAGCGAAATTGGATATCGCCAATGGAAAGCCATAGGATGCCATGTCGCGCAATGTTGAGCGGGATATTGAATGAAAACCTAAATAGCGTCTGATTTTTAAATCCTTAAAGACAAAAAAAGTGAGAAAAAATGGCGTCAGGCACCAGCTCCAGAACAGGCCCTCCACACCAAACGAGAATTTTTTTATTAAGAGGAGGCCGAGAGCCGGTTTGACGATGACGTACAAGACCCAGTAGAGCGTATATTTGGAGGGCTGCATCGAGACTCGAAATATGACAATGAATATTTCGAAAAAAGCCGTGAGGATGGTCGAAATGATGGCAGCCTGCAACGTTGAGAATAATTCGCTTTCAAGTCCGGGATGAATGATGAGCAATATGCCCAAAGCTGTCAGGGCAAATAAAAATGCGCTCAGCGTTGTTGCCAACAACAGGCTGGAAAAAAACTCCTTTTCCTTTTTATTGTTGACATAGACCTGATAAAAACGCACAGCTGATGAAGATAGCCAAATTACACTAAAAGTTTTCACCAGACCAGTTGTCGATAATGCAGTGCTGTAATAGCCGAACTGTTCACGCGAGAAAAGTGCGGTGAAGACGCGCAGCATGAAAATGCCCACTACGGCCGGTATAATCATGGCGGGGAGGTAAATGACAGAGTCGCGAGCGGTTCGTTGAAGCAGATTTTTGGTGTTCGGATCCGCCACGCGTCACTTCTTCAAACTTAATTCTTTGGCGACTTGCTGCAGTTTTCTGTAGGTTGTGCTGTCATGTTCTCGCAAGTCTTCGAGATTCACTTTGAGATAGATGTAAATGAGTGACAGGACAAGGCTGGCAAAGCCGGCAAAGAGGACGATAAAGGCGCGTTTGGGTTTGAACTTTTTGTCCGGCACAATGACTTTATCCAACACTTGCAGCGAGGGCGTGTCTTTCGCTTCCTGGATTTTGGCTTGCTCATACATGGGGACAAGGAATTCCTGGATTGTTTCCTGGATCATAAGATCGCGATAAAGTCGAAGATATTCAACGCCAACTTGAGGCAGGTTGCTCATCGACAGGAATACATCAGGTGTTTCGTCAGATGTTGATCTGCGGAGGAGTTCGTCGTATTTTTTCTCCAGCCCTGCGAGCTCTTTCTGCGCCGTTATGATGGTGCTGTGTTCCGGGCTCATGATCTGTTTGTATTGCGCAATTTCAACTTCTTTGGCGACGACGAGAGCCTTAACCTGGGCAATGACCTCAATGGTTGCTTTTGTCTGCTCCTCAAGGGCGATGACGCCGGTGCGCTTCTGGAAACGGCTGAATTCATTTTCAATCTCATTGAGGTCATCCTTGTTTTGCATATAGCGCTTTTCAATAAAAACTCGCTGATTTTTCGCGCTCTCGGTGCGCAGCTCTTGATTCATGCGGTCCAGGCGTTCAAGCATATAGACAGCCATGGCGTAGCAGCGGTTCTTCGCTTCGTCATCCTTATTGCCAAAGGAAAAGTACTTGGTTTTCGCTTTGGCGAATACTTTGATTGTGCCCTCTTCGGTCAGTTCAAAGCCAATATATTGTTCCAATGCCTTGCGAGTCTCAACCATGGTCTTTGTTTTATAAAGTTTCATCAAATCAAATTTTTGGATGAGAGAATCTTTCAGCGACCGGCTGTTCAAAATGGCAACGAGCGTCGTTCCTTCGCTCCCCAGTCCGGCCATGAGACCGCCGAGTCCACCCATCGCGGGAATGTCAGATAAAAGGGCCGAAATGCCCATATTCTGAATCTCGTCCGAAGCCGGCAAAACGGTCGCCGACGCTAAATACGTCTTGGGCACAGCGAGACTGATGCCGACGGCGAGCGCGCAGACAAGAAAAAAATTGACTAAAATTTTCCACTTGTATTGGGCTGCCTTGTATATATAGTCCAGAATGGATATTCTTTTATCACTCATTGGCTGCGGCCTTTCTCCTGCGTAACAAATGTGATCGTGAGAGAAATATAGAGATCGTCAATTTTTAGACACGATGGCAATATTAGAAAAATGAACTGTAAAAAACAAACGCTAATTTAAGCCTGATGTAAGAGGTCAGTTTCTGGTAGCTGTGATGATAATCGATTTGACCATGAACTAACCTTTTTCACCTGCGCAATGGAAAACGTTGCAGAAATACGTACAAATGCGTATCTTTTATGACATTTCATTCATGATCAAGACTTGCACGAGGCGCCGTGATTGTTCAATTTGCTGTAAAAAACTGGTCTTTCTTGCACAACTTGCCGTATCGCCGAGAAAATTCGCATGGCTTCCCTGGTATCATTTATCATTGTCACTTTTAAGCGCGATAACGAAGTTATTGAGGCCGTCAAGAGCATTCTCGTTCAATCGGGCAATTTTGAGATTCTCGTCATCGATAACAATCCGGCTTCGACTTTAAAAGATGAGTTGCCATCTGAT
>JAFGJB010000058.1 GCA_016929295.1 Candidatus Zhuqueibacterota bacterium | reverse complement strand
TGCAGGACGAAATCAAGCTGGTCACCAATTTCGAAAACATCATAACCAGGAGCACAGCCCTCAAAAAGGTGCTGGTCAAGGTGGAGCAGGTAGCCGCAACCGATGCCACGGTCCTCCTGCTGGGCGAATCGGGCACCGGCAAAGAGTTGGTCGCGCGCGCCATTCACCATATCAGCGAACGAGGCGAGCGCATTCTCGTCAAAGTCAATTGCTCCGCTCTTCCGGCCACTCTGATTGAAAGCGAGCTCTTTGGCCATGAAAAGGGCGCTTTCACCGGCGCCATCAGCAAAAAAGCCGGCCGATTTGAACTCGCGAATGGCGGCACCCTCTTTCTCGATGAGATCGGCGATCTGCCCATCGAGCTGCAATCCAAGCTGTTACGCGTGCTGCAGGAAGGTGAGTTCGAACGCGTCGGCGGCGCCGAAACGCTCAAAGTGGATGTCCGCATCATTGCGGCGACGAATCGCGATCTCATCAAAGAGATTGAAAAAGGCCAGTTCAGAGAGGATCTGTTTTTCCGCCTGAACGTCTTTCCGATCCACATTCCGCCGCTCCGCGAACGCAAAGAAGACATCCCGCTGCTGGTCAACTATTTCATCAAAAAGTATAGCGCCAGGACCGGCAAGACATTCGATAGCGTGCCGCAGCATGTCATGGACAGGCTGGAAGAGTATCATTGGCCGGGAAACGTGCGCGAGCTGGAGAACATCGTCGAGCGCGCCGTCATCACCAGCAGCGAGAAAAAGTTTGCAATCGGCGACTGGCTGCCGGCGGATAACTCGCAGGGCATCCCGGGTTTCGTCTCGCTGGATGAGAATGAACGCCAGCACATCGTCAAGGCGCTGCAGATGACCAACTGGCGAGTCAGCGGCGCCAGGGGCGCCGCCAAAATGCTCGACATCAACCCCAAGACGCTCGAATCCAGGATGAAGAAATTGGCCATCAGCAAAAACGGATAATGCTGAAATATCAGGAATTTCTGAAATATGAGCATTTCTCCGTCAGCCGCAGTGAACCGGAAAAAAATAATGGAAGCACGCAATATATTGATATTATGTAAGTTAGATAAAATGCATTCTCGGTTGCAGACTTTGGCACGTTCTTTGAATGAGCGATGGTCGAAACCAATCAACCACAATGCAAAGGAGATCATCATGAAAGCAAGCTTTATTCTCGCCATCGTTCTGTTCTCGCTCTTCGCCATCGGGGCGACAGCAACAGCCGCTGAGATCGACTGGGATGCTTTCAGCAAGAACCTGATCGTCGCGCTCAAGTCCGATAATCCCGGATTACAGCAATCAGCCATGTGTATGATCATTCAATATGCCGACAATCTCACCATCCCCCGCTCAGCTGTTTTTGACATCGTCAAAGTGTTCCGCAGCGACAAAAACGACAACGTCCGCTTGCTGGCGCTCGTCACGCTGCACAAAATTGAAGATCCGTGGGCCATGGACTTTCTGCGACGTCATCGCCAGTTTGAACGGCAGACGCGCGTCAAACAACTTTGCTGCTGCGCTGTCAATACCTACTATGCAAAGAAGGATTCGTTGAAAGCTGAAAAGCAGGAAAAGATTTTGGTGCAGGCGCAGAACGAGCTCTTGAAGGAGCATGTGGCAGCTGCAGGCACAATGGAAATTCAGTACGGATTCTAACCCAAAGACGACGGTAGATGCCACAGCTCGCACGCGAGTTGTGGCATGCTTTTCATAACATACGAAACGATGAAACCCATATGCCATCAGATGCGGAGAAAAGTTCAGGGGATCTGTTTCTCGATTTGACCGATGCCAATTTCAAGCGTGTGGTCATTGACAGCAAAAAACCATTCATCATCGAAATTCGCGCCGACTGGTGTGGCGAGTGCTTCATCATGGAGTCCATTCTCAGGCAGCTCGCAGCTGAATTTTCAGATCATATCAGCTTTGGCTATGTGAACGTGGATACAAATGAAGAGATCACCAGACAATTTGGTGTGACCGAATTGCCCTTCATCCTCTATTTTAACAATGGCGAACTGCTCCATCATTTCATTGGTCTGCACTCCAGAAAAACAGTGCGTCACCATCTTGAAAAAATCATGGACGCTGAACCGCAAAAATTGGAAACCAATCTAAAGGAACAACGTAAAAGTCATTGAAGCATCTTCAACATGCTGCCTCCTCTGCGGAGACAATAAAAGCCTGCCGAAATATTCGGCAGGCTTTTTTTTTCAACTCTGCAGGACCGGATCTGCGCTATTTCATCGCATAGACGAATTGATAGTGACCCGATCCGATAGTGATGATCCCGGTATCGCCATCCTGCGTCGCCGCGACGCCTTTGCTTTCTGCCACCGCCAGCCCGTTGACCGTCACGTCCTTTATATCAGCCTGCAACTTTGCCGTCGCCGTCGTGTTGGCCGGGATCTGCACGTCCAGCGTCACGACTCCGTCATTGAGCTGCCAGGCGGATGAGAGGGCGCCATACATCGTTTGCAGGCTCGCCTTGACGTGGGTGAGCTCACCGCCGGGATGCGGCTGGATGATCGTGTGTTTGTAACCCGGATTTTCCTCATCAATCTCGATGCCGGCCACGACCCGATAGAGCCACTCGCCGATAGCTCCGTACGCATAATGGTTGAAGGAATTCATGCCCGGATCCTGAAATGAGCCGTCCGGCTTCTGACCGTCCCAGCGCTCCCAGATCGTCGTCGCGCCCTGGGTGACGGGATAGAGCCACGACGGATACTCTTTGCGATTCAGCAGCATGAACGCTTCGGCAAAATAGCCATAGTCGCTGAGCACATGACAGATGAGCGGCGTGCCTAAAAATCCGGTGGTGATATGCTTGAACGAGCGCACATCCGCCGCCAGGCGCGCTGCCGCTTTTTCTGCAATATCAGGCGGCAAAATTTCAAAGCCGAGCGCCAGCGCATAGGCTGTCTGCGTATTGGGAGAGAGACGGGCGTTCGAGGTGACAAACTCTTTCATAAACACCTCGGTCGCCTTTTTGCTCAGAGCAGCATACTTTTCCACATCAGCGGATTTGCCGAGCAGCTGGGCGCTCCGGCAGAGCAGATTCGTCGAATGGATGAAAAAGGCCTGCGTGATGAAATCCTTGTCCGTGGTGGCGCCGGGATAGTCGGAGCGGGTCGTATTGAACGACAGCCAGTCGCCAAAGGTGAAATCGGTGTTCCAAAAATA
>JAFGJB010000057.1 GCA_016929295.1 Candidatus Zhuqueibacterota bacterium | reverse complement strand
TGTCCGAGTCCTATGCCTGCGAGGTGCGCAACAATTACATTCACCATGCGCACGATTACGGTGGCGGCGGCCATGGCTATGGCGTCGATACGATCAGCCGCACGACCGATTGTCTGATCATCGACAATGTGTTCCGGCATCTGCGCCACTCCATGCTGACGCACGTCGGCACCAGCGGCAATGTCTTTGCCTATAACTATTCGTGCGAGCGCGATCCGCAAAATCTCACCGATATCTCGTTGCACGGTCACTATAGCAATTATAATCTGTTCGAATCGAATGTGGTGCAGGAGGTGCAGGTCGCGGATTATTGGGGACCGATGGGACCGGGCAACACCTTTTTGCGCAACAAGGTCGAATCCGAGAGTTTCCGCGTCGATGACCACTCGCATGGGCAGAATATCGTCGGCAACGAGATCGTGAAGGGCTCGCTGACCATCCAGTCGAATGTGGAAAACACCCTCAAGCATGGCAACGTGATCCGCGGCGCGGTCGCATGGGATCCGGCCATTGCGGATCAAAATATTCCGGTTTCTTGTTTTCTCACTGAGAAACCGGATTTTCTCGCTGATTCCTGCTGGCCGCTATTCGGTCCGGATGTCGGCGATAACAAACTGCCGGCGCAGCTGCGCTACGAGAGCGGCAACGCCATCACAGGAGTGCGGAAAGCCATATCGCAGGCGCCCGCGAGCTATCAAATCTCTGTTTTTCCCAATCCGTTCAATCCGAAGACTACCATCGCGTTCGAATTAGCGAAGACAGAGCACGTTCGTCTCGAGATCTATACGGCGCTCGGCCAGTTGGTCGATGTGCTGCTGGATGAAGAAATGGCGGCGGGCGGGCATGCTGTCAGCTATCAGCCGTCGGCTGTCAGGGCATCGGGGGTTTATCTTGTGAGGGTTGCCACAGCGTCGGGCGCTTGGCAGCAAAAAGTGGTCTTGATGAGGTGACTCGATATAAAACGTCAGCTTGTGGTCGCTGCGATCACAAGAATGAATTGTTTAGAGAATACCTTGCTCAAGCACAAATCTAAAGTTTTTCGGTTCTTCCGGAAAATGAGTACTTGGAAGCACCGAGCACTTGGCGCGGCCTTTGGCCGCAACCAAACATTGTAACAATTACGAAAAACTAGACGCAAAGGCGCAAAGAGCCGCAAAGGTTCGCAGAGATAAATGGATGTGCCGCGGCATAAAAACTTTTCGAGATAGTCGATGCAAAAAAAAATCGATATCATTTCTTCGCGAATCTTTGCCTACGATCGCCCTGGATATCCATCCTGGGCGGGAAATAATGGGGTATACCCCTCGGACGGATGTCCTCATCCATTGACCGTCCGGCACATCCCGCCAGGGGCACGAATGTGCCGAACGATCAGTGAGGTGGCTATTCCTTTGTATCTTTGCGTGAGTTTTTAAGGCAGGATTGGATTCATCCCGCCCTACCAGTCTCAAGAACCTCGCACTGCTATTGTGCCTTTTTCTTCAGCATCCAGAACGGGGTACAGACAAACCAGATGATGGTGCCGATGAACATCAGCACATAGTGCTGCTCGATCTGCAGCTTGCCGACAAAGACCAGTATGGCCGGCACGATGGTCAATAATAATCCAATCAGAGAGAATATTTTCCAGATCATTTCACTTCACCTCCGCCGGTTTATGGACGACTTTTTGTTCAATATAGCTGGCGATTAAAAAGATCAAGACGGTGATGAACCAGCCGGGCAGAGCCTTGAAATAGATTTCCAGAGGAATGACGAACGCCAGCACGAGCGTGACCAGCCAGGCCAATGCCGCCGGCCAGCTAAAGATGAGCTTTTTCACTTCGGCAAAATGACGCTGCAGGCCAAGCCTGGGCAGCAGCCAGAAATCGGCAAAAATCACTGCGCCCATGGGCATCAATAACAGGCCGTAAAACGCGACAAAATCGAGCAGTTTCATCATCAAGGCCGGGAACATGGCGGCGATGGTGGTGATGACGCCGACGGCCAGCGTCATCTTCCAGCGACTCCAGTTTGGCGTGACCGTCTGCAACGCCAATCCGGCGCGATAGATGGTCGGATTGGCGGTTGTCCAGCCGGCGATGATGACGCAGATGGCGCCGGCGACGCCGGCGCCGAGGTAGGCGATCGGACCCGGGGCGATATTCCCCAATGCCGCTGCACAGAGAATTCCCGACGCCAGCCAGGCGACATAATGGCCGAGATACATGCCAAAAGCGCTGAAAAAACCGTACTGCCATTTTTTCGCATAGCGCAAAATGGACATATCCGCCATGCCGAGGTGCATGGCGAGATTGGCAAACCAGGCGAAGAATATCACATGCCAGATGGTGAATTTCGACTGGCCCGCCACCGGAACGCCAGTCCAGATTTTTTCATTGGCGGCCGCCCAGAAATCGCCGAGAGAATGGACGCCTAACATCGGCAGGACGGCGATGGCGGCGGCGACAAAGACGAGAAACATCCACGGCGCTGCGATTTTGCCGAATTCCGATATTTTTTCAAAGCCGAGGATGGCCAGGACTGTGACCACGGCGCCGACGACAAAGACGACCAGGACCCATTGGACGCTGTTTGGATACATATCCTGCAGCGACGGCATTTTCATGCCGAGCGGTAAGCCGACGGCGGTGGCGGCGACGGAAATCATCGATCCGGCCAAAAAACAAAACATCAGCGCATTGACAATATTGTAGACAAAAGTGACGCCCGGCCCGGCGATTTTTCGCGCCTGCCAGTACATGTTCAGCCGTGTTCTGACGGCGATGGGGGCACAGATGAAAGCCCAGCTGAGAACCGCGAGCAAATTGCCGATGAGTAATCCAAGAAACATATCCAGGGCTGTCACGCCATGGGTGACGAACAATGGGCCAATGATGAACTCCGTCCCGGCCACATGTTCGCCGGCGTAGAGTCCCATGAAATTCGCCGCTCCCTGCAATTTGTCTTTTGTCACGGGCTCACGATCAAATTCATAGAGCGCATCGAGCTTTTCGGTGAATGTTTTTCCTTTTCCCATATCTCTTTCCTGTGCTATGGTGATTGCCTTATTTTATCGTTCCTTGTCGATTTTATTCTGATAGCCGCTCTCGACATAGTCGGTCAGCGGATCGATGGGCAGGAGCTGCTCCAGTCGCGCCATCGCCACAACAGGGCGGACGTCTGCTCGCAGCAACGCATCATTGAAATGACGATTGGCGAGCACGATTTCATCTCTGCCCTGCAGCTCGTGCAACGCCCGCTGGTCGACGAGCATGGCTTTGGCAAGACAGTGCTGCAGGGTGTCCACAGAATGAATGATGGCGTGGATGCGATTTTCGCGGCCGCTGCATTGGTCAATCATAAAAGCCCAGTTTTTATGCTCGTCTTTATTGGCAATGACCTTGCCGGACACCAGTTCGTAAAAAATGCGCGCCATTTCCGGCGTCGGCTCGACCGCGTGGTCGTCATCCGCCGCATAACGCGTATTAAAATGAAAACCGCATCGCATCTCTTCGGACAAAAGGCGGGCGACAATCTGTTCAATGTTGGCGCTGTGAAAGTGATGTCCCAAATCGACCAGCACGCCCGTGTTGCCTCCCATGGCTTTCGTCAGAGCAAAGGCGGTCCCCCAATCCGGGACGGTTGTGCTATAGGTGCCGGGCTCGAATACTTTATATTCTATCAGGAGCCAGATATCATCGGGAATTTTCTGCCGCGTGGTCATCAGACTGTTTTTCATGTTTTCATAATTGCGACGCAGCTCAATCTGTCCCGGATAGTTCGAGCCATCCGGAAACCACAGGGTGATCAGCTTGACGCCAAAATCCTGGGCGATGCGAGCGGCGAGGACGGTCTGTTCAAGGTAATGCTCACGGGTTGATTTCTCATCCGCCCCATACGAGTTGCGATGCGAGCCGCGTAAAAAGTAGGTTGGACTGACGGAGCCGATTTTCAGATGCCGTTCACCCGCCATTTCGTACACTTCTCTGGCGATTTTGTAGGAGCCGAGCGCGCCGTCCTCGGAAAAATCCCACAAGACATGCATGGCCACGAACTCGGTCGCGCCGGTGAGCTTGTTGACCACAGCAGCATCGTCCAGTTTTTCCTCGATGGAGCGCGCTGCGCCGGGCGGCAGGTATTCGCCAAATCGACCGCCGCCGAACGGTCCAAATATCCAGCTGGGAATCTCCACCTTGAATCTTTTTACTGCCTCGATGGCTGCTTTCACCGCTGCGGCGCCAAACTCCAGCTCCAATGATTGCAAACCGATTTTCGCTTGTTGTTCTGTCATGGATATTCTTTCCTTTCGCTTGCTGGGAATCACTTGACGACAAAAGAGACGAGAAGGCTCTGATCTTGATAATCATAGCTGCCGATGTTCCCTCCTTCATCATCGAGCAGCGGCAAATTTCGAATGACGAAAGAACGCTTGACCAGGCCCTCGTTGGCGATATAATCAAAATATTCGACATTACTATCGAATTCACCATCACCGTCAAAATCGACGATCCATTGTATTTTCACTGTCTTGAAAGTGACGGCCTTTGTCTTGACATCCTCTTCGCCGATCACGCGTTTGCGGATCCGGCGCGGCCTGTTTTTTTCACTGAATGTCCATTCGGCGCCTGCTTTGAGGGGATACTGCAAGACCGTCTTGACCGGTTTTTCAAGGTGCAGGGAATCAGCAGCACTATTTCGATTCTCCTCAAAGAGCGACATGAGATCAAAAGGGATCTCCCAAACCTTTTCAAACAGCCGATTCATGGCGGCGGTCTTTTTCGGCAGAGTGACCGGGCTGCCGACGGTGGCGACGAGATAAAGCGCGTCGCTGTTATTTTGGTAGTGATGGTAGCTTGTCGAAAAAGCGCCATCCTGCTCGACGCGTTCTCGCACTTTGATCGTCGCCAGGGTGTCGAATATCACCTCTGCGCCGATGACCTCGACTCGAACGGTTGCACCGGTGGAGTCGGGCGCGCGCGTGCCGGAACGCGGTTGAAAAGTCATCTTGATGCTGCGGTCGTAAATCCAGGTGTTGCCCGGCTCCAATGGATAGCGAAAATCGTCCCGCGATGGTCCAACGGGATCGTCTTTTGAACAGCGAATGAGCGAGAGAGCCAAACAAAGGAGCAAGATGTATGGAAAACGAGTCATCATGTCGATGCATTCCGATTTTGTGATGGATTTATTTTATTTCTCTCGGGAAAACCAATCTGTTGGAGCAGCAGATCAACGGCTGTCCGTCCCATTTCATGGGGAAATTGATTGACCGTGAGAAACGGCACAGCGAGTCGCGCCACAATATGGTTATCGCCACATTCGGCGAGCATGATACTACGCCGGGTCACTTTGCTTTTCGCAGGTGGCATCACTTTTCGTGCACTTGGAATGAATGAACCGGCATTTATTGACATCTTAAAGATTCGCTGAGGGACGCAACTGAAAAGGTTTTCGCGATCGATAAAAAATGAAAGTAGATAAATTCGCCTTGTTTGTCAAGCTAATTTTGGCTGTTTTATGCGCGTTGTCGCCGGCTGTCAGCGAATATCTTTGCCAAAAGGCGTCAATGCCAGCGTCGCCAGCTTGGCGTGTTGGCGCGCGAAAGGGATGCCGATGATGGTGATGGCCAGGAGTATGGCGAGCAACAGGTGCGTCAAACATATCCAGATGCCGCCGATGAAAAACCAGATGATGTTAAAGATGGTTCGCAAGAATCCCGATCCTGTGGGATGATCCACTATCGTGCGGCCAAACGGCACCAGCGCCAGGATGCCCAGCTTGATGGACTGAAAGCCAAAAGGGATGCCGATGATAGTGAGACACAACGCGACGCCGGCGCAGATGTATTCGAGAGAAATCAGAAAACCTCCCAAAAGAATCCAGATGATGTTTCCAATGATGCTCATTTTGCCTCCTTGTCATGCAAGTTTATTCACAGAAAAAAGAATCTAGTTGAAAAAACGCCTGCTCTGCTTTATATTCAGGAACAGAGAACAAAACACAAATCAAGCTACGAGGAGCAGAGATGGAGCCGACAAAAACCACTTTACCGGAAAACGCCTACAGACCGCTGAAAGAGGGTGAAAAATACTCGCCCGTTGTGCCGGCAGACAAACCCTTGCGTGAAATAACGCCCTGGTCACTCTTGTGGGGATTGCTCTTTTCCGCTATATTTTCCATGGCGGCCGCCTACCTGGGACTCAAGATCGGCCAGGTATTCGAAGCGGCTATTCCGATTGCTATTCTGGCTGTCGGTCTGTCCGTATTCACCGGACGGAAAAATGCCTTGTCCGAAAACGTGATGATCCAGTCCATTGGCGCCGCCTCGGGCGTGGTGGTCGCCGGCGCCATTTTCACTATCCCGGCCATCTATATTCTGCAGCTGGATGCCACTTTTTTTCAAATATTTTTGGCCTCTCTTTTTGGCGGCTTTCTCGGCGTTCTCTTTCTCATCCCGTTTCGCCGTTATTTTGTCAAAGAGATGCACGGTCAGTTTCCCTTTCCGGAAGCGACCGCGACCACCGAAGTGCTGATTGCCGGCGAGGCCGGAGGTGAACAAGCCAAGATTCTGCTCAAAGCCATGGCCATCGGTGGTATCTACGATTTCATCATTGGAACGTTTCACTGGTGGGGTGAAGTTTTCACTTCCCGCGCCCTGCCTTTTATGAAGGGCATTGCTGAAAACGCAAAAATAGTCTTCAGTCTCAATGTCGGCGCCGCGGTCATGGGGCTCGGCTATATTGTCGGCCTTAAATACGCCGCCATCATCGCGGCGGGATCTTTTGTCTCCTGGTTCGTCTTCATCCCTCTGGTTGCCTATTTTGGCCAGGATTTGACAATGATCATTGGCAGCACCGCTGGGACGCTCATTTCGGACATGGCAGCGGAGGATATTTTCAGCCACTATGTTCGCCATATCGGCATTGGCGGCATCGCCATTGCCGGCATCATCGGCATTTTGAAATCATCCAAAATCATCGGCGGCGCCATGAAGCTTGCCTGGGTGGAAATCATCGGCGGCAAGGGATTGAAACAGCAGGGCGAGACGATCCGCACTGATCGCGACATGCCCATGGGACTTGTCGGCGCTCTCGTCGCGATAATAGCGATATTGATTTTCCTCTTTTTCCGCCTCGGCGTTGTCAATAGTCTGACGCATGCCCTGGTTGGCATTCTCATCGTGATAGTCATCGCTTTTCTGTTCACCACCGTCGCCGCGCGCGCCATCGCCATCGTCGGCACCAATCCCGTCTCAGGTATGACCTTGATGACGTTGATTCTTTCCTCCATCATCCTCACCAGAGTCGGTCTGTCCGGTCCGACCGGCATGGTGTCGGCCCTCATCATCGGCGGCGTCGTCTGCACCGCG
>JAFGJB010000056.1 GCA_016929295.1 Candidatus Zhuqueibacterota bacterium | reverse complement strand
TCGCGCAGAGAATCGCGCATCAGCTTGCCGTCCGGCGGCTGATAGCGGTCGCTCTCCAGAACATCCAGCAGGCTGTTGCCCTCGTCTTCTTTGAACGGCTCATCCAAAGACAAATGGCGCGCCGACGTCTTGATGACATCGGCGACATCGTAGGACGTCATCTCCATTTTATCGGCGATTTCGCCCATGCTCGGTTCGCGACCGTACTCCTTTTCGAGCGATTCGAGTGCCCGTCCGACTTTATTGATGGCGCCGACGCGGTTCAACGGCAGACGAACGACGCGCGATTGCTCTGCCAAAGCCTGCAAAATGGATTGGCGAATCCACCACACGGCATAGGAAATGAACTTGAAACCGCGAGTTTCATCGAATCGTTGCGCTGCCTTGATCAACCCGAGGTTGCCTTCGCTGATCAAATCCTGCAATGGCAAGCCCTGGCCCTGATATTCTTTCGCAACACTGATGACAAACCTGAGATTGGCCTTGACCAGCTCCTCCAGAGCAATGGAATTGCCGGCGTGGATTTTACACGCGAGCTCGATCTCTTTCTCCGGCGGCAATGGCGAAAAATTGCCAATTTCCTCGAGATACTTTTCGATGGACTCTTTGGTTCGTACTTCTTTTTGTTTTTTAGCCTTTTTGTTCATGAACTACTTGTTCTTAAAATAAGTTCGATGAGTTTTATGAATTATCACTCACCATATAGAGTATTACACAATTTTCAGCTAAATTATTTCTTTTGAATTAAGTCACTCATTTATTTCATTTAATCGCTTTATGGTTTGATGCCCTATAATTAGGCGTTTATGGAAGCAAGTGCGGAAAAGTTAAAAATGGACATCAATAAATATAAACAATTTGTTCTTTTATGTCAAATCATTATTTATTTTAACAGTCATTAGATGTTACTAATACAAAAAAGTTTCATATTTTATTTCATCGTAACACATCCTCGAGCACCCGTATGGCGTGGGCGATCGATTCATCATCGACGTTCAAATGGGTGACGAATCGAATTCTGGATGCCGACACAGGCAATGCGAGGACGCCCTGCGTTTTCAGCTCGTCATTGATTTCAGCTGCGGATTTACCGCTTTTCAGAAAATCGGCGATGACGATATTGGTTTGGGTTGCATCGAGGTCGACATGGGCGCCGCAATCCACCAGTTTGAGTGCCAGTTGATGTGCGCGTCGGTGATCGTCCGCCAGCCGCTCAAGATGAAAATCGAGCGCGTACAGAGCGGCCGCTGCGATGACGCCGACCTGGCGCATGCCGCCGCCATATACCTTGCGATAACGATGGGCGCGGTCGATGAACTCTGACGAGCCCACAAGTATGGAACCGAGCGGTGTGCCAAGACCTTTTGAAAAACAGAGCGAAATAGAATCAAAAGGCGCTGCCCACTCTTGCATCGAAATGTGCGTCGCGATATGAGCATTCCACAGGCGAGCGCCATCCAGATGCATGACGAGATTGAACTCGTCGGCGAGCGCACGAATGCGTCGAATCTCGTCGAGCGGAAAAATCGCACCGCCGGCCCGGTTATGGGTGTTTTCAAGCTCAATCAACCTGGTGTGGGCATAGTGGTGATCGGCGGGACGAATGGCGGCTTTGATCTGTTCAGCGGTGATGACGCCGCGGGCGCCGGGCAACGGATGCAGCTGTGCACCGGATAAAAGGGCCGCGCCGCCGCCTTCATAATTGAAAATATGGCAGCCGTATTCGCAGATCACCTCGTCGCCAGGCTGGGTGTGCGCATTGATGGCAATCTGGTTGCTCATCGTACCGCTGGGCACGAACAGAGCGGCCTCTTTGCCGCACAGCGTCGCAATCCGTTCCTGTAACTCATTGACCGTCGGATCTTCGCCAAAGACGTCATCGCCGACGGGCGCTTCGGCCATGGCCTGACGCATGGCTGGCGTGGGCTTGGTGACCGTGTCACTGCGAAGGTCTATTTTTCTCATATTCATTCCAGGTAGGCGATCGATGTCACGGTGATCTCTTTTTCAACAGTCTGTGTCGTCACGGCCTTTTCATCACCTGGTTGTGAGCCGCCGACGCTGATTTTAAAAACGCCCGGCTCGACGACGCGTCGGTCATTCTCATCCAGCAAGGACAATTGATAGGGAGTCAGGGTGAATGTCACCGTCTTTTCTTCGCCTGGCTGCAAAGAGATGCGTTTAAATCCCTGCAGCGCACGAATCGGCACCGGCACAGAGGCTTCTACATCCGCGACGTACAGCTGCACGACTTCATCGCCGGCCAGTGCGCCGGTATTTTTCACGACCACCGAGACATTCATCGGTTCATCTCCCTTGACCAACTCCGGCGCCCGCAGATCGCGATAGGCAAATGTCGTATAACTCAAGCCATGGCCAAATGGATAGAGCGCCTCACCATCGAAATAGCGATAGGTCTGACGAACCAGTCGGTATTCGCTGAATAGCGGCAGCTGATCAGCTGATTTGTAAAAAGTCACTGGCAATCTTCCGGCGGGATTGTAATCGCCGAACAACACATCGGCGATGGCCGCGCCAGCCGCCTGACCGGGATACCAGGCTTCGAGGATAGCGGCTACATTGGCATCGGCCCAATTCACCGAGAGAGCGGAACCGTTGAGCAGGACGAGGACAGTCGGTTTGCCCTTCTGCACGACCGCCTTGATCAAATTTTCCTGGATGACCGGCAAATCGAGGGTCAAACGATCGCCGCCTTCGAATCCCTCAACCGGCACACTCATCTCCTCGCCTTCCAGGCGCGGCGACAATCCCATGCACAACACCACAGCATCCGCCCGATCGACCGCAGCGAGCGCATCTGCTTGATAATCCTGGCCTGGCACAGACCATAATAGCTGCATCGTGGCATCACCAGTGAAATTCGCGAAATCCACTTTGATATCATATTCTTGTCCGGCTTTGAGCACTACTTTTTTATTGACCTTGTAGGAGTGATACACACTATAAAATCTCAGCAGTTGAACACCGTCAAAGGTGATGTCAAAAGCGTTGGCACCTTCGGCGCCAAGGACATATTCGCCGTCTTGTGGCGGCACCAGCTTGCCGGTCCAGCGCACACTAAAGTCGTCGTCATCGAGCGTATCAAGCGGCGCGCCATCCCACCAATTGACATCAATGTTGGCATCGATGCGCGTCGCAACCGGTTTACCATGAAATTCGTTATTGGCGAAAATTTCAGCTTGCAGGCCAGGCTGGCCATCGGGTGTCTTGAAAACGGATGGCGGGATAACCGTCAATACCGGCATATTATCAGCCCATTCGCAGCCGAGGCTATAAATCACCTTGTCTTCCCCCAGCTTGTCGCGGATGCCCTGCAGCGGGGTGATCGGCTGCGATGGCGTGCCATTGTAATTGGCGAGCAACACCTCGATGTCGTCCGCGTTCGGCCCAATGACCGCGACGGTGCCAATATCCTTGGAAAGCGGCAGTACATTGTGATCGTTTTTAAGAAGGACCATGGATTTTCGCGCTGTGTTGAGCGCAACGGCCTGATTTTCCTCGCTATTCAGGACCGAGTAGGGGATTTGGGCATACGGGACGATCTCCGGCGGATCGAACATGCCGAGCTTGATGCGCGCCCGAAAGAGTCGCCGCACCGCGACATCGATCTCTTCCTCGCTGAGATAGCCTTCCTGCACCGCTTTGACGAGTCCGCGGTAGGTCTCGCCACAGTTCAAATCGGTGCCGGCGTGCACGGCGAGCGCAGCCGCCTCCGGGCCAGTCTCGACGAGCTTGTGGCCGTTGTAGATATCCCAGATGGCGCCGCAGTCGGAGACAATATACCCATCAAAACCCCACTCGTCGCGTAAGATCTGATTCAGCAAGCGATTATTAGCGCAGCACGGTTCGGCGTTGTAGCGATTGTAGGCGCACATGACTGAGTAGGGGTGCGATTCTGTAACCGCCATGCGGAAATGTTCGAGATAAGTCAAGCGCAGATCGCGTTCATCGGTCACTGCATTGAATGTGTGGCGTTCAGACTCGGGACCGCTGTGAACAGCATAGTGTTTCAGCGTCGCGACCGCCTTGAGATATTTGGGGTCATCGCCCTGCAGTCCCTTGACAAAATTGATGGCCAAACGTCCGGTGAGGAACGGATCTTCACCATAGGTCTCCATGCCCCGTCCCCAGCGCGGATCGCGAAAGAGGTTGATGTTCGGCGTCCAGAAGGTGAGGCCCTGGTTGGTGCCGCGTTTCCCTTTACGGATATATTCATGATGCTTGGCGCGGGCTTCATCGGAGATGACCGTGGCCAGGCGAAACATCAAATCCTCATCCCAGGTGGCGGCCATGCCGATGGCTTGCGGGAAGACGGTCGCCAGGCCGGAGCGGGCGACACCGTGCAAGCATTCATTCCACCAGCCGTATGCCGGCACGCCCAGACGCTCGATGGCCGGGGCGTTGTCCATCATCTGCGCGACCTTTTCTTCCAGCGTCATGGCAGCGATGAGGCTGTCGAGGCGCGTCTCGATGTCGAGCGCCGGGTTGAACCATGGTTTGAGGCCGCTGTAATCGGGCTGCGAGTCGCAGTGAGAGAGAAGAAGGCTCAAGCTCATAATGAACGAGACGAAAAACATTTTTGTGGACACGCTATTGACCTCCGAGTTTGGTGAACCATTTTGTGTTTTATATCTATTGTCGCTCGAAAACGCAATTTCATGATTATTTTAATGTACGCGCCGCCTCCCACCAGGGCACATTGCGTGCTGTTCTTTCAATCGTTATTTTATGCTCAAGGCAGCTGATAATCCATCGGTCATTTATTTTGCCATCGATAGCAATTTTTTTCAGGACTTTGACATCATCATAATTTAGATTTTTACGCATTTTAATTTCCACCAAATCTACTTTTTCAGCTCTAT
>JAFGJB010000055.1 GCA_016929295.1 Candidatus Zhuqueibacterota bacterium | reverse complement strand
TTCAATATTTTTCAACGCAGGCGCAGAGCACGCAAAGGTTCGCGAAGAAATGATATTGATTTTTCATTGCCTCGCTTATCTAGAGAGATTTACGATATCGCAGCACATCCATTTTTCTCTGCGAACCTCTGCGTTCCTTTGCGCCTTTGCGTTTAGCTTTTCGTAATTGCTACATTGTTTGGTTGCGGCCAAAGGCCGCGCCAAGATTTGCAGTGGCAGATATTTGCATTTTAACTTGAATTAATTCCCCAACTTTATTAGGTTGTAGAGAACAGAAATCAGGGCACCACACGATGGAAAAATACTATCACTACCCTCTCGATCAGCTCAAACAATTCGAAAAAGCCGTCTTCATCGGCATGGGCGTGCCGGAGGATGAAGCTGAAATCTGCGCTGATATCCTCAACGCCGCCGATCGCCGCGGCATCGATTCGCACGGCATTGGCCGGCTCAAGCCGATCTATTATGACCGCATCATGCATGACAAAATTCAGCTCGCCACGACAGATTTCGTTATCGAGCGCGATGTCGCAGCGACCGCTGTCGTCAACGGCAATAATGGCATGGGATTCGTCGTCGCCAAAAAGGCTATGGACATGGCCATTGCCAAGGCGCGCACCTATGGCATCGCCATGGTCATCGCCAAAAACTCGACCCACTATGGCATCGCCGCCTACTACCCGCTCCTGGCGACGCAGCACGACATGATCGGCATCACCGGCACCAACGCCCGGCCCTCGACCGCTCCGACCTGGGGCATTGAGAATATGCTCGGCACCAATCCACTGGTCTTTGCCGTGCCGACCGATGAGCCGTTTGCATTCACCAATGATTATGCCACCTCGACAGCGCAGCGCGGCAAAATCGAGCTGTACGCCCGCGAAGGTAAAGCGCTTCCGCCCGGCTGGGTCATCGGCGTCGATGGCCGGAGCAAGACCGATCCGCAGGAGGTGCTGGCCGACCTGACGACCGGCCGCGCCGCCCTCACGCCGCTCGGCGGTATCGGCGAAGAGCTGGGCGGACACAAGGGCTACGGCTTTGCCACGGTCGTCGAGCTGCTCTCCGCCGGCCTGCAGATGGGCGGCTTTCTCAAACAGCTGAACGGCGTGCAAAATGGACACAAGACGCCGATCCTGCTGGGACATTTTTTCATTGCCATCGATATCGCCCACTTTCATGCGGTCGATGTGGTCAAAAAACAGATGGGCGATATTCTACGAGCCCTGCGCGATTCGAAAAAAGCCGGCGCCGAGCGCATTTACACGCATGGCGAAAAGGAATATCTGCACTCGCTCGACCGGGACAGGACCGGCGTGCCGCTGCCACTGGCAGTGTGCCAACAGATGAGCCGGATGCGCGATGAGTTGGGGCTCGACTATGCTTTCGAGTGGGATGAAATTAGATTGAAAAGGCATTTATGAAAAAAAACACACTCATTGCTATTCTGCTCGTGCCCCTCTCTGTCGGTCATGCGCAGAACATCTCCAACTATTATAGCAAATACGACCTGTTGCCGGCGCCGCCGGGAACTTTTCAGGATGGCATCATCGGCTTTGCCAATCCCGCTGCGCTGGGATTGATGGGAGCGCCGGAGGCGCGTTTTTACTGGACGACCGACGGACCAAAGACATTTTCATTCGACAACTGGGCGTTGCTATTCGGCGGACGTCCCTTCGGCTTCGGCATGCAGCAGCAAAATCACCTGGACAAACGCGTCACCGACTATGCCCTCTCCTTTGGCGCCGGCAGCGATGCCTTTGCCGTGGGCGTCGGTTATGAGTGGCCGAGCGGCGATGCAGAGTTTTTCAACCGCCAGCGCCTGTTAAAAGCGAGCGCCATCCTGCGGTCATCGCGGCTGTCGCTCGGGCTGACCGGTTTTTGGGGACTGCAAAATAGCGGCCAGGAGGGCGTGGCAGAGTTGGGTCTCCGACCCTTCGGCCCAACCCTGACCCTGTTTGGCGATGCGCTGTTCGGGTCGGGCGTCAAATTTGGCGAGGAATTGTGGAGCGCCGGTGCCGCCTGCCGGATTGTGCCCGGCGTCACGCTCGTCGGACGCTACTTTGGCACGCAGGCCTTTACCGTGGGTCTTGTGCTCGATGTCGGCCACGCGTCCCTCACCGCGCAGGGACATTATGATGACAGCCGTAACTATAGCCATAACAGTTACATGCTGCGCAGCGGCGGCTTTAAGGACAATATTTTTCAACGCGCGGCGAAAAATGTCGCCTATGTGCCATTCGAGCTCAAAGGGCGCGTCGATCATCAAAAGTATCGACTTTTTGATGACAAGACGCACCGGCTCTACGACCTGCTGCGCGATATCCGCGCCGCCGCCGATGATCCGCGCATCGCGATCATTGCGATCAACCAGACCGACATGCAGATCCGGCCTGAGCACGCCTGGGAGGTGCGTCAGGAGCTCAAGGCCGCGCAAACAAAGGGCAAACGCGTCCTCGCTTACATTGAATCGGCCGGCATGACCGGCTATCATCTGGCCAGCGTCGCGGACCATGTGGTAATGGAGCCGCAGGGCACCCTCATCCTGCCCGGCTTGGTCATGGGACGAACCTATTTGAAGGGGACGCTGGACAAACTCGGCATCGGTTTCGATGAATGGCGCTTTTTCACTCACAAGACCGCGTACGAGACCTTTAGCCGCGAGAACCTGTCGGATGCGGACAGGGAGCAACGTGACGCCTATCTGGATGCCTGGTATCGCATGCTGCAAGAGGACATCTCAACATCTCGCCACTTTTCAGATCATCAATTTGATGCCATTTTGAACGAGAACGTTTTGTTCAACGGCTCAACGGCGCTGGAGATGGGTCTGGTAGACAAACTGGATCGCTGGTCCAATATTGAAGATATCATCAAGGATATGAATCACGAACGCGGCCTGCTCAAGATGGGGCGGCCGTTGCTCTGGGACAATGCGATGCTGGCGGAGGGGTGGGGTCAAAAACCGCAGATCGCCCTTGTCTATGGACTGGGTGAATGCGCCATGGAGAGCGGCATTCGCGCGCGCTATCTGGAGCAACTGTTCACCAACCTGGCCAAAGACCGATCCATCAAAGCCGTCGTTTTTCGCGTCGATTCCCCCGGCGGCAGCGGCATGGCCAGCGATCTGGTAGCTGAAGCGTTGAAAAAATGTGCAAAGAAAAAACCGGTGATCATCAGCCAGGGACAAGTGGCCGGTTCAGGAGGTTATTGGATCTCGATGTATGGAGATAAAATATTAGCCGGGCCCAACACGATAACCGGATCGATCGGGGTGATCGGCGGCTGGATCTGGGATGAGGGATTGAGCGCCAAGCTCGGCATGTCGGCGGATCACGTGCAGCGGGGCGAACACGCCGACGCTATGTTCGGCGTGACCGTGCCTCTCCTCGGCCTGAGCATCCCCGGCAGAAATTTGACCGACGACGAACGAGGCAAAATCGAAAAATGGATCCGCGGCCATTATGATGACTTTATCAGCAAAGTGGCGCAAGGTCGCGACATGACAAAGGAAGAGGTCGATAAAATTGCGCAGGGGCGCTTCTATGCCGGCACGGATGGACAGAAAAAAGGGCTCGTCGACGAGATCGGCGGCCTGATGATGGCGATCGATTTTGCCAGAGAGGACGCCGGCATTGCCGAGGACGATGAGATCGAGCTGCGCGAATATCCTCGTTCCCTCGGCTTGTTGCCCTCCCCTGTTCCGCTGCAAATGGCGGCGGACAAGCTTGCAGAGGATCCGGTGATCCGCTATCTCAAAATGATCGCCGAAAATCCCTACGAGCCGCTGCCCATGCTGGCGCCGGGGAGCTATCCGACGTTGGAAAGATGATGCTTGCTATCCTGGAGGAGAGCGGGCCACTCAGCAATTCTATACACCGTGTTAAGCTCTTCCACAACATGGGTAATTGAAACCACCGAGGCCACTGAGGCCACCGAGGAACTTGGCGCGGCCTTTGGCCGTAACCAAAAACATCTAAACCGCCGAGTACGCCGAGAATCACAGAGGGAAAGAAGCGAAATCGGGCAATATCTCTGCGAATCTCGGCGCCCTCGGCGGTTGGCTTAATAACTTTGCAAAGAAAACAAGATGTTGCTGATTTGTATTACGGAGTAAAAATGAAGGGAAAACGGCCTTTTTCTTCTACGATAATGATACATGTGTGAACGAACAAAACTGCCGGTTGCACGTCTGTTGTCGAAGAGCGGGCGCCCTTTCGATTCATTGACAGTGTCATCATTGATCTTTTCATTTCTCGTCTCTCAGGCGAGTTGCGTTGACTGATATAAAACAGACGTTGGAGTAACAGGCATGATCCTCGGCAAAATCAAATTCCAATGCACAATTTTCACACTTGTCGTCACCGCCGCCTTTGGCCAATGGCGTCCAGATCCGGAAGGTCATGTCGATTTTACTTCCTCGCATTTGCCGATCATCATCATCAACGCCGACCAGCGAATAGTTGACTCACCGCGTATCACGGCAGCGATGAAGGTCATTGACAATGACGACGGAACTCGCAACAGCATTGCAGATGCCAGGTATACCTATGACGGCAGGATCGCCATCGAGCTGCGCGGCCGGTCATCCTCCCAATACCCGAAAAAACAATATCGTCTGGAGACGCAAGATGACAGCGGCGAGAACCTGAATGTCTCTCTCCTCGGACTGCCGGCGGAAAACGACTGGATTTTATACGGTCCCTATGAGGACGAATCGCTCATCCGCAACGCCCTCGCCTATAAATGGTCCAACGACATTGGCCGCTATGCCCCTCGCACCCGCTTTTGCGAGCTGATGCTCAATGACGATTATCGCGGCATCTATCTTTTGGTCGAAAAGATCAAGCGGGATAACAACAGAGTCGACATCGCCCGCCTGGATGCGGACGATGTGTCGGGCGACTCTTTGACCGGCGGCTATATCATCAAGATCGACCAAGAGTCCGGAGAAAATAATGATGGCTGGCGCTCGGAGCGCGGCGTCGACTATCTGTACGATTATCCCAAACCCGACGAAATTGTGCGCCAACAGAAAGAGTATATTAAAAAGTATATGAACGGCCTGGAAGCAGCCATGAGCGCGGACTGGTCCGTCGATGCCTCATTTCTCGATCGCATCGATCTGAGCTCTTTCGTCGATCATTTTCTCCTCAACGAGCTGTGCAAGAATGTCGACGCCTATCGCATTAGCTCTTTCATGTACAAAGATCGCGATGATAATAACAGCAGGCTGATCATGGGACCGATCTGGGATTTCAATCTGAGCATGGCCAAGGCGTGGTTTCCCGAAGATGCAGGCGTGTACATCGGCTGGCAAGTGGACTATCGACTGCTGCGACCTAGTGACGGGGCGCAGCCGCCCTTATGGTGGGAAAAGCTGGCGCACCATGCGATATTTGAGAACACGGCGCAGGCACGATGGAATCAGCTGCGAGCGACCACCTTTCGACAGGACAATCTGTTCGCCGATATTGACAATTTTGTTCTGCTGCTGGGAGATGCCAAAGAGAGAAATTTTACCAAATGGCCGAGCATGCTGCAGAACGGCGAAACCTATGAAGCCAAGATCGCTGAGCTCAAGCAATGGTTGACGAATCGCCTGGCCTGGCTGGACGCAAATATTCGCATCTTGGCCACGGTGGACCATTCAGCCGCCATTGATCTTAAACTTGAACAAAACAGCCCCAATCCGTTCAATCCAAAGACAACGATATCCTTTTCGCTGCCGACAGCCACTGCGGTGGAATTGGCAGTCTATAATGCAACGGGACAAAAGGTGGCGACGCTAGCGCGTGGTACATACGCCGCGGGAACGCATCAAGTCATCTGGGATGCGGCTCATTTGCCCAGCGGCCTCTATTTCTATAGCTTAAAAACCGATGCTCAAATAATAACTAAGAATATGATATTATTAAAATAAGGTCATTAGGAGGAACTATGAACATCAAAAAACTATCGATGGGAATCGTACTTGCACTCTTTTTAATGAGCCATGTCGCGATCAGGGCGGCAGATTGGCCGCAATGGCGAGGCCCAAATCGAGATGGCAAAGCGCCGGCTTTTCAAGCGCCGAAAGAATGGCCCGCTGAATTGCAACGGCAATGGTCCGTCGTGGTGGGAGCAGGAGATGCATCGCCCGTGCTCGTAGCCGGTAAACTCTACGTCCACGCCAGGCAAAATGACGATGAAATTCTCATTTGCCTCGACGCTAATAACGGTACAGAAAAATGGCGTAGCGCCCATCCGGCGCCCGAGATCAAGGGACCACCAAGCTCACATCCAGGGCCACGAAGCACTCCCACCGTAGCAAACGGCAAAGTGATTACGCTCGGCGCCGGCGGCATACTGACCTGCACGGATGGGGCATCCGGAAAAGTTGTCTGGCGTAAGGATGAATTCGCCCGCGTCCCAGAGTTCTATACAGCCATGTCACCTATTGTCGT
>JAFGJB010000054.1 GCA_016929295.1 Candidatus Zhuqueibacterota bacterium | reverse complement strand
TGGCTGTGAAAATCGCATTTGACTATTTTGTAATTATCGACATCCGGCATTCGCAGGATGAGCCGATCTCGTCCGACGAGCTGGGTGAAGGAAAGACAACACAGTATGATCAATAGGTGATAGAATTTCATCATTTGCTCCTTCCGTAATACAAATCAGCAACATCATGTTTTTTTAGTAAAATTTTTGTACATCCAGCAAATACGCGCATAATCTTTCAATATTTTTCAACGCAAAGGCGCAGAGAATGCAAAGTTACGCGAAGAAATGATATTGATTTTTTTTACATCTATTTTCTCGACAAGTTTATATGCCGCGGCACATCCATTTATCTCTGCGAACCTCTGCGGCTCTTTGCGCCTGCGTTTAGTTTTTCGTAATTATTACATTGTTTGGTTGCGACCAAAGGCCGTGCCGAGAAATCGCTTGCGCCGTATCAAAATTTCACCACAGCGACGACCGGAAAATGATCTGACGGGTATTGACCCGCCCGATTATCATGGAGGATGGCAGCGCTCAATACTTTTATCTGCGATGAAACGAAAATATAATCAATTTTATCGCCCGACTTGACTCCGTCAAATCCGTTGAAGGTGCCGACCTCTTCGGCCTGCGGATGCAACAGGCGAAAGCTGTCGATGACCGGCATGACAGCGCGCAACGCCTCGGGCGGACGGGGATCCGTCAAAAATGTGATGGCCTGGTTGTCCTCGCCGGCATTGAAATCACCGGTGAGGATGAAAGGCGCTCCCTTCACCTGCGCGGCAAGAGTCTTTGCCAGTAGCTCGGTGCTTTTCACTCGTGACGGCTGTGAGCGATGATCGAGATGGAGATTGTAAAAATAGAATGAGGCGCCGGTCACCTTGTCGAGAAATAGTGCCCAGCTGCAGATGCGGACGATGTCATTGCCCCAGCTTTTTGATGCAATGACATGCGGCGTATCTGAAAACCAGAAAGTGTCTGATTGCTTCACTGCAAACCGGTCCGGTCTGTAGAGAATAGCCGAATACTCGCCGAGCGTATCGCCGTCATCGCGGCCGACGCCGAGCATGGCACAGTCGGGCACGTTTTCCAGAATATCGTCGATCTGAAATTTGAGCGCCTCCTGCAATCCGACGATGTCCGGTGCATGGTCTTGCAACACCGCATAGACGAGATCCTGTCGATGCGGCCAGCTGTTGGTGCCATCCTGTGCCGTGCCATAGCGAATGTTGAAGGACATGATGTTGAGTGCGCTGTTTTCATCGCTGAGCAGCGGAGAGAGCGTCAGCAGAAGGATGAGGAAAAGGCTAATGAATTTCATCTTTAAATTCCCTGCTTGTTTAGGTGAAACGTGAAACGGCAAACGTGAGACGAAAATACGATCTGTCCGATTACGATCACTCAGGACATTCGTCCTGGACGGAAAGGTGTCTGGGACATTTGTCCCACTCGGACGTATGTCCTGAACCATTTCCCGTCCGGCACATCCCGTAAGGGGCATGAATATGCTGAACGATCGCTTCTGATTCTTTCTTCTTTTCCAAATAATAAAGCACATCTGATGCATCAGGAAAAAAACTTCGCCAAAAAAACACGCTGTTGTAGTTTTGTAATACAGAGGGGGCCAAGATTCAGAGATGTTGCCCGATGTCGCTTCTCTTCCTCTGCGATTGTCGGCGGCCTCTGTGGTTTTGGTATTAGCGCAATGATGCGGACTAGGAATTGAGCATCCTGCGTAACACCGTCGGCAAGATGCCGCCATTCCGATAATAATCAATCTCCACCGGCGTATCCAGACGAAGCTGAACGGTCAGATTTTTAACGACGTTTTTCAGCACTGCTCGGACGTTCACATCTTGCATCGGTTTCATGTCGTCCGAAATGGCGATGGTGAATTCTTCGTGGCCGGTCAAGCCGAGCGACTCAGCGCTATCGCCTTGCTTAAACTGCAACGGCAGCACGCCCATGCCGACCAGATTGCTGCGATGGATGCGCTCATAGCTCTCCGCCAGGACGGCCTTGACGCCGAGTAAGAGTGCCCCCTTGGCGGCCCAGTCGCGCGAACTGCCGGTGCCGTACTCTTTGCCGGCAATGACGACGAGCGGCGTGCCTTCCGCCTTGTATTTCATCGCCGCGTCGTAAATCCACATCTGCTCGCCATCCGGCAGATGCAGCGTGACGCCGCCTTCGGTCCCCGGCGCCAGGAGATTTTTCAAGCGGATGTTGCCGAAGGTGCCGCGCACCATGACGCGGTCATTGCCGCGCCGTGAGCCGAACGAGTTGAAATCCACACGCTCCACGCCATTGTCGAGCAGATACTGCGCGGCGGGTGAGCCTTTGGGGATGCTGCCGGCGGGAGAGATGTGATCGGTCGTCACCGAATCGCCCAGCAAGGCGAGGGCGCGCGCATGGCTGATCGGCCGAATCGGTTCGATCTCCGGCTTGAGGTCGATGAAAAACGGCGGCTCCTGAATATAGGTCGAATCAGCATCCCATTCATAGATATCGCCGACAGATGTCCGGATGTCATTCCACAAGGGACTGAGGGCATTGACATCGCTGTATATCTTGGTATACATCTGCGGATCGCTCGCTTTGTCGATGAGGGGCATCAGTTCAGCCTTTGTCGGCCAGATGTCGCGCAGAAAGACCGCATTGCCATCTGCGTCCCTGCCCAGCGGCTCGCTGGTCAAATCGATGTCCATGCGGCCGGCGAGCGCAAAAGCGACGACGAGCGGGGGGGAGGCGAGATAGTTCGCCTTGGCCTGCGGATGGACGCGACCTTCGAAATTTCGGTTGCCGCTGAGAACGGACGCGGCGATGATATTGTTCTTTTCGATCGCCTCTGCGACGGATTCGGGCAGCGGTCCGCTGTTGCCGATGCAGCTGGCGCAGCCGTATCCGACCGTATGAAAGCCGAGCCGGTCGAGATACGGCGTCAGGCCGGTCGCATCGAGATACTCGGTCACCACCCGCGACCCTGGCGCCAGGCTGGTCTTGACGTAGCGCGGCACCCTGAGCCCTTTTTCCACTGCTTTTTTCGCCAACAGACCGGCGCTGAGCAGCACCGACGGATTGCTGGTGTTGGTGCAGCTGGTGATCGAGGCGATGCAGAGGAAGCCGTTCTTGATCTCTGCAGTTTCGCCATTCATCGAGATGCGCGCGGATGCCCGCATCTGCGCCTCGTTCAACTCAAAACCGCGCTGCTTGATCGGCGCGCTCAGGGATTGATAAAACGCCTTTTTCACATGGCGCAAGCTGACGCGATCCTGCGGACGTTTGGGTCCTGCCAGGGAGGGCTCGACCGTGCTCAGATCCAGCTCCAAATGATCGGAATATTGCGGATCGGTCCCGGCGCTGCGAAAGAGCCCCTGTTCCTTCATGTAGCGTTCGACCATCTGGACATGTTCTTC
>JAFGJB010000053.1 GCA_016929295.1 Candidatus Zhuqueibacterota bacterium | reverse complement strand
CTGGTGAATGTTCTGCACCAGCGCCTTGAACTCGTCCAGCGTGCCGTATTCGGGATTGACATCGAGATAGTTGCGCACCGAATAATAGCTGCCCAAGCTACCGAGGCGATTTTTTTGGCCGATGGGATGAATGGGCATGAACCAGAGAATGCCGACACCCATCTCTTGCAAGCGATCCAGATGCTCGGCAAACGCGGCGAAGGTCCCGGCCGCAGTGTACTGCCGCATGTTCACTTCGTAGATGGCGAGGTTGTAGCTCCAGTCGTGGTGATCCAGAGCAAAAGCGTGGACAGAAAGCAGGAATACGTAAAAAGGAATCAACGGTCGTCGTCGAATCAAGATGATTTCCTGTAAAATGGCTCTATAAAAAAATCGAGTGGGTCATAATATTTTCAACTGCAGAGATGTTATGTTAATCAAAGCTATAATTTCACTTTGCATGATGCCTCGCTTGCATGATTTTTCGCATTCACGAGTCGCAGAGACGCAAAGAAACGCCAAATTCCTGAAAAAATTGAAAATAATTTTCTTTGGCATGTCGAGTTTGCGTGACATCGTAAGTTTTTATTAATAAATCCGAAAGGCGTACCACTGGACAATCTGACATGTGTCATTGTCAGATCGCTTATCACTAGAAAAATACTTAAATTTTTCTTTGCGCATCCTTTGCGGCTTCGCGTCTTTGCGTGAGTTTGGACCAATCACGCAAAGTGAGATTGGTCTGTATAGATCCTTTAAAATAATCTATTCTCGTTGGGAGAATTTTCCAGTACTTGCTGTGACGCTTCCCACGCTTCGTTGTGATGACGAAAGTGGGGGTGAATGTATTGCTCGTGTGCTCGATGCACGTCACAAGCAGATACAAGATGTAAAAAGGATACAGCGATGTCTTTTTTATTCATCTTTTCCTGCTTTTTCAAGATCGGCGATGATAATTTTCTTCATCTTGAGCATGGCCGGAGTGGTCTTTTCAGGATTCTTGCCCATGAGCTCGTCCATGTTCGCCGGAAGGATTTGCCAGGAGACGCCATATTTATCCTTCACCCATCCGCACTGCTCGGCTGCAGGCACAGCGGACAGTTTATCCCAGAAATAGTCGATTTCTCCCTGATCCTTGCAGTTGACGACGAATGAAACGGCCTCGTTGAAGCTGAAATCGTGTTTGTAGGCCGAATCCATGGCGCCAAATTCCTGACCCTCGAGGATAAAGTGGGCATATTTCACCGTCCCTTCCCTGTCAGGTTCTTCGCCCTTCCCATAGCGCGCCAGGACGTCCGCTTTTGCGTCGTGGAAAATCGATGCGTAGAAATTAATGGCTTGCTCCGCTCTGCCGCATACATCACCGACGAACATCAGCGCGGGCAATATCCTCTGCTTAAAATCCCCTTCCGTGTAAATGACCTGCCAGGACACGCCAAATTTATCCTCTATCCAGCCATATCTCTTGCTGAACGGGTGTTCCCCGAGTTCCATCATCACCGTGCCGCCGGCAGCGAGTTTTTCCCATAGCCGGTCCACCTCTTCGACCGTCCTGCACCTGGCATGGAATGAAATAGAAGGATTGATCTTGAAATACGGGCCGGCGCTGATGGCCATGAAATCATATCCCATAATTGTAAAGCCAATAATTTCCGCGTCGCCCGACGGCGTGTCATGCAGGGTTGTCATAAAATTGATTTTGGAATTGTCAAAGACAGCCGCGTAAAACTCCGCCGCCTCTCTGGCCTCTTTATCAAACCATAAATGCGGGATGATTTTTTGCATGTCGTTCATTTCTCCTCATGGTAATTGAAGGCTTGTTCCATATTGCCATCAAAATTGAGGTGGGGATTAAATTTTGTCATGATATTATCTCCATTATTTATATTGAATATTTTCAGCATGAGCTGTAGCGATTCTGCCGCTGTAAGTGCTTTCTACCTTGCGTCCATGAATATAAAAATCTTCCAGCATGATATTCTCTATTTTATGCTGATCATCATAAGCCAGGATCAGGGAATATGGAAACACGCTGCCTTCAACCTGAATTCCTTTAAAATGAACATTTTGAATATGGCCACGCTGTTTGTCTTTTGAATATTGGGATTCAAGAATTTTGAAATCGATGAGATAACCGCGGGAATCTTCGACCCGGATGTCTTGATAGAGCACATCGGTCACGACGGCCCGATCGCCATTATGAATCGTAAAGGTGCCCTCCGGACCTTCCACATGAATGAGATCGCAGTTGCGAAAAGTGATGTTTTTGATCGTATCGGCTCTCGTCTCGAATCCGATCTCCAGTCCGTTGCCCCAGACACCATTCCATATGACGGAATTCTGCACGGTGATGTCGTCCACATTGGCGCCGCTGTCAAAATCGGTGAAATAATTGACGCCGGCTTTGATCGCAATACAATCGTCTTTGGTGCGGATAAAACAGTTGTCGACGAGCACATGCTGCGAACCGACGATGTCGATGCCGTCGTCCCAGTCATTCGCCGAGACGATCTTAAAATTCCGGTAGGTCACATGCTGCGAGGCGAACGAGGCGCAGCTCCAGTGCCGGCTCTCGGTGATGATGAAGCCGTCCAGGATGACGTTTCGACAGCGGTTGATTTCAATAGGACGCACCTCGCCTTTCAAAAATCGACTGTTGTCCAGTATGCCACGGCCAAGAATTTTTACATTCTCAGCCTGATCAGCGATGAAGGAACCGCGAACCACAGCGCCGCCTTGGATGTAAACCGTCTGACCGCTTTTGAGAAACACGGTTCCTGGCTCATGAATTTTTCCGGCCTCATAAAAAATGACCTGGGGATTATTCTTGTCCGGAATATCCGTTTCCAGGGGATTGGCAAATATGAACAACGGCCGTTTCAGGTTCTCGTTCACTTCAACGCTGATGTTGGCTGGAGAATCGAGCTGAAAATGAATCTCATCTCGATAGACGGTGGATTGGATGGCCAGCTTTTTTGGCCGGATATCGTGGCTATAGATCGTGCCGCCAAATTTGACGCGAACGTGCACAGGTCCATCACAGGAAAAATATGCCAGAGCAGCGGCGCGCGTATTATAGACAAAAACGGGTTGTCCGTTCACCTCGAGCTCGTAATCGTTGGCGGCATCCATGCCAGGGGGCGCCTGGTAATTGATAAAATCGGCGGCGGCCGACGGCATAAATGACAGAAACGACGCGAATAGAATTGTGTACAGACTCAGTTTCATTGCCATTTTTATTCTTTCCAATTTTAGGCTGTTTATGATATTTATGGTTCATCAGCATAATGTGTACTCAACCGCCGGGAACGCCGAGTGTCGCCGAGGGATAAAAAATATGTATAATCATTCACTTTCATCATACCTCTTTACAAGCCTTTTCACTCCGTCCTTCAAATGTAAAACCAACTTGATTTCTCTCTGCGCTTCTTCGCGTCCTCGGCGGTTCCAAGTACTCATTTTGCTGAAGAACCATATTTACCTTTCCGCTTCCCGTATGGATTTGAGATCAATAAAAGTGGGCTGACCTGGATCGCCGGCTGTGAGTACACCGTCCACGACATCGAGCTCGACGACGTCGATATGGGCGCGCTTGTGACCGACAAAGTAAAACCACCAGGCGCCGTTGCCGCTGACGACGGCGTCGCCATGGTTGCCGGGCAACCGACCATCCTGAAGAGTCCAGTTCGTACAGTCATCCGACGACCAGACGCGCATGCCGTTGCGCCAGCAGTCCGCGATCAGCCAGTATCTGCCCTTCCAGTGAATGACCTTGGGACCTTCGCCGTTATAGTCTGTCACGGCATGGCCCTTTGTCTGCCAGGTCATCAGGTCCGGGCTGTCCGCGTAACAGAGTGACTTGTCGCGGCGCTCATCTTTATACCACATGCGCCAAAGACCGTTGGGCAACTGGATCACTGCCGCGTCGATCACCCGATCGCTGTCCAAGTCAACTGGCCCGATGGCCTCCCATTTGATGCCATCCCTGCTGGTCAGGTGGACGATCTCGCGCGGATGATCCCAGTCTCTGAAAATACCCGGCACAAATGACAGAAATATGTGGTAGACACCATCCGCCCAGATGACCTCCGGCGCCCAGTAGGTGTAATCATCCGGATGGCGGTCTTTGCCATATGTAATGTCAGCCGTACCCATATAGCTCCAGGTGGCGCCGCCATCAGAGGATGCCGCCGTGCCTATATCGGTGCCATGGATCCACTCGACGCCTTGAACGCCAGCCGCCGTGGCGCGACGAGCCGTATAATACATGAACCATTTCTGTGATTCGGAATTGAAGCACAGGGTCGGATCCGTGGGCGCATCGAAGATTGGATCCCGATACAAGGGTCGCGGTACCTGTCTCCCTGACCGTGTTTCTTCACCCGTAAATTCACCCACCATCCGCAGCGTCTCGCCGGTATCCTCCATCTCGAAAATTCTCGGCCGGGCGTCGCGGTTATTCGGACTGTGCAGCACATTCATCAGCTTGCCGTCAAAGGTTGTGAACAGCATGCCGTGGCCGCCGTCATCTGTGTAGAGCGGCTCAGCCTGATGCGTCCACGGCCCGGCGAGCGTGCCGGATTCCGAGATGGCGATGCCTTCGGTGTAGCCGGTTTCCGTGTAGCTGCTCCACACCATGTAGAGTTTGCCGGTCTTGCCGGTGTAAAGGTAGGGGCCGTCCGTGACGGTGTTGCCATCTTGCTCGTCCGTCTTTGGCCAGGAAGCGGCTGATGCGTGAAACATCTTGACCGGTTCGCCCACGGTTGCGGACAGATCATCCTTGAGCTGAATGTACTCGATCGTGCCGTTACAGATTTGCACCCACTCGTGGCAGTAGACCATATAGGGCACGCCATCTTCGACCCATAATGTGCCGTCGAGCGTCATCATATCGACCGGCAGGGTAGAATGATCCGCAAATGGCGTGAATGGTCCTGTGGGACTGTTCGAGACGAGGATTTGCGATCCCCGCGTCACGCGCGGACGCCAGCCGCGCCACTGCTCCGGCCACATATGGCGCGTATCAAAAGTCAGGAATAAATAGTACTTGCCCTTGTATGTATGCATTTCCGGCGCCCAGATGCCCACCACCTTGATGTCGCCCCAGATGTCATCGGGCGTTTGAAAAATGGTTTTGGGGCCTCGCCATATTTTGAGGTCTTTGCTCGTGTAGATGCGTACGCTGTTCCAGCCCGGTCCGATCATGTAATATGTTTGCGTTGTCGAGTCCGGTAAAATACAAACATCGCGCATGCGGATATCGGACAGAGGAATACTTGCATCAGAATCCTGCGGTACTCTGCGATTTTGCACTGCGGTCGCCAAACGAATCGAAAACAGCATTACACCAATAACCAGCAAGCGTGCATTTCTCGTCATCATTTTCTCTTTTATTCTCTTATTCTCCGGCTGAAAGCCTGTAGAGACCGGCGCCATGTTTTGCGATGACCGGCGCAAATTCATTCGCGAAAATTCCCACATCTTTTCCCGCCCACAGATCTCTGATGCTCACAGTTGCTGCCAAACCGAGCTGATCAAACTGGACAGCTATTTGCGCCGAATCCGGCGGCTCGGGTCCGGCGGGATCCTGGGTAAAGACCATGAATTTCACTGTCGCGCCGTCGCCGCTTTCGATGCAGGCCTTGTCCAGTCCAGCTGTGGCCAAAAACCTCTCATATCCCGCCGGAACGTCGAACTCTATGACCGAGATAGAATGCGTGCCGATGCCGATGGGGCGGGTGATATCATCGACGATCAATTCCTGGCCGGAAACGCTTTTGTTGATCGCTGCGGCGTTCCACCCGGACGTGGCGCTACGCCATTGGAGTTCAGTGAGCGAGAGTTCGCCATCCTGACCGACCAACTTTGGAGCAATCCAGTCGGCGTGATCCCAGGCGTTGCCATCGCCGCCATCGGCGACGACCAGATAGAGTTTGCGCGCCCCGGAAATATCCACAGCCACATCGACGCTGTGAACCGCGTCCTTTGCCGAGACGAGACGACTCGTCCACGCTGCCTTCTGTCCTTCGATTTGTTTCTGCTCTTGCGTATTGAACAGGGCGAGATAGACATCCCCCGTCTGCGGATCATCCGCCGTCCAGGCGATGAGGTCGTCCTTGCGAAAAAGCTGTCTGTTATTCGAACTTTTTTGATTGACAGCCAGCACTTCCTTGTTGGTCAAGAGTGACAGGGTGAATTCGTCGTTACTCGGCAGATCGCCGCCGAACATGAGCGGCGAGCGACAGATGGCGAAAAGCGTCATGAGGGTATACTGTTCATCTCTGGTGAATCCGCTCATGCGGTCGTTGCCGCGCTCGGCCCGAATGCCGATGCGTCCCAGCGGCAGCATGTCCGCATCTGGAAAATGACCATCGCCAATGTGGGGCGCCCAGCGATTGCAGACCTCGAACTCGTTCTTCAATTGCGGCCAATTGTCCCAGAAATCGCCGATGATGCGCCACATGTTGGCGTGCGTTTTTATGTGCTCCGCATTTTCAATGGGGGTTTCGCCAGGCGAGGTGCTGAGCACCATTGGACGGCCTGTCTGATCAATGGCTTGGCGAATCATCTCAATTTCGGCCCGGTGATACGGGATCGACAAATCATCGATCTTGACGAAATCGACGCCCCAGGAGGCGTACAGATTAAAGATAGAATTGTAATACTCTTGCGCGCCGGGCCTGCCGGCGACAATTGTATACATGTCACTCAGCCAACGGCATAGCTGTTCTTCACTATAAATATCGGTTGCTGTCGCGGTGCTGCCCAATATGGGAGTGTTATTTCTGACCGCTTCTCTGGGGATGCCGCGCATGACGTGAATGCCGAATTTCAATCCCTTGCTGTGGACGTAATCGGCCAACGGTTTAAAGCCGTTGCCATCCGCCGCCGAAGGAAATCGAACTGGACTGGGTGTAAACCTCCCGTATTCATCCATATTATAGACGGGATTAGTTTGATTATAGCCATGCGTTTTCGTGTTGTCAACATACCAGCGAATGTCGACGACGATGTACTGCCAGCCGAATTCTTTCAAATGCTCGGCCATATAGTCGGCATTGGCTTTGACCTCTTTTTCCGTGACCGTGGGACCGTAGCAATCCCAGCTGTTCCAGCCCATGGGCGGCGTCGGCGCCCATTGCAGGAAAGCCAGGTTCGCTGGCGCGTTTTCTGTTTTCGACTCTTTCGCACAGTGAGTTGAGACTAGTAAAGAAATCATAATGATGAAAAGTTTTCTCGGCATGGCAATACCCTCTTCATTGATGAAGCAAAATCTTCAGTTGTGCGGATCAACACGAATTTTTATATTGCATCTGCTTTTTCGCCTTGGGATTGCCATTTATTATGGCTAATATTATTATCAAAAACAACCAATTTATCGCAACAGTCGAGCTCGCGAAGAAACAGCGCGAAAAAAAAGAATATGGGGCTTTTCTCGGTGGTTCTTTGCAATACAAGGCGGCAACATCGTGTTTTTTAAAATTATTTGTACATCCGGCAAATACGCCTATAATCTTTAAATATTTTTCAACGCAGAGGGCGCGCTTGTTTTTAACGGGCATGAAAATCACCCGACAATTGAAGGCCCCAAGTTTTACAAGATGAACGGTTATTACTACATATTTGCGCCGGCTGGCGGCGTAGCAACCGGTTGGCAGACGGTACTGCGTTCCAGAAATGTTTTTGGTCCTTACGAAGACAAAATTGTGCTGGCGCAGGGCGAAACGTCCATAAACGGACCGCACCAGGGCGGATATGTCGAGCTCGAGAATGGCGACGGCTGGTTTGTGCATTTTCAGGATCTTGATCCGTACGGCCGCATCACCCATTTGCAGCCAGTGACGTGGCAGGACGGCTGGCCGGTCATGGGTATTGATGGTGATGGCGATGGGACGGGCGAACCAGTACGGCACTACACCAAGCCCGCGATAGGCAAAGCGGTCCCCATAGCCATACCGCAAACATCTGATGAATTTGAAAGCGATGAGCTCGGTTTGCAGTGGCAATGGCACGCCAATCCAAAAAGTGAGTGGCATAATGTGCAGGATGGGGCGCTGCTGCTCCATTCACAACCGATGCCGGCCGAGGCGATAAATTTATGGCCAGTCCCCAATCTATTGCTGCTAAAGTTCCCGGCGCCAAATTTTAGCGCCACGATAAAAATAACCTTCGTGCCGAACTCTGATGGCGAAAAAAGTGGTCTCATCATCATGGGACTGGATTATGCCTATCTTGCGGTAGAAAAAACTGCAAACGGATTAGCGCTCGTACAGGCGGTCTGCCATAATGCGGATGAAGGCGCTGCCGAACAGCTGCATCAGCGCTTGCCGATTGAAAGCAGCACCGTCTATCTCAAGGTTGATGTGACACAACCGGGTGTCTGTTCTTTTTCTTTCAGCCTGGATGGCAAAGAGTCTCAACCTTTTGGCGAAGAATTCCCGGCGCAACCGGGCAAATGGATCGGCGCCAAGGTGGGGCTTTTCGCCGTTCATCGAGCAGGAGAACAAGGTGGTCATGCTGTTATTGATTATGTGAGGATAGAGTGAGGGCTGTATGCTATTTTTCCTCGGCGCTTCTCGGCGAGCTCGTATCTTGTTAATTATTTTTTATTCAAAACAATTGAACAAAGACTGCATTTCATTTTTTCATTCGCATCATTTCAACGCAAAGAGGCGCCGAGAACGCAAAGTTCCGCAGAGTTTTTTGGGAGAATACGGATGACTGAGGCAAGTTAATATCGGTCGCATTAAAAGCAACATAACTTAAATAGTAACAAAGAATAAATGCTCACTCAAACAGCGAACAAGTGCACATGAACCGAACAATGAGTTAGATTTTAAATATCAGTTCTTCTCTGCGTGTTCTCTGCGAGCTCTGCGCCTTTGCGTTGAATGCATACTATTTTTATTGTAATACGAAACTACTTTGTTATTGTCTGTTCTTTAACATAGTATCTCG
>JAFGJB010000052.1 GCA_016929295.1 Candidatus Zhuqueibacterota bacterium | reverse complement strand
GTGGGGAGGGGAGGATTCGAACCTCCGAAGGCTTCGCCGACAGATTTACAGTCTGTTCCCTTTGGCCGCTCGGGAACCTCCCCGCATTCTCAGAGCCACCAGCAGGAGTCGAACCCGCGACCAACTGATTACAAATCAGTCGCTCTACCTACTGAGCTATGGTGGCGCTTTTTCCATGCGGAACAGAATAAAGCCTCGTAATTTATAAAAATATATCGAAAAATCAAGTCTTTTTTTAAATAATAGGGGATTTTTTAGTTCTTGTATGCCCAGGATGATTTTTCTTTGTCATCCTTGATAACGACTCCCAACTCATCCAACCTGACGCGCAGATAATCGGATAACGCCCAATTCTTTTGCGCGCGAATTTCGCGCCGCAGCGATACGAGCAGGTCAATAAAGTCATCCGCCGGCAATCCGGCTGCTCTTTCAGGAAGAATGCCGAGCACATCATCCGCAAACAGGACAAAACTGTCGCGCAACAGTTTCACCGATGCAGCCGAGAGACTCGAATTCAAACGAGAATTGATCTCGCGGGCGTAATTAAAAAGATGTCCAATGGCGGCAGGTGTATTGAAATCATCGTTCATCTCTTTCTCAAACAAAGCCTTGTACTCGGCCGTCAGAGTGGCAATTTCCGCCGCTGATTCGCCGTCGCTCGCCTGGCGCAAAGCGCGCTCGAGCTGATCCCGCGCTGCCATGAGACGCTCCAAACCTTGTGCGGATGCGTCGATCGCCTCTTTGCTGAAATCAACCGGAGAACGATAATGGCTTTGCAGAATGAAAAATCGTATTTGCGCGCCGGAATAGCTCTCCAGGGCGCGCTGAACAGAGGTGAAATTTCCCAGCGATTTGCTCATCTTCACGCCATCAACCATCACCATGTTATGATGCATCCAATATCGCACGAATGGCGTGCCGGTCATCGCTTCACTCTGCGCAATCTCGCACTCGTGGTGGGGAAACTGATTTTCCATGCCGCCGCCGTGTATATCAAGGGTCTCGCCGAGATATTTCATCGACATCGCGGAACACTCGATATGCCAACCCGGATAGCCGCGTCCCCACGGACTGTTCCACCGCATGATATGTTCAGGATCCGCTTTTTTCCACAGCGCAAAATCAGCAGGATGTCGTTTTTCCTCACTGATCTCCAGACGTTCTCCAGCTCGCTGATCTTCGACCTTCCTGCCGGACAAAACGCCGTATTGCGGCCAGGTGGAGATGTCAAAATAGACAGAGCCATTGACCTCGTACGCATGGCCCTTTTCGATCAGACGCTGCACCATTTCGATCTGCTCGGGTATATGACCGGTTGCGCGCGGGGAGATATCGGGTCGCCGTACATTGAGAGCATCCATGGCGTCAAAGTAGGCTCGCGTATAAATTTCTACCAGTTCCATGGGGTCACGTTTTTCCCGCTGTGCGCCTTTGAGGATTCTATCCTCACCGTCATCCAACAAATGACCGACATCGGTGATGTTCTGAACATATTTGACGCGATAACCCAGATAACGCAAATAGCGGACGACAATATCAAAAGAGATATAACTTTTCGCGTGTCCGATGTGAGGATAATCGTAAACCGTTGGGCCGCAGACGTACATCCGCACCAGACCTTCCGTCAGCGGCACAAATTCTTCTTTTTGGCGAGTTAAACTGTTATATATCTGCAGCGGCATCTCACTTTCCTTTCTCAATAAGAACGACTGCATAAGCGGCTACTCCCTCTCCCCGGCCGACAAAACCGAGTTTTTCAGTTGTTGTCGCCTTGACCGACACTTGATTTATCTCAATACCGCATACAGTGGCAATATGCCGACGCATATCTGCAATAAAAGGCGCCACTTTTGGCTGCTGCAAAATCAACATCGAATCGATGTTGGAAATTCGAAATCCGCTTGTCATTATCAAGCCAACGACGTGCTGCATCAACGTCAGGCTCGACACGTCTTTGTATCTCGGATCACTATCGGGAAAATGGTGACCGATATCCCCCAGAGCGGCTGCGCCGAGCAGCGCATCACTTATGGCATGGCATAACACATCAGCGTCCGAATGGCCCAGCAGACCATGCGAATGCTCAATTCTTACACCGCCGAGGATGAGGGCGCGACCGGCTACGAGCCGATGCACATCATAGCCGAAACCTACTCGCATCTCATCCCCGCCTGCAGAAATGCCTCGGCAATGATGAGATCTTCCGGCGAAGTAATTTTTATATTTTTCCAATCACCCGCAACCACCGCCACGACGCCACCCGATTGTTCGACGAGCGCCGCATCATCCGTGCTGAAAGATGCATTTTTTCTGGCGATTTGATAGGCGCTCATTATCACTGTGCGGGCAAATGTTTGCGGTGTTTGCGCCAGCAGCACCCGTTGGCGGTCCATCGTCCTTTCGACATGATCATGGTCAATATATTTGACCGTGTCTTTTGGCGTCAATCCGACAACCGCAGCGCCGCAGCGTTTGGCAGCCACGATGCTGTCCCGCATGACGCGAGGCGTGACAAACGGACGAACACCGTCGTGGATCATGACGATATCGACGTCCTCGCCCAGGTGCTGCAAACCGGCCCACACGGAATCATAACGCTGCGCCCCACCGACGATTGCTCTGACAAATTTTGTGATCCGCCACTCTTTGACAAAAATCTCACTCAAAGCGTTCACATACTCCGCCGCCAATATGACGTAAATTTGCTCGATATCACTGCAGAGTTGAAATTTTTCCAACGTATAGCGGAGTATCGGCTTGCCATTGATTTCAATGAACTGCTTGGGGATGCCGCCGCCCATGCGAGTGCCTGAACCGGCGGCGACGATGAGCGCTGCAACAGTCGGTGTGGCGTTCCTATTCACTTCAGCAACCCATCAAATAATCATCATGGCGTCGCCATAGCTGTAAAACTGATATTTTTCGCGGACGGCTTTGCGGTACGCTTTGAAAATCATATCACGAGATGCGAATGCCGATACCAGCATGAGCAAGGTTGAATTCGGCAGATGGAAATTGGTGATGAGACGATCGACGATCTTGAAATCGTATGGCGGATAGATAAATTTGTCGGTCCATCCCTGAGAGGGCTTCGCCCACCCCTCAGAAGTGACGCTTGTCTCCAGGGCGCGTACGACGCTCGTACCGACAGCGATCACGTTCTTTTTATCTCGCATGGTTTCGTTTATCATGTCGGCTGTCTCCTGGGTGATCTGATAATATTCAGAGTCCATTTTGTGCCGCCCGAGATCTTCAACAACGACAGGCCGAAAGCTGCCGAGACCCAAATGCAGGACGAGTTTGGCGACCTTGACGCCCTTGCGCTGCAATTTTCTCAACAGGGCTTCAGTGAAGTGCAATCCAGCGGTCGGCGCAGCTACAGCACCGCGAATTCGCGCATAGACAGTCTGGTATCGTTCCTTATCCATGGGTTCCGGCTCACGCTTGATATAGGGTGGCAACGGCGACTTGCCCATATCATCGACAAGCTCGTAAAAGTTATCGATTGAATTGAAGCGCACCACGCGACCGCCGGAAACCGTATTGTCGATGACATCGCATGAAAGCTTGTTGCCAATCGACAAGCGATTGCCGACGCGAACCTTTCGCGCCGGTTTGACCAAAACTTCCCACAGTCCCCGTTCCAGTTCGCGAAGTAAAAAGACCTCCACCTTGGCATCGGTTTTGTCTTTAATGCCCTCGAGACGTGCGGGAAAAACTTTGGTTTCGTTCACCACCAGGCAGTCGCCCTTTTCCATATAATGGTGAACATTTTCAAAAACATCGTCCACAATCGTATCATCTTGTCTGTTCAGCAGCATTAGCCGGCATTTGTCGCGCTTTTCGCTGGGATACTGTGCAATCAGCTTCTCCGGGAGATTATATTTGAAATCCGATAGCTTCATTGAACAAACACCTCCATCTGTTTAGTTCTTGCTCATCACGCCTATTCATCGAACAGCATGCGCTGAAAGGGCGCTTTCCTGTCTCGACCAAAATGGGCGTATGCCAACTCGGTGGCAACTCTGCCTCTCGGCGTACGATTTATGAATCCCTGTTGAATGAGGTAGGGCTCATAGACCTCTTCTATTGTATCGCTCTCCTCCCCGATGGCCATGGCCAGTGTGTTCAAACCGACCGGGCCGCCGGCGAACTTGTCGATGATTGCCAGGATGATGCGCTTATCCATCTCATCAAATCCGCCTTCATCCACATCCATGCGCAGGAGCGAGTTCTTTGCCAAATCGAGCTGAATGCCCGGCTCATTGGCGATTTGCGCAAAATCGCGTATGCGACGCAGCAATCTGTTCGCGATGCGCGGTGTGCCGCGCGCGCGTTTCGCCACCTCCAGCGCCGCCATTTCATCAATTTCAATTCCTAAAATAGTGGCCGAGCGACGGATGATCAGTTTGAGATCTTCCGGCTCATAAAAGTCAAGTCGAAATGACACTCCGAAGCGCGCCCGCAATGGCGACGTGATGAGGCCGGCGCGCGTGGTGGCGCCGATCAGGGTGAATTTTGGCAATTTGAGCTGGAGAGTGCGAGCATTGGCACCTTTGTCAATGATGATATCAAGGGTGAAATCTTCCATCGCCGGATAGAGATATTCTTCGATGACGCGATTCAAGCGATGAATTTCATCGATGAACAGCACATCGTGCTCATTCAGATTGGTCAGAATCCCGGCCAGATCTGCGGGACGCTCGAGGGCTGGTCCGGAGGTGGTGCGAATATCACTGCCAAGCTCTTTGGCAATGATATTTGCCAAGGTTGTCTTGCCGAGTCCGGGAGGACCGAAAAACATCACATGATCGAGTGACTCATTGCGCTCCATTGCCGCCTGAATGAATACAGCCAGGTTTGATTTCAACTTCTCCTGGCCGATAAAGTCCTTCAAGCGCGGCGGACGGAGCGTTAAATCATATTCCTGCTCACCGGTCAGCCGTTCAGGATCTGTTGCACGACGGTGCTCTTGCATCACTCACCACTCAGGGCGCTTCGTATCAACTCTTCCACCGTGGCGCCCGCGCCGCTCTGCTTCATCGCTCTGGCAACAGCGCTCTCAGCTTCTTTCCTGGAATAACCGAGCGACATCATTGCCAGGACACTCTGCTCCGCGCCTTTTTCAAACACAGGAGATAATGGATCTGGCCGTGATGCGCCATATTTGATCTTGTCCGCCGCCTTTTCTTTCAAATCGAGAATGAGGCGCTGCACCGTCTTTTTTCCCAGACCTCTTATTTTGATCAGACTATTCTCATCGCCGTCGGCAATGTAGCGATAGAGTTTTTCGACATTTGAGCCCGACAGAATAGTGAGAGCCAGTTTTGGCCCAATGCCGGACACCGAGAGCAGTTCTCTGAACAGCTCGCGTTCTTCGGCTGTTGCGAATCCGTAAAGAGTCAGGGCATCCTCGCGGACGTGCAGATAGGTGAGCAGCGTAACTTTTTCGTTGCACTCGCCCAATTTTTCAAAAGTGGACAGCGGAATGAACACATCTAAACCGATGCCGCTGTTTTCAATGAGGACATGTGTAGGAGATTTATCGACCAGTTGACCACGAAGCAATGCTATCATTTTTGACTTTTCAATTTCTGATCCGTCCACCATCGCTGTGCATGACATAACGCAATCGCCAGGGCGTCCGATGCATCCAATGGACTCACAGCTTGTTGCAGATCAAGCATGTCTCGAACCATGCGCTGCACCTGTTCTTTAGATGCGGCGCCGTAACCGGTGAGACTCTGTTTCACCTCACGGGCGGCATAGGTCGTCACCGGAATGCCGGCGTTGACGCCGGCGATAATCACCACACCGCGCGCCTGGCCAAGTTTGAGCGCCGCCTGTACATTCTGACCGTAAAAAATATCTTCAACGGCCATCAGATCCGGTTGATAGGCGGCAATGATGTCAGTGATGCCGTCGTACATTCTTTTCAAACGTTCCGCGTGCGGCTTGCCGGATTTTGAGCGAATCGTGCCATAATCAACACATTTATAATGATTTGCTTTCGGCGATTCAATCAAGCCAAAGCCACACACAGCGGTTCCCGGATCTATGCCTAGAATGACCATATTGATCAAACGTCAAACGCTTCGATCACGCTGTCATCGATATCAAAATTGGAATAAATGCTTTGAATATCGTCATGCTCCTCGAGCGCATCCATCAATCGAAGTATCTGTTCAGCCTGTTTTCCTTCAACGGCGATGCTGGTTTTCGGCTCCATGGTCAGTTCGGCGGATTTATAGGCGATGCCGTTTTTTTCAAGCGCCTCTTTGACCGCCTCGAACGACGCGACATTTGACTTGAGCAGAAACATATCGTCTTCCTGCTCGATATCATCAGCGCCGGCATCCAGCGCTATCATCATCAGATCGTCCTCGGTCGTTTTTTCGGCAGGAATGGAGATGACTCCTTTCCGGTGAAACATCCAGGCGACGCTGCCATTTTCCCCCAAACTGCCGCCGTATCGCGTCAACAAATGGCGAATTTCGGCGACTGTCCTGTTCTTGTTATCAGTCAAAGCCTCCAAATAGATGGCCACACCGCCAGGGCCATAACCCTCGTAGGTAACTTCATCATAGGTCACACCGGGGAGTTCGCCGGTGCCCTTTTTTACGGCATTTTCAATGTTTTTCAATGGCATGTTCGCTGTCCTGGCCGCCTGGATCGCCGTTCGCAGACGCGGATTCGCCGTTTCATCGCCGCCGCCATGCCGAGCGGCAACTGTTATTTCCTTGATGAGTCGTGTGAAGATGCGACCTCTCTCCGCATCTTTCGCTCCTTTCTTCCGCTTGATTGTACTCCACTTGGAATGCCCTGACATATATCCTCCGATGAAGTAAATTGCAAATATTAAATATAATAAAAAAAAAGCCCGAATTCAAGTCAAAAAATCGGGCTAAATGGATAAAATGCTGAACTTAGGATTTTTGTCAAGACGCCACTTTATTGGGCTTGCAGTTATTGCAGCCGATCCCAGACCATCGCGCGCACAACCCACGCTTCATGAAATCCCATCTCGATCGCTTTTTCCTGCACTTTGCTGGCTTCGTATCTCGACCTGAAATCGCCCACCCGGATTTTGTAATAGGGATTGTCATATTCTCGATAGGTCGGCTCATTGAAGCTGATGACGGCATTGCGCATGACCGATCGAGCTTCTTCTTCGTTGCGCGTGGAAATGAGCTGCACCCGAAATCCTTGAATCTGCGATCTCCCGGCTGTGGTGTCGGCATCTTGATGATTGCGTAACAATTTATCAATATCGACAGCTTCATCAGTCATTTTTACCGCGTCAATGTCGAGTTTGTAATCGCCGAGCGTCATCGGATCGAACTCTTCGTTCCATTGCTCCTTCTCCGCCGGCGTCTGAACGCCCTCATCCACACGAACGGTCGGATGCGATCCGCCACAACAGATGAGAAGGGCGGCAATAACAGCAAAAATGGACATCAGTGAGCGCATCTCTCTCCTCTATATGATACGATATAAAATAGAAAAAAGTGCGGCCAAAATCAACAAAAAATGATCCCGGGGCAATTTTTGGATATCGCAAGATCATCCATCGACCGCGATTGTTTGGTAAAGTGATTTCAACTCTCTCTTTTTTTTCCTATATTCTAGGTGAAAATAGAGTGAATCTAAATTGTCAAGAACAGCAACAACACACAAAAAATCGAGGTCGAAAGATGAATGATCCAATCATTGCAAACGCGCAGCGTCATTTTGCCGAGCTCGTACGCGCTCAGCTGGAACGCTGCGAAAAAATGAAAACCACCCAGGAGCAGTTGGATTATCGCGCCCTCAAACCGCTCATCATCGGCTTTTGCTGGGGCGATGGCATCGGCCCCATCATCTCGCAAGAAACCGAAAGGGTGCTGAAGAGCATTTTAAAAGATGAAATTGCCTCCGGCCGAGTAGAATTCCGCACCATCGCCGGCCTGACGATTGAAAATCGCGCCAAACAGATGAAGGCGATACCGGATGATGTGTTGCAGGAGTTGAAGGCCTGTCACGTCATTTTGAAAGCGCCGACGACGACGCCGGAAAAGGGTGGGCCATACCCGAATATCGAAAGCGCCAATGTCGCGATGCGACGCGAACTCGATCTTTTTGCCAACGTCCGCCCGGTGAAAATCCCGCAGGAAGGGGTCGACTGGATGTTCTTCCGCGAAAACACCGAAGGCGAATATGTGCTGGGCAGCAAGGGATTCGCCGCCGGCGATGATGTGACTTTTGATTTCAAAGTCATCACCCGACCCGGCGCCGAACGTATCATTCGCATGGCGTTTGATTACGCGCGGAAAAACAACATCAACACCGTGACAGTTGTCACCAAAGCCAATGTCGTCAAGACAACGGACGGACTGTTTCTCGAAGTTGCCGATCAAGTCGCGCAGGATTTCCCCGGCATTAAATGGGAAGGCTGGTACATTGACATCATGACCGCCAAACTGATCGATCCAAAACGCCGGACGCAGTTTCGCGTCATGGTCATGCCGAACTTGTATGGCGACATCCTCACGGACGAAGCCGCGGAGATGCAGGGCGGCGTCGGTACGGCGGGCAGCGCCAATATCGGTACACGATATGCCATGTTCGAAGCTATCCATGGCTCGGCGCCGCGAATGATCAGCGAAGGCCGCGGCCAGTATGCCGATCCGTCCAGCTTGATCAAAGCGGCGGGAATGATGCTCAACCACATCGGCTATATCGAGCAGGCGGACAAGCTGCAAAAAGCGCTGGAAATCTGCACGCAGTTTGAAAAGAAAATGACCATCACCGGCCGTGACACCGGCGTGACCGGACGCGAGTTCTGCGACTATATTCTGAAGAAGATGGGTTCGGCGGATCTGGACGAGAAATATCAATCATACATTTAGTGAGTTCGAAGTTGCTTGGCGCGGCCTTTGGCCATAACTAAAAACATCTAAACCGCAACAGCCGCCGAGAATTTTGGCGCGGCCTTTGGTCGCAACCAAACAATGTAATAATTATGAAAAACTAAACGCAAAGGCGCAAAGAGCCGCAGAGGTTCGCAGAGATAAATGGTTGTGCCGCGGCATAATAACATGCTACTCCGGTAGTCAAGGAGTAATGTACAGCACTTGCCCGGCACCTTGAAGGTGCCAGGCAAAGTATCGTCAGGTGCAATGGACCTTATTTCAGCAGCAGCATCTTTCTCATCGACTGCCCGCCATCGGGGAAAGTGACCGTATAAAAATAGGGTCCCGTTGCAAGATGATGGAGGGCGATCTCCTCACGATGACGTGCACCTTTTGACACATAGAGTTTTCTTGTCAGCACCCGCACACCGCGCGCATCATAGATGCCCAGCTCGGCTGAACCGGTTTGCCGAGGCGTGAATTCGATGATCGTCGAGGCGTTGAACGGATTGGGATAATTTTCCAGGCTATAATCAGCCGGCGCGTCAGCCCGGGCGCCGATGTCGGTCTCTGCAGTCGGGAGTTGAATTTGCACCGTCACCCCCTCTTTCGTCAGGCCAATGTCCTGCGAAGCCGCCTGGCCATCGAATGCAGCAGTTATTTTATAGTCACCCAAAAAACATCGCGTCCGGTAGACGCCATCCCGGGCCGTCAGCCCTTCTTCGTTCGTCCACCATTGATGAAAGAGAAGATCAGTATAGACATCATAATTCGGTTTATAGGACCAATCGGTGCGAATCATGGCGCCATTGGGCTTCCACTGATCACCCTGCCAAAATCCCCACATGATGATCTTATCGGTCATGGGGTGGCTGAAGACGGCGGTGAAAAAGTCGCGCGTGAATCCGGCCTGGCCCTCTTCATCATAGGTGTCGATGTCGAATTC
>JAFGJB010000051.1 GCA_016929295.1 Candidatus Zhuqueibacterota bacterium | reverse complement strand
CAACCAAAAACATCTAAACCGCCGAGTGCGCCGAGAATCACAGAGGAAAAGAAGCGAAATCGGGCAATATCTCTGCGAATCTCGGCGGTTGGCTTTAAAACTTTGCTAAAAAACAAGATGTTGCTGATTTGTATTACAGAGGAGATGGAGTAGAATTGGATAAACAGAGTCGGTGGGGGAATTAATTGCGAATGAACGCTGCAGACAAACAGTTTTACTTGAACGAATCCGCGCGTATCTCATACTTGCGCATCAATCTCCAGAAATCCGGAGCATGCATCCCGGCGTGCCTGGCGCAGCGCGACACGATGCCGCCATAGTGACGCAGAAGCCTATCAATATAAGTACGTTCAAAGAGCTCCAGCACTTTGCTCTTCGCCGCCTTCCACTCGAGCGATTCATAACAAGGCATCACCGTGTTGCTCTTCTCCTGACCTGATTGAAAATCTTTCGCATCGATATCAGGTGAGCTGGCATCAACCAGACAATGCTTGACAAAAAATTCCAGTTCACGAATGTTTCCAGGCCATTCATAGCGCATCGCATTTTTGATGAACTCTTTGGAAAATGAAGGCTTGTCAAATTGTGACAGATGTGAATACAGTGAACAAAAATGAGAGAGCAAAAGTGGTATGTCGTCCAAACGCGATTTTAACGAGGGAATGTGAATTTGATATTCTATGAGACGATAGTACAGATCTTTGCGGAACCGTCCCCGCGCAATTTCATCCAAAAGATTGATGTTCGTCACCGAGATAATTCTAACATCGGCTCGCAATACTTTGTTTTCGCCAACGCGCCGGTAACATCCTGATTCGAGGAAATGGTTCAGCTTCACCTGCGAATTCAGGTCCAGGGAATTGATTTCATCCAGCACCAAGGTGCCGCCGTTCGCCTCAGCGACAAGCCCGTCGCGATCCTGGTGCGCGCCGGTGAAGGCGCCGCGCACATGACCAAACAACTGGCTTTCGAAAAGCGTCTCCGGACAAGCGCCGCAATTGCAGATGATGAACGGCCCGGTTCTTCGATTGCTATAATGATGGATAAACTCGGCGCATTTTGATTTGCCCGTTCCGGTTTCACCGGTGAGCAAAAGATTGATTTGAAGATCGGCAACTTTTTTCAGCTTTGCGACCAGCTCGAGAAAATGAACGCTTTTCCCCACCAAGCCCTCGGCCGCCCTCTCTCTCAGAATAGCAGAGACAACACTCTCTTTCATACTGCCCTCCCACAATACCCATCACTGAGCATTTTGACGACTATTTATGCGAAATACCGTTCCGAGTCTGAATAATTGAGAGTCCCCATGCGCATACAACTAATATCGAGAATCATCTTTTAATTGTCAAGGAATAAATGATGATTCTTTCACTTTTATGTCTAAACATACGGCTTTTTCTTACATCTGCCTCTCACCGCAACGAAAAAATATAAATATTATCCCGCGCCAGAAAAGTCTCGACCCGTTCCAACTTGAACGCTGTCTTGGCCATCGTCGATAAAACTTCCGCGCGGGTCATGTAATGATCCAGCTCTTGATTCGTCCGTTCCGGATCGCGCTCGATGATGACCAGCCTGGCGCCGGGTTTCATGCTGGGAACGACATTTTGCATCCACTCGACCGGCCGGGTGAACTCGTGAAAGGCGAGCATCATGATGACCATGTCGAGCTCGGGCGGAAACAGCGGATCGTCGATCTCGCCGAGAACCGTGACAATATTGTTGATGCTGTCTTTCTGGCACTGTGCATCGATACTATCCAGCCGGTGCTGCAAAATATCATTGGCATAGACTTTCCCGCTCTCCCCGACCCTGCTGGAGAGAAAAAAAGTGAAATAGCCACTGCCGGCGCCGGCCTCACCAATGACCATGCCAGGGACAATGCCGACCGCATCCATTATTTTTTCCGGCTGCTGCCAGCTGTCACGATGACTTTGCGCAAATAGTGCAGGATCAGCAGTTGTTAACAGGACAGTCAAAAGAATAGTCAACAGGAGCACATTTTTCATAGATCACCTCAATGATCGCAGAATTTCTCACCGGTGAGGAGGTCGGGCGCCGCGTGGGCAAACACGACCTCCTCTGCTGTGCCACAAAGGCTACTGCCGCGTCATCATGGCGCCGCATTGCGGACAGACCGTCTGGGTGCACGGCTTTCCCCGCTGATGCGCCTGAACGTGACCGCATTGCGGGCAGACGCAGTTGGCCGTTCCGCCGGCGCCACGACCTTGACCTTGACCGCGACCACTCCCTCCTTTTCCAGGTCCGGTTCCATCTCCTCTTGGCATGATGATCTCCTTTCACAATTTAATGAAGCTATTTTCAATCACTTTCAACAGATTGCGGCATCAACTGTTCAATTCGCAGAATGAACGCATCGAGCGCATCCCGCCGTTCCCGCAGGGCAGCCAGCCAACAGCTCAAATGCGCCCGGCCCTCTTCTGATAGGGCATAAACTCTTTTCGCCGGACCGGCGCCGGAGGTGTCCCACTCCGACCGCACCAGATTGTTCGCCTCCATCGTCCGTAAAGCGCGGTAGACGGCGCCGGGATCGGCGCTACCGCGCACAAAACCGAGCTCCGGCAACTCGCTCATGATCTCGTAGCCGTGCTTGGGACCGCTCCACAAGGTGTAGAGAATGGACGGCTCAACCCAGCGCTGCCGACGCTCATCCTGACACGAGCAGTTGTGACGACGATGCCTGTGTGACATTATGTTTCCTATCATGTATATGTTTCATACATATATAATGTAAAATCGTCTCGCGTCATATGCAAGTGCTTTTTTAAATAAAATGCTCTGGCCTGGATTATTCAGAAAAACCTCACACAAAGGTAACGCGATGAGGAAAACGAATCCACCTTGTTCGAATCCCGTAATACAAATCAGTAACATCTTGTTTTTTTAGCAAAGTTATAAAGCCAACCGCAGAGGACACCGGGATTCGCAGAGATATTGCCCGATTTCGCGTCTTTTCCTCTGTATGACAAATCTGCAACAATGTGTTTTTTAGCAAAGTTATTGTACATCCGGCAAATACGCGCATAATCTTTCAATATTTTTCAACGCAGAGGCGGAGATACTATGTTAATGAATAATATGATAAAATACTACGTTCACTTGGCCTGATGGGTCCAAAATCACGCAAAGCCGCCAAGCCGCAGAGGAT
>JAFGJB010000050.1 GCA_016929295.1 Candidatus Zhuqueibacterota bacterium | reverse complement strand
TGTTCAATGCCTTGACCGGCGCGCAGGTCGATACGGCGGCCTATAGCGGCAAAACGGAGGCGCATCGCGCCATCGTCAATGTGCCGGATGAACGCGTCGAGCGGCTGAATGAGATATTTGCGCCGAAAAAGAAAATCCCGGCCACCATCGAATACATTGACCTGGCGGGACTGGCCGCCGAGAAAAAGTCCGGTTTCAGCGATCAGTTCCTCGGCCACATCCGCCTCGTCGATGCCATCCTCGCCATCGTGCGATCCTTCAGCAACGACGCGGTGCCGCATACGGCCAACTCGATCGATCCGCCCCGCGATCTCAGGGAGATCGAGGCCGAATTCGTCCTCAGCGATATGAGCATCGTCGAGAATCGCATGGATCGACTGCAAAGGCAGATGAAATCGAAAAAGACCGACGCCGATGCCCGCGAATTCGCGCTGCTGGAACGATGCAAGGCCTTTCTCGATGCAGAAAAACCACTGCGCCATCTGCAGATGTCAGCCGAAGAAGAGATGATCGTGCGTGGCTACCAGTTTCTTACCCAAAAACCGCTCATCGTCGTCGTCAATATCGACGAATCCAACATTCGCAACGAGGCGCAAGTTCTCGCGCCGTTCCAAGACTATGCAGCGCCGTACGCCGCCGCACTGTCGATTTCGGCGCAGATCGAGATGGAAATCCGGCAACTGTCCGACGACGAGGCGCAGCTCTTTCAGGCTGAGCTGGGCATTGCGGAATCGGCCATGGCGCGCCTCATTCGCACGTCGTACGACCTGCTCGGACTCATCTCCTTCTTCACCGTTGGCAGCGACGAGGTGCGCGCCTGGACCATCGAGCAGCACACCAAAGCGCCGCAGGCCGCCGGCGCCATCCACACCGATTTCGAGCGCGGCTTCATCCGCGCCGAGGTCGTGCATTACGATGATTTCATCGCGCGCACATCGCTGCCGCAATGCAAGACCGACGGCGTCATGCGCCTGGAGGGCAAGGAGTATATCGTGAAGGATGGCGATATCATCAATTTCAGGTTTGCCGTGTAGATTTAGATTTAGCTTGAAATATTCTCGCACACACAGACACCAAGCCACAAAGATTGATATTATTGTACCTGATCGGGAGTGTATCAAAAGCATATTTTTAACCGCCGAGGACTTGGTGCGGCCTTTGGCCACAACCAAAAAATGTAACAATTACGAAAACTAAACGCAAGGCGCATAGAGCCGCAGAGGTTCGCAGAGATAAATGGATGTGCCGCGGCATAATAACTTTTCGAGATAATCGATGTACAAAGATTTTGCTAAAAAAACACGATGTTGCCGCCTTGTATAGCAGAGAAATGAATTGAAGCAAAGTAATAAATGCTTGAGAAGAGGATCTGCACTAATTTGCCGTCAACACGGTAGAAACAAAGCACCTCGTTTTTCTCTGCGCTTCGCGGCGTGCTCAGCGGTTATATTATTTAGCTTTCAAGCTAAAAAACTTTGCCGAAAAAACACGATGTTGCTGCATTGCAGTGCAAAGAGCACAAAGGATAACACTATAAATATTTTGACATTGCGACCTCCGCGAATTCTTTGCGATCTTGGCGGTGAATTGATCTTTTATGCCTTTTGATACAGTCCCGATCCGTCCGAGGGGGGACAAATCTCCCCTATCAATTCACGCCCACGATGAATATCCAGGGCGATCGCGACAAATAATAGAAACATGCTTAGGTCGCGCTCCCTGTGCGAAGGCCTGGAAGCCCTGGCTCACGCGGCGTCCAGGAATCGAATCCATGGACGAACAGGGCTCGGAACCTAACCAATTGTTTCTTTGTGTCTTGGAGTCTTTGTGCGAGGCGCTTTTAACTCATGCAGGTCAGCTGACAATTTACATTTAATAGGGGAATTAGTCGAATTCATTTATTATATTCAAAAAGATAATGAAAATGGTACGACAATGTCCTCAGCCGACGCTATCATAAATGAATTCTCTTTTCAGGAAAAGCTGTCCCCCGCGCAAATGGATGCCGCCTGGGCGCACGGCTGGCGCCACTTTGGCGCTTATTTTTTTCGCTACAGCGTCATTGGCCATGGCGAAAATGTCAAACATGTCGTGCCGCTGCGCGTTCGAGTCGCCGATTTTCAGGCCTCGAGGAGTCAGCGCCGAGTCTGGCGCCGAAATCAGAATCTGCAAATTCAAGTGCGTGACGCTTGCATCGATGAGGAGAAAACGACACTATTCGACCGACACAAGACCCGTTTCAGCGATCATGTACCCGATTCGCTCTTTTCTTTTTTAGGCGAAGAGCCGGCGTCCGTTCCATGTTGCGCGAAAGAAATCTGCCTGTTCCATGGCAGCCACCTCGCGGCCGTGACGTTCTGGGATATCGGAGACGTGGCTACCTCGGGTATCTATGCCATGTTCGAGCCAACGGAATCGAGGCGCAGCCTCGGCATCTATCTCATTTTGCTGTCCATTCACTTTTCCATTCAATATCAGAAAAAATACTATTATCTCGGCTATGCCTACCGGCAGCCATCGCACTATGACTACAAGAAAAGGTTTCACGCTCTCGAATACTATGACTGGAACGGCGCCTGGCTGCCGTTCGCAAACGCATCACAACTCCAATGAGGTCGTATCATGTCCCGTAAAATGAAGTGTATGCTCTCTCTTCTGGCGCCACTCATCTACCTCGCCGCCTGTGGCAAAGACACGCCGACTGAAAAAGAACCGAATGAGCAGGTCACCAACAATGTGCTGGTGGACTCGCTGGCCACGCCGGCGACTGTGGCGCTGTTCAATAATTTAAAGACCCTCGCCCAGTCCGGCCTGCTCTTCGGCCATCAGGACGATCTCGCTTACGGCATTGGCTGGATCGCGACGCCGGGCCGCTCGGATGTGCGAGAGGTGTGCGGGGATTATCCGGCGGTATATGGCTGGGATCTCGGCGATATCGGCAATGAAGCCAATCTGGATGGCGTCAATTTTCAGCAGATGAAGAGCTGGATCAAACAGGCCTATGCGCGCGGCGGCATCAACACCATCAGCCTGCACCTGGACAATCCGGTGAGCCGCGGCAACTCGTGGGATAACTCGCCGGCGGTGAAAAATATCTTACCGGGCGGCAGTCACCACGCGGTCTATCTGCGCACCCTCGATCTGATCGCCGCCTTTCTCAAAGATCTGCAGAGCGACGCCGGCGCGCCCATCCCGATCATCCTGCGGCCCTATCACGAGCACAATCACACCTGGCCGTGGTGGGGCGCCTCGGCTTGCACGGCGGAAGAATACAATGCCCTGTGGAAAATGACGGTGCGCTACCTGCGCGACACGCACGCTCTCCATCATCTGCTCTACGCCATCTCGCCGCAGGAGATCAGTTCCGAGGCCGACTATCTGCAGCGCTATCCGGGCGACGAGTGGGTCGATATTCTGGGCATGGATTACTATCAGCTGTGGGATAAAGCCCATGTGAGCCATCTGGGCGAGGCGCTGGCGGTCATGGCCAGGATGGCCGAGGCGCGCGGCAAGGTGTCCGCTCTCACCGAGGTCGGCATCGACAAGGTGGCGATCCGCGACTGGTGGAGCAACTATCTGCTCGCTGCTGTATTAAGCAACGCCGATGCGCAAAAGACGGCGTGGGCCCTGGTGTGGCGGAACCAATCGACCGACCATTTCTTCGGCCCCTATCCCGGCCACGCGAGCGCGCCCGATTTTATCAAATTCTATCAGCATCCATTCACCATTTTTGAGAAAGAGCTGCCGGCGATGTATGAGTGATTTTATTCTATGCTCCTGAAAAATCTTGTTATTTTGGCAATATTTAGAACACTCGGATGAGTGAAACGTGAAACGGCAGACGTGAAATGTTATAATTAATAATAACCAACCTGGAAATTCCATGAATCGTCGTCAATTTTTACAGCACGTGGGCGCCGCGGCACTCGCCGGCTCGGCTTTTTTCCATTGCGCGAAATCTCGTAAACCTAATTTTCTGTTCATACTTGTCGATGATCTGGGCTGGGCTGATCTCGGCTGCACTGGCAGCACTTTTTACGAGACGCCGAACCTCGATGGGCTCGCCGCAACCGGCATGCGCTTCACCGACGCCTATGCCGCCTGTCCGGTCTGTTCGCCAACCCGCGCCGCCATCATGACCGGCCGCCATCCGGTACGCCTGAATATCACCGACTGGATTCCCGGCGATGATCCGCACGATCGAAAACTCTTCGGGCCGCAAGATCAGCATCAACTGCCGCACGCCGAGTTGACCATCGCCGAGATGTTGCGCGAGAACGGCTATCGCACATTTTTGGCCGGCAAATGGCATCTGGGCGGCGAGGGCTATTATCCGGAAGATCAGGGATTTGATATCAACAAAGGCGGCCACGAAATGGGTCACCCGGCCAGCTATTATTCGCCCTATCGCAATCCCAAGCTGGTCGACGGCGCGGAGGGTGAGTATCTCACCGATCGCCTGACGGACGAATCCATTCAATTTCTCAAAGAGACTGGCGAAAAACCGTTCTTTCTCTACCTGCCTTTTTACACCGTCCACACGCCCATTCAAGCGTGCAAAAG
>JAFGJB010000049.1 GCA_016929295.1 Candidatus Zhuqueibacterota bacterium | reverse complement strand
TTCAATCCACGCGCCCGCGCGGGGCGCGACAATCCGAGTCGTTCAATATTCCCCGCATGGTCCAGTTTCAATCCACGCGCCCGCGCGAGGCGCGACCTCCAGCGCCTCGTTGAGACCGATCTCCTCGGTGAGTTTCAATCCACGCGCCCGCGCGAGGCGCGACAGCCCTGTGTTTTAGGGCTTGATAATCATAAAGTTATGGGCGGCATTTCGCCGATGTTTTACTTTCCTCCTATTTTTTATCATCACTTGAGCCATTATCATGATCAATCCACTGTTTTTATTGCACCGCGAATGTTCAGCACAGCGCCGTGGTACTTGCAGTTAGCGATCACACCAACAATGTTCCTTCTGGATCATATGTCGCTTTGGCGCCATGATGTTCTACCCGGTTGTGCCAGTTTGCACCCAAATAGTAGAATCGCAAACTATCAGCTTCCGGCTTGTAGATTTCCAGCAGTAAAGCCTTCAGCTTTTCCCATTGATCCGGAGCAACCTTGCATTCGAACACCGAGTTTTGCACCCGCTGACCATAGTTTTTGCACATTTTTGCGATTTTGGTCAGACGCTTTTGACCTTCACGCTTTACGGTTTCTACATCATAACATACGAGCACCATCATGATTTTGTATGTCCTCTGCTATTTCCAAATCATTGCCGGGTAGAGATCAATGTCGCCGCGAATATGTCTGGCGAGCAGACGTGATTGCGTCTGCAGCACAAGCCCGATTTCCATTTTTTCATCCAAAAAGGGATGCTGAATGGTTTCCTTTTTACGGTTTTGATAGGCACTGATGAGTGTTTTGCGGCATTCTGCGGTCATTTTCACTTCGCTCCCCTCCGTAACAAAACCATCGGCCTGAACCTGTTTCAAATTGACCAGACTCAAGACGAGCCGATCCGCCAGGGGCGCGCGAAATTCTTCCACCAGGTCGAGCGCGAGACCGGGTCTTCCCGGGCGATCGACGTGCAGAAATCCGACATAAGGATCGAGACCGACGGTCTCGAGCGACGAGCGGATGTCCAGCGTGAGCAAAGTATAGACAAAAGAGAGCATGGCATTGATGCTATCGAGCGGCGGCCGGCGATTGCGGCCGGAAAAACGAAACGCTTCCTTTTGCTGCAAAATGAGATGATCGAAAACGCTAAAGTAAGCGCTCGCCGCCTCCCCTTCGATGCCGCGGAGCTTGTCCATTGTATCGCATGATTCGATTGTATGCAGCAGCCGTGCCAATTTATCGACTTGCACTTGCAGCTCATCCTTTCGTGCATCATCCCCTTGATTGCGCAAAAAGCGCTGCAAATTCATCCGGCTGTTGTTAATCTTTGCAGCCACAATACATTTGGCCACCGACCGGGCTCGTGCGGGATCATCGGCCCAGCGATACTGAGCCCGGCGCAGCAGGACATTGCCCTTGACCGGGCCTTCAACGCGGCCGAGAAATTTGCCGCTCTCCGACAACCAGGCGATGCTGACGCCGTTCTCCGCGCAAAAGGCCATCAACGGCGGCGAGATGTAAATCGTAAATCCAAAACAGACAATCTGCCCGATCGTATGGATGGGAAGCTGGAGCAATTTTTCATCACCTTTTTTAACGAGCACGGTCTCGCCATCTTTGGTCAGATGGCACTCCGGCTGCGTCACATATAGGGTGTTTGGCATGTGCTTCAATCCGAGACCTCCTGCTGGGTGAATAACAGTTGGTGATAGCGCGTTGCATTTCTCGCCATTTTTTTGGGCATGCAGATATCGATCAGTGAGCAAGATCGGCATTGTCGCCCGTATACCGGCGGTGGTGTCGCACCGCTTTCGAACATAGCGCGAAATCCTTCCGCCGCCGCCGTCGTCTTGCGGCGCAGCGCTTCATCCAGGAGCACATCTTCCCGGCGCCGGATGCGGTGGTAAAAAAGCGAAGCCGTGGTGATCGGCACTCGGGTCATTTCTTCCACACAGATAGCCTGCGCGCACAACTGCACGCGATCGCAGTCACTCTGCTTTGGCTCACCGTGTTTGAATTCAACGGGATAGACATCCCAGCATCCTTTCAGGCCGAACGACGGCAGGTTATCCGGGCCATCGGCATCGATCAACTCCAATTCGAGGACATCGATTTGTCCCTGCAGCTGCAAGGCTCGCGAACGAACCGTCACGCCGGAAAGCTGGCGTCGTCCGCGACGAAATTCCTTATAGCCGTCGTGCACGCGTTCGTGTTCTATGCTCCCGCGCGCGGTGAGGATGTTTTCCTTCCACTCGCGCTCTAAATGAATGAGCCCGCATTGGCGCGGACAAAAGATATAGTGCTGCAACGCGGAGATGGGGAGAAAGTCATCGTCATCAAGCATATATCTCATTCTTTAAAATTTTTGCATGTTCAGAATGAAAATTATATTTTCTCCAATTCTTGCGGCAGACGTAAAAGCTCAACTCCTTTTGGAATTTTATCTTCATAAACCGCGACTCTGTAGTGTCCGTACTTTCGTGGCACGTTTACACCGTCATTTTTCATAGCATCGTTATTTTTTTCAACCTGGATTACTTCATCAAAAAGAACCTGGGCGGGGCAGCAACCAAGCATAGCCTGACGTTGGCGCTGGCTTTGATCGCCATCATCAGTTCCTACATGTTTAAAGGCATAAATCGGCTGCCGTACGGTCATAATTCCCTTACTGGCGGAACGATCGTGCTCATACATATTTATTAGTGCTTCGAGAAGCAGTGACAAATCTTTCTTTCCAAAGCCGGTTAGATTCGCAAGATGAGCAGAAATGAACATTTTGCCGATAAACAAGCCATAGGGAATCAAGGATTTTCGCCCCATTGTGCGGAGTTCATCTTCAGGCTGTTCGTCTGTCCATTCCTGCAATTCTTTTGATGTCATTTTTTTCCCCACTTCTCCTTCTGGTTTGGCCACAGCCATGCGAGTTATTGACATATCTAAAGGCATTATCGGATCTACGGATCGGGAAAAAGCAACCTGGACTGGCCCTCGAACTTGCCCCGCGTTTTTGCCTGTGCTCATAACTGCACCGAATGTCCTAACATCATAAAAGTTTTGGCACATCCAATTACGCGCTTCTGCCACATCCATTTTGGTTGCACCTTTTTTCCCATTAATTTGCTTATCACCTGCTTCCTCATGAGCGCGAGCAATAGCCACATTTAGGTTTCCAGAGTGTTCAATAAAAATTGCATTAGGCATTTCATTGCCGTAAGCCGTTTGCACATAATTTCTTATTCGTCTCTTAATTGCTACATCCGAAACAAGACCGTGCATATCCTGAGGATCAATGCGCGGAGCGTTTCCAGCGTCGGGATCACCGTTTGGGTTGCCGTTTTCGCAATCAAAAAGAAAAAGAATTTCATACCGATTGGTTAATGCGTCTGACATAATATGCTCCTTTTGTTTAAGCTTTAATTGTTGTTTTCTTTTTCTTCGGATTTTTGATAGCGCTGAGCTTTTTGTTGATAATAGCCCATCGCGAATAGCGTCTGACCCTCAAGATCAAGCACAGCCGGCGGCGCCGCGTCCAATCTTTGCCAAATCTGAGCCATTTGTTTTTCAAACCAGTAACGCAAGTTGTCATTTTCGATTTTCGGCAGATGGCCAATTTGCGCCAAACGAACCAGGCGTCCGAGCACAAGGCCAGGCGTTGCGCTTGCGGCTCCATAGTAGCGTTGGATCACACCAGCGCCAACGTTCGGCATCGCGACTTGTTGTATATCGGCCAACAGCGCCATAATTCGACCGCACAGATATGCGGGGTTGTCGATTTCAGTGTTCAATTTTTCCGTCATGATGGCTCCTCCTTTTATTCGATTATAGTACGCTTTCAATAAACCATATCTTGCATGCCTTGCGGGTTCATCCATAATGATGTCAGTACGAATACGCAAAAGAGTTTGAGCTATAAAGTGGTGAGGTATTGGTTGTCGCTTAAGCGCAGCATACCACAATATTCCCGCCATAGGCTTAGAAATATCCTTCAAATCACGCACAGGAGCTGCGAGAAGCGAGAAGAACTTGTGATTTCTAACCACCGTTGAGCCATCTCTAGATACAATCGAAAGATCTTCGAACCATGCCTCAATATTGGCTAATAATTCTTCAAACCTTCCTTCAATCCAATCGCGCACAATTACACGACCAGCGTTACCTGAAAGAGTCATGGCACAATATCTTGCGTTTTTCAATCTAAGGGCTCGCGCATAAATAACTTGGTCAACTTTAGAGATTTTTATTTGTCAAAATTGTATAGTTCCAATCGCCATGAAATCGTT
>JAFGJB010000048.1 GCA_016929295.1 Candidatus Zhuqueibacterota bacterium | reverse complement strand
CTGACGCCGACGCAATAGCACATCGGATTGCCGGTGCAGGTGTCGGGCGCATCGCCTGTCGGCGGCGGCTCGATGTGCATTTCCAATCCAGGCTTTTTCAGCTCCACGACGGTTTTTACCATCGGGCGAGCCAGGTTTTTGGCGTTTTGTATTTTGTGTATGCGATAGTTGGGCTTGTTTGGCATTTTTAGCTCCGACATCATTTCTGTGCTAAAGTCTTGCGAAAGAGTGTTGAAAAAACTCTATTCCACATCATTCCTGCAAAGGGGACTGTTGTCGCTTGTTCTCTTTAGTCTGATACCAATTATCAAAAAAATAAAACTTGCCAAGTCATACCTGCGAAGGCAGGCACCCATTCATTGGGCCCATCTTCACCCTGCAATAGATCCCGGCCTTCACCGGCCTGACTTTGATTTTTAATAGGCATTATTCTGCACACCATCGAAAGCGGGAATCTATTGTCGCCGCTAAATGGGCTCCCGCCTTCGCGGGAGTGACTTGTTTAGGTTTTTCGTTTTTTATTGGCCTCGTCAGCTTTTTAAAAGCCTATTTTTTGTCTGACCGAAAACTAGTGTATCTGTCATCCCGAGCGGAGTCGAGGGATGTGTGCAAGCATCGATCGTCCCACCCTTCGACTCCGCTCAGGGTGACAGACGTAGTTTTCGGTCAGACACTATTTAGCTCGCCACTTGTCTTCAATTTGTCTTTGTCACCTTCTCATCTTTTGGCGGTTTTACGAAAAATTGCATAATTCGTCTCTTGGTGATCTCCTGGTTCAGCCGGCAGCGGTTCGAATCACGTTCGCCTTCGACATCCGCATCAGCCGCCACCTTGGCCAGGCAGTCGCCGGCGCAGTGCCATTTGGCCAGGCAGTCGCGACAATAGGAGATGTTTTGCACGTGAAATGAGCGCAGATAGTCGAGTTTGTCCTCCTGGATGTCAAATTCTTTTTTCGCGTCCTGCCATTTTCCGTAAAAGAAAATAGCCGAACGGGGATCCTCTTTTTCCGTCACTTCAAAACAGGAGGTCACGTCGCCAAAAGGCGTCACGCTGAAATTGCTGCCGCAGGCGCCGCAGAAGGTGCTGGTGAGGCCGCCAAGCCGCAGGCCCGAGTAAGCAAGCCTTACCTTGTGTTGGTCGGCGATGACAATGGCTTTGAGAAATTCCCGCATGAACATCCTGTAATTTGGCGCATTAATTTTAAAAGTGTGGCAGCGGCCGCAAAAGAACAGCGGCTCAAAGTGAATTTGCTTGGTCTTGAAATTATCTAAAAAATGCTCGACGATCTCGCTCATTCGTCTGACATTGTAATCCGTAATCGTGCTGCGCAGACCGTAATTGAAACCAGCCTCGTCCAGTCTTTTGAGATTCTTGAATACAATATCGTATGATGGTTTGCCATTGACCAGCGGTCGCTGGTAGTTTTGCACATCTGACGGACCATCGAGAGAGATGGACATGCTGTTCAGGTTCTTGAGAATCCAGTCCATCTGCTTGTTGTTAAAAACGGCGTTGCTGGCGACGGAATTCAGCACTTTGATGCCGATCTCCTCAGAGACCTTTTTGCTGTATTCGACACAGCGGGTGAACAGCCTCCAGTCCAGCGTCGGCTCGCCGCCGCCGTGGAATCCGACCGAGAAATGTTTGACGCCGAGTTTCTTGGCGTTCGCAGCGACCAGATCAATGGCCGCTTTGGCGACCTCCCACTGCAAAAACTTGGGACTGTTTTCACCCGCCGAGGCGTAGCAATAGATGCAGCGCATGTTGCACTGGTTGGTGGGAAATAAGGTGACGGCGGTGGGTTCGAATTTCTGGCTCTGCGGCGCCTGTGGCCATTTGTCCGCTGACCGTCGAGAATGCCCTTTTCGCGCAGTAGTTTGATGGTTTTATGTGCCGCCTCGTCGCCAATCCATTTAAAGTCACCCGATTCAATATCCGCCAGCAGGTTCACCGTAGCATCATTCACCAGCAGCATGGTGTGGCGAAACGGTGCGTAGAGAATGTGCTGCCCCTGGTGCGGAAATGTAAACAGCTCGGTGGTGATCTCAGGCTTTTTCATGGCGGACAACCCGGAAAAAGAGGTTCACTTTCCTCGCATCCGTGACAATGAGCTGCTGTTTTTCCAGCGCGTTCAAAAAGGAACGGACATCTCCTTCGGCAAGCTTGTGCTCTTTATTCATTTCGGCAGCGATTTTAGCAATGCTATTTACACCATCGCAGGCTGAATGGAGTGCTGTTGCAGCCGGATTGAGTTCGTGCTTGAGAAAACCACCATCGGACATTGGCGCCAGACAGAGGGATGTTCCATCCGGATTCTTGAGCATGATAAATGCAGGATTTTTATTCGGCTTGTCTTTTGACGCGCGGAAGTGCGGTGGCGCCGCTTTTTTCTGCGAAATAATTTTAGAGGCGCCGGCGCCCACTAGAGAAACCGCCAACGTGGCGGCGCCGATTTTGATGAATTGCCGGCGAGTTGACCTGTTTTGCGGCGTTGAATGATATTCTCTCGCGACATTTATTCTGCCTCCGCTAAAATAAACGAAGGAGCGACATCGTGATTGACTCTATCAATGTGCAAGAACAAATTTGTTGAAAATGTGATATGAGATAGGATGAGGCCGTCTTTGTAGGGAAGAGTTCGCTTTGGTATTGGAGGTGGCCTCGAACTCTTCAAAATTCCAGAATAATCAGAAAATGCAAGAGATTTTGCATATAAGCAAAGGATTTTGTTGCTTTTTATATTTTATGTTTTTAGGTTTGTACAAATATAAAGTATAATTTAAGATTTGTACAAAAAGGGGCATAATTTAATTCCTGTTGAAATAAAAGCAGCACAAACATTCAGTGCTGATTTTATGAAAGGATTGAATTACTTTCAGAAATTATTTACGGATCGAATTCAGAGATCATTCCTTGTATACGATGGAAATATTGACCCGGCAGTGAAAGGGATTGAATTCTTAAATTTTAGATCGTTTGCACGGACTGAATTATAAAAATGGTAAAATATCTTGCTGGAAATGAAAATGTGGAATTTTGATGCGATCTGATAAATATATTTTGGGCATCGACATCGGCAACAGCAAAACCCTCTACGCCCTGGCCCCCGCTGATGGCGCTGTGCTGCGTGTGTTGCGCGGAGCCGGCGCCAACTATCAGGAGATCGGCGCCGACGAGATGGTGCGCCGCCTGCGCGATTGTGTGGCGAAAATTGTCGCTTCTGCCGGCATCTCCCTGAATGAACTGGCGGCCATCTACTATGGCGCCGCCGGCGCTGATACACCGACGGATTTTCAGATACTCGAAAAGGCTTTTGCTAAAGTGACGATCGGCGTGCCATTTCAGTTTGACAATGACGGATGGATTGCCCTGCATAGCGGCACCCTGGGGCAGCCGGGCATGGTGGTCACCTGCGGCAGCGGCAATACCAATTTCGCCGTCAATGCGCGAGGCGAGCGCATGCGTATCGGCGGCCTGTCCGAGGTTTTGGGCGACGTGCTCGGCGCCTATTCCATCGCATCCTACGCGCTGCAGGCAGCTGTTCGCTCCGAAGACGGCCGCGATTTTCCGACGATTTTATCGCGTTTGATTCCGCGTGCTCTCAACGTTGAATCGAATGCTGATGTCATCAATCTTGAAATGAACAGCGATCTGGTGAAAAAGGTTGTCGAGACGCTGTTCGGCGCCGCGCAGCTGGGTGACGGCCGGGCGCTGGAAATCTGCTGGACGCTGGTCAAAGAGGTGCTGGCTATTGTGCGGGAATTTCATCCGCTCTTTCAGGACGAACGCACTTTCAAGCTCGTCCTGGATGGGTCGGTTTTTCGCCAACAATATCAGCCATTGACCAGGATGCTCGAGCTGGCCCTGACGCAAAGATATGACCTCGACATCATCTATCCGGACTATGATCCGGTCGTCGGTGCTCTCTTTCTCGCCTTCAAGGAGGCTGGACTATCGCTCACGCGCGAGGGCGCGGAACGGATCATCGCATCGTATAAAGAAGCGGAGATAGAAGAATGAAGATATGCATCGTCGGTGGCGGCAGCACCTACACGCCCGAGCTGATCGAGGGATTGATCAATATTTCAACTGTTGTGCCCATTGAAAAAATAGTCATGCTCGATGTCCCGGCCAGTGAGGCCAAATTCAAGATTGTCTCCGCCTTTGCCCAGCGGATGCTGCGCAAGGCGAAATCGGACATCAATCTGCTGACGACGATGGATGCCAGGGGAGCTTTTGCCGATGCCGATTATATCATCTTGCAGCTGCGCGCCGGTCACATGCAGGGCCGGATCAAGGATGAGAAAATCCCGCTCGAGTTCGGGCTCATCGGCCAGGAGACGACCGGCATGGGCGGCATGGCCTGCGCCCTG